>NZ_JBIWCL010000032.1:0-100690 GCF_044761485.1 Streptomyces sp. NPDC097617
TCCATCGAAAGCATGGACAGCCTCTATCCAGACACCGGAACCCAGCTACCCGACACCACCCAAAGATCAGCTACACCACTCCAAGGGACATGACCCTCCTGCGAGGGCCGACCGCCGCGCAGCCCGATGGCGGTCAACTGTCTGTTGCGGATCTGCTTCTGTCTGAGAGGCGATACTGGCCCACTTCCGGGTCTGCGGGGCCATCCATTCCAAGGTCTCTACGCATGGCTTCTCGTAGTTGCGCATTCTCCCGCCAGAGCTCCGCGCGGCAGATCGGATAGGAGTCGCCTCGAAGGTGCGGTTCCTCAATGAGCCCGTCGCGCATCACGGCCAAGGCGTCACAGGCAGCTTCAGCCAGATGAATGATCTCGGCCGGTGCTGTGAGTGACAGGCTCTGTCTGAGGCGCCAGATGCCGGCGCCGTCGAGGGCTTGATGAAGCTCGCCGAACAGGGCGTCGCCGGACGGATGGTCAGGCCGCAGAACGATGCTTCGCATGTCGGAGTGTCCGCGGCTGAGGGCCATCAGGAACTCCGAGTAGACAGCTCTGCGGGTCTGCGCTGCCTCCCGCTCCTTGTCGCGGCGTCAGCGGAGACGCTCGGCAGTCAACGCGGCCCCTACACCAACCATGGCTCCTGCCGGCGTACTTACTGATGCTATCCAGTCCACTCTCAGGTGCTACCCCGATGTCCGACGTTCGCTGACACTCAGGAGTTCTCGGCAGTCGGGGACTTCCCCGCAGCACGGTCTCCATCCAGGTCTCGCTTGCAGCCGTGTTCGAGGTGGTGCATCGCCATCCATCGTGAGCTGGACCCGGCCGGTCGGGTCCAGCTCACGGGCGACGAGGTCCTTGTCGTCCAGGGGCCAGTCGTAGGAGGTCCGTCCGCTGATGGCGCTCCAGCGGGCCTCGGGCGGGAGGTGGAACCGCAGGAGGCCGTGGTCCGCCTCGGCGATCTCCAGCGCCACGTGGCGGGGCCCGCCCAGGCCCTCGGCGAGGCGGGCGATCTCGTCGTCGAAGACGTCCGAGAGGCGGTTGAGGCAGAGGAGCGGCAGGCGGCTCAGGGCTCCTTCGGGTCGCCCGCCAGACGGACCGTACTGAGGACCCGCATGATCAGGGCGTCGTCGACGGCGCCGGGCACGCCCGTGCGGCCGTAGAAGTCCCAGGAGACCAGGTCGCCCCGGGAGTTCTTGAAGCCGAAGACCACCGCCTGGCCGTCGCCCGCGCAGTGGTCGGTCCGCGGAACGCCCGTCGAGCGGGCTTTGACGTAGCTCCCCCGGACCCCGGTCCTCGTCGTGTACTCCACCGGCTTGTCCGCCTTGACCACACTCTTGTCCGGCTGGGTGTAGGCGGCGTAGACCCAGGTCGGCGCCTCCTTCCCGGCGATGTCGGCGGGGTCCTTCGCGCCTGCGGCGCCCTTGGTGCCGACGTTGGCGAGCCGGACGTCCGTGACCTGGCCGTCGCCGTCCACGTCGATGCTGCACCACTTGGACTTGTAGAACGCGGGGGCCGTGTGCCCGATGAGGATCTTCTCCGGGTCCTTGCGGTCCGTATGGCCGCTGAAGACGGAGGATTCGAGGACCTCCCACTGCGGCGGAACGTCGAAGGCGGTGCCGTGCTTGGGGTTGACCACGGTCTTCCAGCCCGCGACGAGCGGCTTCGTCGGGTCGGCCGCGGACGCCGGAGGGAGGGCGCGGGCCCGTGCGCGGTTCTCACGGACGCCGAGCGCGACGCCGGTCGCGGCGGCGATGACCGCGAGGGCGGTCAGGGCGCAGACCCCGGCGACGACCTGCTTTCTGCTCCTGCTCCTCCCGGTGGCGCCGGGCTCCTGCGGTGGACGGAACGGCGGTGGCCGGTACAGGCCGCCGGTTCGGTCCGGCTGGTGGTCAGGCTGTCGGTCCGGCTGGTGATCCGGGTGTGGGTACGGGTTCTGCACGGTTCCCCTCCTGGTGCCTCGCGGCCCTACTTGCCGAACGAGAGGATCGCGCGGCTCGCCTTCCCGGGATCCGGGCTGTAGACCCTGCCGTTGAGCAGGAACACCCGACCGCCCGCCCATGCGGTGCGCAGGCCGTGGGTGTAGAAGACGCCCTGGGCGCCGGTGGCCGCGGCCGGGCTGCGCAGGACGGGCTGCGCGGCCCCGTCGGCCGGGGCGAGGGAGACGACCGCCCCCGGCTCGCCGCTGCCGGGAGTGAGGTACACGACGACCCGGCCGCCCTCGAACGCGAGCGGCCACATGGTGCGCCCCTTGGGCTGCTCGGCGGTGCGCCACCGCTCCTTGCCGGTGTTCAGGTCGACGGCGACGACCTGGTTGGTGTCGTCGATGCCGAGGCTGCTGCCGGGCTTGCCCGCGCCGAGGTAGAGGGTGTCGGCGTCGGCCGCGGCGGCGTAGCACTCCTGGAAGCCGCTCGCGTTGCCGAAGCCGTTGCAGCGGCCGCTGACCCCGAAGCCCGGGTCGGTCCGCGAGCGGACCGTGCCGTCGGCGGCGAAGGCCGTGAGGCTCCAGGTCTTCTTGTCCTTGTGGTGCGCGGCGATCACCAGCGGGTCGATGGAGAGCACCCGGCCGACCGTCCAGTCCGGCTCGTACGTGTAGGTCCAGCGCGCGGTGCCGGTGGCCGGATCCAGCTCCTCGATCATCGCCCGACCGGAGGCGAGGGCGCCGTTCGGGTCGGGACAGTGGCGGATGCCGATCAGCCGGGAGCCCCCGGCGAACCCGGACGGGTAGCAGCCGTTGGTCTTCGAGGTGCCGAAGAGCTTGCGGCCGTCGGTGACCGAGAAGCCGCTCATGACGGCCGGCCGGACGACGGCCACGGTGTCACCGCTGATCGCCAGCTCGAACTGCACCGTGCTGTCGTGGTCGTTCTCGGGCGGTACCGGAACCTTCCAGCCCGCCTTGCCCGTGGCGAGGTCGATCTGCTGGAGGTGGGTGCACCGCGATGTCTCCGACGTGCTCTCCCGCACCGCCACGATGAGCACGCCGGTCGTGGACGGGGCCGGCGGAACCCCGCACAGGGGTGTCTGGAGCGGGAGCTTCCACTTCTCCTGGCCGTCGGTCGCCGCGTACGCCGTGATGCCGCTTGAGATCGCGCCGACCACGGTGTCGCCCACCCGCCACGGGCCGTACTGCGAGGTCCCCGCCCCGGCGACCTCGGCCTGGTTGTCGCGCAGCCAGACCCGGGCCTCACCGGGGCCGATGCCGGTGTTGGGGTCGTAGGCGGCCGGGGTGCCGCCCGGGCCCCTGCCGTCGCCCTGGTCGACCGTGGGGGACCCGGAAGGCCCGGCCAGGGGCCGGGCCGGGTCCTCGGCGCCGTGGACGGTCAGCCGGTACGCGCCGCCGCCGATCAGGAGCAGGGCGGCGACCACCGCGGCGACGGCGGCCGCGACGGCGGGCCGGGACCGCCGCGTGACGCCGGAGTGCGGTGGGACACCGGAGGGCGGACCGGCGGGCGGGACCGTGGGCGGCCCGAACGGTGCGGGCGGGACGCTGGACGCGTCGAACGGCGCCGGCGGGACCGCGGACGGGCCGAGCGGAGCGGGCGAGGCGGCGGACGGGCCGAACGGAGCGGGTGGCGGTCCGAAGCCGCCGGGCTCCCGCTCGTCGGGTTCCGGCCCTGCGCCGGAGGTGCGACCGGTCATGGGGGAAGTCTGGCCGGTACGGCGGCATTTCTAGAATAGATTTTTAGACTTCTTCGCCGCCCCCCGCACCGCTCGCCGCGCCCTCTCGGCTCCGGTCGCCCGCCCGGGTACGCAGGGCTAGCTTGGAGTGGTGGTTCCTGGGCTTGGCGGGCGAGGAGGCCGGGCATGACGACACGTTGGCGCAGTGCGGCCGTGGGTGCGGCGGCGGTCGGACTCGTGGTGGGCCCCCTGGGCGCGGGGGGAGGGGCGGTGTACGCGTGGGACGCGGCGGCGGCGCACGCGCCGACCGCGACGGCCCCGGCCCCGACGCCGCCCCCGAAGCCCGCGACCACGCCCGCCTCCGACGCCTTCCCGCAGCTGACGCCTGCCGTGGCCCGGCAGTTGGACGACGCCGTCCGGAAGGTCCTGGCCGAGGCGAAGGTCCCCGGCGTGATCGTGTCCGTGTCGGCGCCCGGCAAGGGTGAGTACGTACGGTCCTTCGGCGTCGCCGACAAGGCCAAGGGCACGCCGATGACCCCGAACCTGAACATGCGCATCGGCAGCGTGACGAAGACCTTCACCGTCACCGCGCTCCTGGAACTGGTCGACGACGGGAAGGTCGGGCTGGACGACCCGATCGGCAAGTACGTCGACGGGGTGCCGAACGGCGACCGGATCACCCTGCGTGAGCTGGCCGGGATGCGCAGCGGCCTCTTCAACTACTCGGCCGACGAGGACTTCTACAAGGCGCTGACCAGCGATCCCGACCGGCACTTCACCCCGCAGGAGCTGCTCGGCTACTCCTTCGAGCACCCGGTGCTGTTCGAGCCGAACGCGAAATTTTACTACTGCAACACCAATCTGATCCTCCTCGGACTGGTGGTGGAGAAGGTCAGCGGTATCCCCCTCGACCGGTTCATCGACCGGGAGGTCGTGGAGCCGGCCGGGCTGACGCACACGGTCTTCCCCACCGGCGCGGAGTTCCCGAACCCGCATGCCCAGGGCTATACGAACCAGACCGCCTCCGGAAAGGTCGAGGAATCCACCGACTGGGACCCCTCCTGGGCCTGGGCGGCCGGCGCGATGATCTCCGACCTCTCCGACCTGCGCAGCTGGGCGAAGACCCTGGCGACCGGGACCCTGCTGACCCCCGCCACCCAGGCCCAGCGGCTGGACGTGGTCGACGCCCTCCCGGGCACGGGTTACGGCCTCGGCATCTTCAACGTGCAGGGCTGGATCGGCCACAACGGCTCACTGCCGGGCTACGGCTCCCTCGTCCTCTACCTGCCGCAGGCGCAGGCCACGCTGGTCGTCCTGCTCAACACGGACATCGGGTACGAGAACCAGGAGCCCAGCACCCTCTTCGGGGAGGCGATCACCAAGATCGTGACCCCCGGCCATGTCTACTCGCTCCCCGCCCAGCCCGCGTCGTGAGCGGGGCCGCCGACGACCGTATGTACGCGCGGGGCCACGGGACTTCGGTTCCGGGGCCCCGCGTCGTCGTGTGCGCGGCCGGTCCTTCGCGGGAGCCGACTCCGGCCGTAGCGTAGGGCGTCGAGGGTCCGGGCGGCTCCTCGTCCACCACCCACCATGGTCCGCGGCGCGCGAAACACCCCTGAGGGAGACGCACATGAACGGTCAGGCACAGACGGCGGCACAGCAGGACCTCCCCTCCCGGCCGCAGGACACGGCGCCGGCGCCGGCGCCGTGTCCTGCGGCCGCGGCCGCGCCCGCGCCCGCGCCCGCGGTCTCGGTCCGCGCCGCCGGCGAGGCGGACGTCGAGGCGGCGGCCGTGCTGTTCCGCGGCTACCTCGACTTCTACGAGGTGGACATCGAGGACCCGGACGCCCCGCGGGCCTTCCTGGCGGAGCGGATCGCCAAGGACGAGTCCCTGGTGCTGCTCGCCGATGTCCCGGAGGCCGGCACGGTGGGCTTCGCGCAGGTCTACCGCGGGTTCTCCTCCCTCTCCCTGCGGACCGCCTGGGTCCTCAACGACCTGTACGTCGCCCCGGAAGGCCGCCGCACCGGGGCCGGCCGGGCGCTGCTGCGCGAGGTGCTGCGACGGGCCCGCGAGGCCGGGGTGTCCGGGGTGCAGCTGGAGACGGCCTACGACAACACCGTCGCGCAGGGGCTGTACGAGACGGAGGGCTTTGTCCGCGAGGAGTTCCACGTGTACTTCCACGACCTGGGATGACCGGCTCCCGGGCTGTTCGCCGGCACAACTGCGGTCAATACTCGGGGAAGACACTCGGCCGGGGATGAAACATTTCCGCACCGCCGACGCGTCAGTGGGGTGAGACGGACGCGAGGGGGAGTGGATGCGGGAGGCTCGCAGAGGCGGGTTCCGTGAGTTCGCGGCAGGCCGGGCGGGGCATTTGTACCGGTCGGCCTGCCTGCTGACGAGCGGGGACACCCACCTCGCGGAGGACCTGGTGCAGGAGACCCTGGGGCGGATGTACCTGCGCTGGGGGCGGATCTCCCGTATCGACAATCCGGCGGCGTACGCGCAGACGGTGCTGGTCCGGTCCTTCCTCACGCACCAGCGCCGCCGCTCGGCGGGGGAGCGCCCCGTCGGGGAGCTGCCCGACCGGCGCGAGCCCGCGGCCGCCGGCGGGGATCCGGCGCTGCGGCTGACGCTGCTGGAGGCGCTGGGCCGGCTGTCGCCCAAGGACCGGGCGGTGCTGGTGCTGCGCTTCTGGGAGGACCGCAGTGTCGAGGAGACCGCCGACGCGATGAGCACGAGCTCGGCGGCGGTCCGTACGCGGACCTCGCGGGCGCTTGCCCGGCTGCGCGAGCAGCTGGGCGGCAGCCTCTCCGCCTTCGCGGAGCTCTGAGACCGGCGCGAGCCGCGGTCGGGCTCCCCGTCCCACCCCACCCTGGAAACGGAAGGTCTGGTTCCCCATGCCCATCGAAGACGAACTCGGCGAAGCCCTCCGGCGTGTGGGGGACGGTTTCACGACCGACCGGCACGCCCTCGCCGACGCGGGCGAGCAGCGCGGCCGACAGCTGATGGCACGCCGCCGCACCGCCGTGGTCGGCGGCTCCGCCCTGGCCCTGACCCTGATCGCCGCGGCGGGCGCCTACACAGGAGGCCTGTTCGACAGCCGGGACGCCGCGGACCCGGTCGCCGTCGCGGCGCCGCCGACCCTGCCGGGCGGCAGCGGGAAGCAGCCGCGGACCGGCCAGGGCGTGGTCACCGCCGAGCAGATGATCGCGAACCTGAAGTCGCTCCTGCCCGGCGGGGAGCTCTCCAAGGCCGAGGCCCGCGGCACGAGCGACGAGCTGGGCCCCTGGGTCTCCGGCGTGTACGACGACGGGAGGGGCAAGGCCGCCGTCTCCGTGCGCCTCCAGCGGGTGGACCCGAACGGCAACCTGGCCCGAGAGCAGACCGAGTGCGGGGACAAGAGCCTCCAGGCCTACGACGACTGCCGGACCGAGGAGCTGGCCGACGGTTCCAGGCTGATGATCCACAAGGGGTACGAGTACCCGGACCGCCGCGTGGACACCAAGGTCTGGTCGGCCACGCTCGTGACCCCGCAGGGCTTCCTGGTCGGCGTGTCCGAGTGGAACGCCGCGGCCGAGAAGGGCGCGCCCGTCTCCCGGACCGATCCGCCGCTCTCCGCGGAGGAGTTGAGGTACCTGGCCATCTCGACGGCCTGGTACCCGGCGCTGAACGACGTGCCGACGGCCGAGCCGGAGGCCCCCCGGGAGCAGTCGGGGGCGGCGCTGCGGGACCAGAACGCCGGGGCGGCCCTGGAGCACCTGCTGCGCGGGCTCGGAGTCAACGCCCCGGTCGTCGCCAAGGGCGGGGAGGGCGACTACGGCTATGTCGTCCTCGACGACGGCAGCGGCCGGTCCCTGGTCCAGATCAACGTCCAGCAGGGCCAGAACCCCACGGGTTTCACCGACGCCGATGTCACCACGCAGCCGGACGGGACGAAGTTGAGGGCCATGGTGGGACGCGCCACGAAGGGCAAGGACGTCATGCAGTGGAGCGTGGACACCCTGCGCAAGGACGGTCTGCGCGTGGTGGTGTCCTCCTTCAACGGGGCCGATCCGAACGGTTCGCCCACGCGCGACTCGCCCGCGCTGACGATGGAGCAGCTCCGCCGGATCGTGCTCGCCCCGGGGTGGAACCGGACGCACGACTAGAGGCCCGCGTGCGCACCCGGGTTCACTTGGCGTCCGCGTAGCACTCCACCACCGCCGCCGTGAAGGGGAACCGGACGGGGGTGTCGCCGAAGGCGATCCGGCCGGCCAGGTCGCCGGCGGCGCGGATCGCCTCCACCACGGCCTCGGCCTCCTCGGCGGGGCAGTGCACGATCACCTCGTCGTGCTGGAAGAACACCAGCTCGGCCCGCATACCGGCGGTCGCCTGCCGCAGGGCCGCGAGCAGCAGCAGGGCCCAGTCGGCCGCGCTGCCCTGGACCACGAAGTTACGGGTGAACCGGCCGCGGGCCCGGGTGTTGGTGGAGGCGTAGCTCGGGGTCCAGCCGTCGTCCCGGTCCTGCGCGGCCTGGGCCCCGCCCTCGCCGTACGCCTCGCCAGGGTCGACGCCGCCGTCGCCGGCCTCGTCGCCCTCGCCGGAGCCGGCGGGCGGCGGGCAGGTGCGGCCCAGCCAGGTCCGTACGAGCCGGCCCTCCTCGCCGGCCTTCGCCGCGTCGTCCACGTACGCGACGGCCCGGGGGAAGCGGCGGCGGAGCGCGGCCAGGTTCTTCAGGCCGTCCCCGGAGGTCTGCCCGTAGACGGCGCCGAGCACGGCCAGCTTGGCCTTGTCCCGGTCGCCGGAGAAACCCTGGCGGGAGACGGCGGTGTACAGGTCCGAGGCCTCCCCGGCGACCTCCATGAAGGCGCGGTCGCGGGAGATGGCGGCGAGTACGCGCGGTTCCATCTGGTCGGCGTCGGCGACGACGAGCCGCCAGCCCGGGTCGGCGACCACCGCCCGGCGGATGACCTTGGGGATCTGCAGGGCCCCGCCGCCGTTGGTGACCCAGCGGCCGGTCAGGGTGCCGCCGGGGATGAACTCCGGGCGGAAGCGGCCGTCGCGGACCCAGTCCGCGAGCCAGGACCAGCCGTGGGCGGTGTAGATCCGGTACAGCTTCTTGTACTCGATCAGCGGCTCGACGGCGGGATGGTCCAGCTCCTGGATCTCCCAGCGGCGGGTGGACTTGAGCTTGATCCCGGCCCCTGCGAAAGCCTTGATGACGTCGGCGGGCAGATCGGGCCGTACGCGTCTGCCGAAGGCCGCGGACACGCGGTCGGCCAGCTCGGCGAGGCGCCGGGGCTCCCCACCGCCCGCGTACCGCTCGCCGAGCAGCTCGGTCAGCAGGGCGCGGTGCACGTCGGCCCGCCAGGGCAGGCCGGCGCGGTTCATCTCGGCGGCGACGAGGAAAGCCGCCGACTCGGCGGCGGTGAGCAGCCGCATCCGGTCGGGGTGGGCGGTGGCGTCCAGCCGTTTCGCCTGGTCGGCGTGGACGGCGAGCAGGGCGTCCAGGGGGACGGGGGTGGGCTGCGGGTCGAAGAGGGAATCCTGCGCGCGGGGCTCGGCGGCGCGGGGGCGCGGATCGGGCGGTACGGGGGCGCCGTTGAGCCGGGCCCAGGCGGCGGCCGCGGAGCGGGGCTCGCCGAAGCGGCCCTCGTGGCCGAGGAGCAGCAGCTCGGTGGCCTCGATGTCGTGACACCGCTCGACGCGGGCGCCGGCGGCGAGCAGGCGGGGGTAGACGGCGGCGGTGGACCGCCAGACCCAGCGGGTACCGGGCGGGGCGGAGCGGATCGCGTCGGCGGGGTCGCGGACGCGGAGCCGGGGCCTGTCCGCGGGGGGTACGGGGGTGGCGTGCCACCAGCCGTCGGCGTCCTCGGCGAGGGCCCAGCGGGCGGTGCGGTCGCTCATGGGTGCGAGTGTCCCACCGGGGTCTGACAGGGGCTGCGACGCCGGGCCGTGCGGTGCCGGTGCCGGTGCCGGTGCCGGTGCTGTGTCGGGCCGGGCCGGGCCGGGTGCGGCAGCGTTGCGGGGGCGCTGCCCCCGGGCGCCCGCGCCTCAAACGCCGGCGGGGCTGAGGGGGCGCCTCAAACGCCGGCGGGGCTGAGGGGGGGTGCGGCGGGGCTGGGTGGGTTCGGCTGGGTGGGGTGGGTGGGCTGGGAGACTGGTGGGGTGAGAGACCTTGCCGAGATTGTCGATCGGGCGTTCGCCGCCGCCCTCTACGCCCAGGACGATGCCGGGCTGGACACCGGGGCCTCGGTGCTCGTCGCCGATCAGGGCGGCTGGGCCGGGGTCGGCCGGGAGCTGCTCGCGCGCGGGGAGGCGTACGTGCGGCAGGCCTGGGAGCGCGGCTGGCAGCCGGCGGACGTGCTGCGGCTGGTCCGGCGGGACCTCGACGAGCGGCATCTGCGGATCATCGGGGACCTGATCGCCGCCGAGGCGCGCCGCTACGCCCGGCTGCCGGCGCGCTGGGATGCCGGCGAGGTGTGGTGGGCGGGCGACGAGGAGTACGCCGACCGGCTCGCGCAGCGGGAACGGGCCGACCGGTTCACGCTGGCCACCGCCCTCCTCGAGGTGCTGCGGCTGCTGATCCGGCTGCCCTCGATCGAGCCGGTGGGTCCGCTGCCC
This sequence comes from Streptomyces sp. NPDC097617, assembly GCF_044761485.1. Lineage (NCBI taxonomy): Bacteria > Bacillati > Actinomycetota > Actinomycetes > Kitasatosporales > Streptomycetaceae > Streptomyces > Streptomyces sp. NPDC097617. The sequence goes on from NZ_JBIWCL010000032.1 coordinate 10,216, forward strand.
GGCGACCCGGCCGACGCCCTCGCCGAGCACGCCCACATAGAACCGCGCATGCTGGGCCGGATCCGGGCGCTGCTCGCCAAGGCCGAGGCGACCACCTTCCCGGAGGAGGCGGAGGCGCTCAGTGCCAAGGCCCAGGAGTTGATGGCCCGGCACACCGTGGACGAGGCGCTGCTGGCCGCCCGCGGCGGCGGCCCGGCGCAGGTACCGGGGGCCTGCCGGATCGGTGTGGAGCCGCCGTACGAGGAGGCGAAGGCGGTGCTGCTCGACGCGGTGGCCACCGCCAACCGCTGCCGGGCGGTGTGGAACAGCGGCTTCGAGTTCTCCACGGTCGTCGGCTTCGAGAGCGACCTGGAGGCGGTGGAGCTGCTCCACACCTCGCTGCTCGTGCAGGGCACGGCGGCGATGACCCGTGCGGAGGCCGCGCAGCGCTCCGGCGGGCGCAAGCGGACGAAGGCCTTCAGGCAGTCCTTCCTGCTCGCCTACGCCAGCCGGATCGGCCACCGGCTGGCCGAGACCGCCGAGCACGCGGTGACCGAGGCCCCCGACAACCTGCCGGCCCTGGTGGCCCGCGACGTGGCGGTCACCTCGCGCGCCGACGAGATGTTCCCGCGGACCACGACGACCCGGCTGCGCGGCGCCACCGACCACGCGGGCTGGGAGGACGGCACGGCCGCCGCCGACCGCGCCCACATGGGCGGCCGGCGCAGGCCGCTGCCCCGCTAGCGCTCGGGCGTACCCGGGTCGTCGGCGCGCAGGGCGCGTGCCTCCGACTTCAGGAGCGGATCGACCGGCCCATGGAACAGCCATGTCGCCCTCCCTGATTACGGACCTGTGTGTGATCAATGGACCACCCCGCGTGCACGTGCATCTGCCCATGCAGCAGCTCGTGAACACAGCTATGATCCGGAGGAGTTGACATCTGCACTATCGGGGGCTTCCTGTGGACCACGCGTACAACGGGATGGCAGCTGCAGCACTCGCTTCCTTGTTTGAGCTGACGTGGCAGAAGAGCAGACACAGCAACTCGCAGGGTTCCTGCGTGGAGTTCGCACGGCTGCCGGGAGGCGATGTCGCCATGCGCAATTCGCGCTTTCCCGACGGACCGGCTCTCGTCTACACGCCTGCGGAGATAGAGGCCCTGCTGCTGGGCGTCAAGGACGGCGAGTTCGACCATCTGATCAGCTGACGGAACAGCGCACCCATCAAGCCATGCACGTGCACTGGCCGGGACTGATCGCAATGATCAATCCCGGCCAGTTGTCCTGTCTGCGCCCTTGATCGGCGGCTGCCGTCCGCTCAGTCGTGGAGCAGGAACAGCGCCCAGACCACCTTGCCGGTCAGCCGTCCCGCGAGCGGGTGCCAGCCCCAGCTGTCGCTGTACGCGTCCACCAGGAACAGCCCGCGCCCGGACTCCAGGTCGCAGTTCTCCGAGGTCCGCTCCGGGGAGAACGCCCCGCCGGGACGGTCCTCGCTGGGGTCCCGTACCGCGCACACCAGCCGTGTGCTCCACCGCATCAGGTGCAGGCGTACGGGAGGCTCCGGCTCGGCGTCCGGACCCCGCTTGTCCTCGGGCAGGGCATGGCGCAGCGCGTTCGTGACGAGTTCGGAGACGACCAGGGACACGTCGTCGAAGCGGTCGTCGAGGCCCCACTGGGACAGGGTCGACCGGGTGAAGGTGCGGGCACCCCGCACCGCGTCGAACCGTGCGGGGAGGGCGCAGGACGCGGACCCGGAGACAGCCGTGGGGTCGACCGGGGGAAGCCCCTGCCGTAACGGCTCGAGCATGGTCGATCCATTCGTCCCCATGCGAGGCACTCCCGGGATTCGCGGGCGGAGCGGTCAACTCCGTCCAGAAAGAACTGCGGGGTGGGTCCGGCGCCGGCGCGAACAGCACGCAGGTGCGCGGGGACCATCGTTCCGAATGCTCGGGCCGGATGCAAGGGCAGATGCACGTGCACGCGCCGGACCTGTCCGCTCCCGTGACGGTTCTGACTCATTTCTTCCTACGCATACTTACGGACTTCTTTTCCCGGGGACGGGATTCCGTTACAGAACGAGTACGGGCCGATGCGTTTTGGTGGCAGACTGCGGCCCTTGGGGTGCGGGGGCCCCGAGACGCTCGCGCACACCACGCGCACGCCAATGCGATGGGGAGGGCAGTACTAGTGACCGCAGAAGCAAGCGGTTCTGTGGTGCGCCGCATCCTCCTGGGCTCCCAGCTCAGGCGACTCCGAGAATCCCGCGGCATCACCCGTGAGGCGGCCGGCTACTCGATCCGCGCATCCGAATCGAAGATCAGCCGCTTGGAGTTGGGAAGGGTGAGCTTCAAGGCCAGAGACGTCGAGGACCTCCTCACGCTCTACGGAGTCACGGACAGCACCGAGCGCGAGTCGCTGCTCGGACTGGTCCGCGAGGCCAACGCGACAGGCTGGTGGCACAGTTACGGCGACGTGCTGCCCGGCTGGTTCCAGACGTATGTCGGTCTGGAGGGTGCCGCCTCCCTCATTCGTATCTATGAAGTGCAGTTCGTCCACGGCCTGTTGCAGACCGAGGCCTACGCCCACGCCGTCGTCAGCCGCGGTATGCCCGGTGCCACCGGCGCCGAGATCGACCGCCGCGTCGCCCTGCGCCTCGAGCGGCAGAAGGTCCTCGTCTCCGAGAACGCCCCGGTCTTCCATGCCGTGCTCGACGAGGCCGCGCTGCGCCGCCCGTACGGCGACCGCGAGGTCATGCGCGGCCAGCTGGAGCACCTCATCGAGGTCTCGCAGCGCCCGAACGTGCAGCTCCAGGTGATGCCCTTCTCCTTCGGCGGCCACGCGGGCGAGAGCGGAGCCTTCACCCTGCTGCGCTTCCCCGAGTCCGACCTCCAGGACATCGTCTATCTGGAACAGCTGACCAGCGCCCTCTACCTGGACAAGGACGAGGAAGTGGGTCAGTACGGGCGGGCGATGGAGCGGCTCCAGGCCGACTGCCCCGATGCCGACCGGACCCGGGATCTTCTCCGCGGTCTGCTCCAACTGTCTTGATTCGCACGTACTATGACGTCTGATCAGTGCATGATGACCGATCGGTCTCCGGTGCAGCGCACGGGTGCGCGCTCGCAGTAAGGGATGGCATGTCCATATTCAGCGATCTGGCTCACCAGTACATCGACGGCGAATGGCTGGCCGGTACCGGTTCGTGGGACATCATCGACGTCAACCCGTACAACGGGGAGAAGCTCGCGGCCATCACCGTGGCCACCGTCGAGCAGGTGGACCAGGCCTACCGAGGCGCCGAGCGTGCCCAGCGGGAGTGGGCCGCCACCAGCCCGTACATCAGACGCGCGGTCCTGGAGCGCGCCCTGCGGATCACCGAGGAGCGCGAGAAGGAGATCGTCGAGGCGATGATCGACGAGCTCGGCGGGACCCGTCCCAAGGCCGAGTACGAGGTCCACCTCGCGATGGAGTTCATCCGCGAGTCGCTCCAGCTGGCCGTCCGCCCCGAGGGCCGGATCCTCCCCTCGCCGGTCGAGGGCAAGGAGAACCGGGTCCAGCGGCTGCCCGTGGGCGTCGTCACCGTGATCAGCCCCTTCAACTTCCCCTTCCTGGTGACCCTCAAGTCGGTGGCCCCGGCCCTGGCGCTGGGCAACGCGGTCGTCATCAAGCCCAACCAGAACGCTCCGGTCGTCGGCGGCGGCGTGATCGCCAAGATCTTCGAGGACGCCGGGCTGCCCGCCGGCCTGCTGAACGTCCTGGTCACCGACATCGCCGAAATAGGCGACGCTCTCCTGACCCACCCCGTGCCCAAGGTCATCTCGTTCGCCGGATCGGACCGGGTCGGCCGGCACGTCGGGGCGGTCGCCGCCCGCCACTTCAAGCGCACGGTGCTGGAGCTCAGCGGCAACAGCGCGCTCGTCGTCCTCGACGACGCCGACCTCGACTACGCGGTGGACGCGGCCGTCTTCAGCCGCTTCGTCTACCAGGGCCAGGTCTGCATGGCCGCCAACCGGATCCTCGTCGACGCCTCCGTCGCGGAGGAGTTCACGGAGAAGTTCACCGTGCGCGTGCGCGCGCTGAAGACGGGCGACCCGCACGAGGCCGACACCCACATCGGCCCGCTGATCAACTCCTTCCAGGCCGACGCCCTGACCGCGCTCGTGGACCAGGCCGTGGAATCCGGCGCGCTGGCGCTCGTACGGGGGTCTACGCGCGGCAACCTGGTCGAACCCACGGTGCTCGCCGGGATCCCCGAGGACTCTCCGCTGCTGAGCCAGGAGATCTTCGGCCCGGTGGCCCTGCTGGTGGTCTTCGACGGCGAGGACGAGGCCGTCCGGCTGACCAACGCGACGCCGTACGGGTTGAGCGGCGCCGTGCACACACGAGACGTGGAGCGGGGCGTCCGCTTCGCGCAGCGGATCGAGACGGGCATGATCCACGTCAACGACTCCACGATCGGGGACGAGCCGCTGGCCGCGTTCGGTGGCGAGAAGGCCTCGGGTCTGGGCCGGCTGAACGGCGAGGCCACGATCGAGGCCTTCACCACGCAGAAGTGGATCTCCGTACAGCACGGTCGGACGACCTTCCCGTTCTAGGTCTCACAGGCCGCACCCCTAGACTCGGCCGGGCGTAGGCAGCCGCCCGGGGGAGATCGAGTTGAGCAACATACCGGAGACCGGCCGGACCCTTCGGGTCCAGAACCGGCTCGTCGTCATCCAGATCGTGGTCTTCTCGCTGTTGCTCACCCTGGGCGGACGTCTCTGGTACCTCCAGATCCGCAATGGCTCGGAGTACACGGACGAGGCGAAGAACAACCACGTCCAGCAGGTGGTCCAGCCCGCCGTGCGCGGCTCGATCCTGGACTCGCGCGGGGTTCCGCTCGCTGACAACGCGACCCACCTCGTGGTCTCCGCCAGCCGCACCGAGCTGCTGACGATGAAGGACAGGGGCAAGTCCGTGCTGACCCGGCTCGCCGGGGTGCTGGGCATGGACGCCCAGGAGGTCATCGACACGGTCCGGCTCTGCGACGCCAAGACCAAGCAGCCCTGCTGGAACGGCTCCCCCTACCAGCCGATCCCGGTCAGCGCCGAGGCCACCACCGAGCAGGCCCTGCAGATCCGCGAGCACCCCGAGGACTTCCCCGGCATCACGGCCGAGGCGACCGCCCTGCGCCGCTACGCCGCCCCGGACGAGGCCAATACCTCCCAGGTGCTCGGCTACCTCTCGCCGGTGACCGACGAGGAGATCGCCAAGGCGAAGAAGTCGGACTCGCCGTACCTGCGCTCCGACCAGGTCGGCCGCTCCGGCCTGGAGCGCACCTACGACAAGGAGTTGCGCGGCAAGGCGGGCATCACCCGCTACGAGGTGGACAACCTCGGCCGGGTCATCGGGCAGGGCGAGACCGACCCGGCGCGGCCCGGCTCGAATGTCGTGACCTCGATCGACTCCCGGGTGCAGGCGGTCGCCGAGCGCGAGCTGAACAACGCGATGATCGACGCCCGCAAGGTCTACGACAAGAACACCCGCCGCAACTACGAGGCCGACTCGGGCTCCGTCGTGGTGATGGAGACCAAGACCGGCCGGGTCGTGGCGATGGCCTCGAACCCGACCTACGACCCCAACGCCTGGGTGGGCGGCATCTCCGCCAAGGACTACGCCGGCCTCACCGACAAGGGGTCGAACTACCCGCTGCTGAACCGGGCGATCCAGGCGCAGGCGGCGCCGGGCTCCATCTTCAAGGTGGTCACCTCCACCGCCGCGGTCAATGCCGGGTACCCGTTCAACGGCCGCTACCCCTGCCCCAGCTCGTACTCGGTGGGCAGCCAGACCTTCACGAACTTCGAGTCGCAGGGCCACGGCGACATCACCATCGGCCGGGCCCTGGAGGTCTCCTGCGACACCGTCTACTACGCCCTCGCGGACCGGGAGTGGAAGAAGGACGGCGGCATCAACCCGAAGAAGAACCCGAACGACTGGTTCCTCAAGACCGCCCACGAGTTCGGGCTGGGCAAGCGCACCGGCGTCGACCTGCCCAACGAGGTCCCCGGCCGGGTCCCCGACCGGAAGTGGAAGCAGGACTTCTTCGAGGCGAACAAGGACGCCTGGTGCCGGGACGGCAAGAAGAACGGCTCCTTCGCCGAGAAGATCGCCTACGAGAACTGCCGCCAGGGCAACCAGCTGCGTGAGGGCGACGCCATCAACTACTCGATCGGGCAGGGCGACACGCTCGTCACCCCGATCCAGATGGCCTCCGTCTACTCGGCCATCGCCAACGGCGGCACGCTCCACCAGCCCGGCATCGGCAAGGCGATCGTCAGCGCCGACGGGAAGTCGGTCCAGGAGATCGCGCCGAAGGAGCAGGGCAGGCTCCCGATGGACGCGAAGACCCGCGACAACATCGACGAGGCGCTCGCCGGTGTGGCCACGAACGGCAGCGCCGCCTGGCGCTTCGGCGGCTGGCCGCAGAAGCAGATCCCGATGCACGCCAAGACGGGCACGGCCGAGGTCCAGGGCAAGCAGACCACCTCGTGGTTCGCCTCCTACACCGACGACTACGCGATCGTGATGACGATCTCGCAGGGCGGCACCGGCTCGGGTGCGTCGGGACCGGCGGTCCGCAAGATCTACGAGGCGATGTACGGGCTCGACCCGACGGGCAAGCAGGACCTGACCAAGGCGCTGCTGCCGCAGCCCGCCACCGCGCTGCCGGCGATTCGCCCGGACGGGGAGATCGAGGGCAACTGAGCGGGAATTGAGGACAGAGCCTGACCGCAAGGCTCCGTAGCGTATGAGGTGTCGGGGGAGGGAAGCCCCCGGCGGGACACCTCCCTCACACCCACGCAGAAGGCGGTCGGTCATGGCCCAGATGTCCACCGAAGTTCTCGGCGACGAGCGCGGCACGCTCCTCGCTTTCGTCGAGGCCCAGCGCACGGCGATCCGCGAATCGCTCCTCGGGCTCAGCGAGGAGCAGGCCGCGAGCCGCCCCAGCGTGAGCGAGCTCACCCTGTCCGGGCTGCTCAAGCACGTGGCCGAGGTCGAGCTGAACTGGCTGCGGCTCGCCCAGCAGGCGCCGGGGGGCACCTCCCAGGCGGAGCCTGGGGGAGGCAAGGAGCGCACGGCGGAGACCTGGGGCGAGGGCTTCCGGCTGGTCGACGGGGAGTCCGTGCCGTCGGTGCTGGCCTTCTGGGACGGGGTCGCGGAGCAGACGGCGGCCTTCGTCGCCGGCGTCCCGAGCCTGGACGACACCTTCCCGCTGCCGCCGGCGCCCTGGTTCCCCAAGGACGTCAAGGTCTCGATGCGCTGGATGCTCCTGCACCTGGTGGAGGAGTTCGCCCGGCACGCGGGCCACGCGGACATCGTCCGGGAGTCCCTGGACGGGACCCGCGCCATGGGGTGAGCGGGGGTGAGTAGCCTGGCCCCATGTCAGCGATCCGGCTTCTTGTCCTCGGTGCGGTCCGCCAGCACGGGCGGGCCCACGGGTACCAGGTACGCAACGACCTGGAGTACTGGGGCGCCCACGAGTGGTCGAACACCAAGCCCGGATCGATCTACCACGCGCTCAAGCAGATGGCGAAGCAGGGCGTCCTGCACGCGCACGAGGTGGCGCCGAGCGCGGCGGGCGGGCCGCCGCGCACCGAGTACGAGGTGACGGACGCCGGCCGCGAGGAGTACTTCCGGCTGCTGCGCGAGGCCCTCGCGGCGTCAGACCAGAAGACGGACGTGCTGTCGGCGGCGATCGGCTTCATGGTCGACCTGCCGCGGGCGGAGGTGCTCGCGCTGCTCGGGGAGCGGCTGGCGAAGCTGGCGCTCTGGCGGTCGTCGGTCACGGACTACTACACGCCGCAGGAGGGCCCGCAGTCGCTGGGCCACATCGGCGAGATCATGCACAGGTGGGTCCACTCCGCGGACGCCGAGGCGCAGTGGACCGCGGGGCTGATCGCCCGGATCGAGGGGGGCGCGTACTCCTTCGCGGGTGAGGGCGGCGATCCGTTCGTGGGGGTCCTCGCGGACGGCCAGGAGAATCCGTACGCCGCGCGACAGGATGCGTAATCAAGTTTGACTAGCCGGATGACGGGCATTATTTTGGGCGACCCAGCTACTCAAATTTGACTAACGGAGGAGCGGTTTTGGCGATCTTCGTCGAAGGCGTCCACAAGCGGTACGGCGACAAGCCCGCGCTCGCGGGGCTCGACCTGGAGGTGAAGCCCGGGACGGTGCACGCCGTGCTCGGCCCCAACGGCGCCGGGAAGACCACGGCCGTGCGCGTCATGAGCACCCTGCTGCGCTGCGACGAGGGCGTGGTCCGGGTCGCGGGCCACGACGTGCGCACCCAGGCGGCGGCCGTCCGCGCCCGGATCGGGCTGCTCGGCCAGAACGCGGCGCTCGACGAGGGGCTGGGCGGGCGGCAGAACCTGGAGATGTTCGGCCGCCTGAACCACCTCGGCGCGCGACGGGCCGGGCTGCGGGCCGACGAACTGCTGGACCGCTTCGGCCTCGCGGACACCGGCCGCAAGCCGGTGAAGCAGTACAGCGGCGGCATGCGGCGCCGGCTCGACCTCGCGGCGTCGCTGATCACCGAGCCGGAGGTGCTCTTCCTCGACGAGCCCACCACCGGGCTCGACCCGCGCGGCCGCGCCGAGGTGTGGAGCGCGGTCCGCTCCCTGGTGGGCGGCGGCACGACCGTCCTGCTGACCACCCAGTACCTGGAGGAGGCCGACCAGCTGGCCGACCGCATCACGTTGATCGACGCGGGGCGGGTGGCGGCCGAGGGCACGGCCGACGAGCTGAAGTCCCTGGTCGGAGCCGACCGGATCGTCGTCGTCCTGCGGGACGCGGCGCGGCTCGCGCAGGCGGCGCGGCTGCTGCCGGACCCGGCCGTGGACCCGGACTCCGCGACCCTGAGCTTCCCGGTGGAGGACCGGATGGCGGGCCTGGCCCTGACCCTGCGCGTGCTGGAGGAGGCGGGCATCGAGGCGGTGGACCTCGCGGTCCGCCGCCCCACGCTCGACGAGGTCTTCCTGCACATGACCGACCGTACGGATGCCGCGGAGGTGGCCGCATGAGCGTGAGCACGCGTACGCGTACGACCGCGGGTACGGGGCCTTCGGCCGGCCCGGCCGGCCCGGGCGTGCCCTGGGTGCTCGTGGACTCCTGGACGATGACCCGGCGAGAGCTCGCGCACTGGGCACGCCAGCCGGTCCAGATGGTCGTCGGCCTGGTCTTCCCGGTGATGCTGCTGCTGATGTTCGGCTTCCTGGTCGGCGGCGGGCGGGGGATCGACGGCGAGTACGTCGAGTTCCTGGTGCCCGGGATGCTCGCGCTGACCATGGCCTTCGGGCTGGAGTCGACCATGACCGCGGTCACCCAGGACCTGGGCAAGGGGGTGATCGACCGGTTCCGGGCCATGCCGATGTCCTCGGCGGCGGTCCTGGTCGGCCGCAGCGCGGCGGACATGCTCCAGTCGGCGGTGGGCCTGGCCGTCCTCGCGGGGGTCGGCCTGCTGCTGGGCTGGCGCTGGCACGGCTCGCCGGCGGCCGCCCTGCTGGCCTTCGCGCTGCTCCTGCTGCTGCGGTTCGCGATGCTGTGGATCGGCATCTTCCTGGGCATGGTCGCCGGCCGCCCGGAAATGGTGCAGGCGGTGCAGATCCTGGTGTGGCCGGTGGGCTTCCTCTCCAACGCGTTCGCCACGCCGGAGGCGATGCCGGGCTGGCTGGGGACGGTGGTGGAATGGAACCCGATGTCGGCGACGGCGACGTCGGTCCGCGACCTGTTCGACAACCCGGCCGCGGCCGGCGAGTCGTGGGCCGGTGACCACGCGGCGCTGCTGGCCGTCGGCTGGCCGGTGCTGCTGCTGGCGGTCTTCTTCCCGCTGGCGGTGGCCAGGTTCCGCGGCTTGAGCACATAGCGGCCCTGCGGCCCGCCGCGGCGGGCCGCAGACGGACCGGTGAGGGGACTTGCACCTCACGTCGCGTGAGGGACCACAGTGAAGGGCGTACCCGACCAGAGGGCGGAAGAGATGAGCCATTCCGTGGGCCAGGTCGCCGGATTCGCCGGAGTCACGGTGCGCACCCTGCACCACTACGACGAGATCGGTCTGCTCTCCCCGAGCGGGCGCAGCAACGCGGGACACCGGCGGTACGACGACGCCGACCTGGACCGGTTGCAGCGGATCCTGTTCTACCGGGAGCTCGGCTTCCCCCTCGACGAGGTCGCGGTCCTGCTGGACGATCCGGACACCGATCCGCGGGAGCATCTGCGCCGGCAGCATGCCCTGCTGACCGACCGGATCGACCGGCTCCAGCAGATGGCCAAGGCCGTTGAGCACGCCATGGAGGCGAAGAAGATGGGCATCAACCTCACGCCCGAGGAGAAGTTCGAGGTCTTCGGGGACTTCGATCCCGACCAGTACGCCGCGGAGGCCGAGCAGCGCTGGGGCGGCACCGGTGCCTACGCCGAGTCGCAGCGCCGGGCCGCGGCCTGCACCAAGGAGGACTGGCAGAGGATCCTCGCCGATGCCGACGACATCAACCGGCGTCTGGCCGCGCTGATGGACTCGGGGGCGTCGGCGGAGTCCGAGGAGGCCATGGACCTGGCCGAGGAGCACCGCGGCTGGATCGACGGGAACTGCTACACCTGCTCGTACGAAATGCACACCGACCTGGGTGAGATGTACGTGGCGGACGAGCGGTTCACAGCCACCTACGAAGCGGTCCGGGCGGGGCTGGCGGTGTTCCTGCGGGACGCGATCATGGCCAACGCGGTGCGCAAGGTGTAGCCGCAGATGTCACGCATCCGACCCCCTCCGGTCCCTGGAACCGGGCGGGGGTCGTGTGCGTTGATAATTGAAACCGCCCCTTCCGCAATACGCCCCCCGATCCAGGAGAGCCCGGAAACCGTGTATACGCTTGCGCTCGGCCCTGAGTGGCTGTCCCCGGACTATCTGATCTCGCACTTCGGTCTGGTCGGCATCCTGGTCATCGTCTTCGCCGAGTCGGGACTCTTCGCGTTCCTCCCCGGCGACTCGCTGCTCTTCACGGCGGGCCTGCTGGTCGCGGACGGGCAGTACATCAAGCAGCCGCTGTGGCTGGTCTGCACCCTGATCGTGGCCGCCGCGATCATCGGCGACCAGGTCGGATACATGATCGGCAAGTTCTTCGGGCCGAAGCTCTTCAACCGGCCGAAGTCCAAGCTCTTCAAGCGGGAGAACCTGGACAAGGCCCACGAGTTCATGGACAAGCACGGCCCCAAGGCCATCGTGCTCGCCCGCTTCGTGCCGATCATCCGCACCTTCGCCCCGATGGTCGCCGGCGCCGGCACGATGAAGTACCGCACCTTCCTCACCTACAACATCATCGGCGGCATCGGCTGGGGAGCGGGCATCACCATCGCCGGCTACTGGCTCGGTCAGATCGAGTTCATCAAGGAGCACGTCGAATCGATCCTGGTGGGCATCGTCCTGATCTCGGTCATCCCGGTGGTCTTCGAGATCCTCAAGGCCCGCAAGGGGAGCAAGGCGAACGGTGCCGCCGAGTCGGCCGCGGTGCCCGCCGCCGACGGCTCCGGCCCGCAGGCCCCGGGCGCGCGCGGCCGGCACGCCAAGCGCTGAGCCGCACCGGCAGCACCCCGTACGGCCGTACGCCCCGGAGGCCCGCAAGAGGCCCCGGGGCGTACGTGTGCCCGCACGGGGCCGCGTACGGGCCCCTGACGGGTCCCGCTCAGAAGCCTCGGGTCCGCTTCGCCGCGCGGCGCTTGGCGGCGCTCGCGGCCCCCGGGATGCGCATGAACAGCCGTGAGGCCTCCGACCCGAGGTTGACGCCGATCGCGATGGCCAACGCGATGGCCGCGGCGTTCACCAGCGAGCCCAGGCCCTCGTTCAGCCGGTTCTCGGCGATCAGCAGCAGCCCGTAGTAGGTGGCCGAGCCGGGCAGCAGCGGGCCGATGGCGGCCGTCACGTACGGCAGGGCGGACGCGAAGCGGTAGCGGGAGAAGAGCTGCCCGAAGAGGCCCACCAGCCCGGCCGCGATGGCCGTGGACGGTACGGGCGGAATGCCCCCGGCGTAGTGCAGGGCCCCGAAGGTGACCCAGGCGACCGCGCCGTTCAGCGTCACGATCAGCACGGTGGAGCGCTCCTGCTGGAGCAGGATCGCGAAGGTGAACACCAGCACCATCGAGGCGGCGATCTGGATCAGCGGCCGCTGCTGGATCTGGAGGACCTCCTCCGGCCGCGGCGAGGCGTCGAACTGCAGCCCGACGTAGAGCATCACCAGGACGCCCATGATGATGCCGATGAACAGGTACATGACCTCCAGCAGCCGGGCCGACGCGGTGATGTAGTAGCCGGTCAGACCGTCCTGCACGGCCGCGACCAGGGCCCGTCCCGGCAGCAGCGCGAACAGCCCACCGGTGATCACGGCGGAGGCCTTGACGTCGATCCCGGTCATGTTCAGCGCCACCCCGATGGCCGCGGGCGGCATCGCGGCGACCACGAACTGGTAGAACTCGGGCAGCCCGCGCCCGGCGCAGAGCCAGGCCAGGCGGTCGCCGAGGATGGCGCCGATCACTGCGGCGAAGAACACGAGGACCCCGCCGCCGACCAGGGTGGAGGCAGCGCCGGCGAGCAGTCCGGCGGAGGCCGTGAGCATCCAGCCGGGGTAGGGGTGCCGGTTGCGGCGGATCTCGGCGAGGCGCCGGTAGGCCTCCTCCAACGACACGTCGATCTCGTGGGCGCTGATGTCGTCCACGAGCCGGAAGACGGCCGCGAGCCGGTTGTAGTCGGTGCCGCGGCGGCGCACGGTCCGGCTGGCCGAGACGGGGTCGCCCACCAGCGAGGGATGGTGGGTGATCGACAGCATGGTGAAGGTGACGGTCGGCTCGCAGCGGTCCAGCCCGTAGGAGCGGGCCACCGCGAACATCGCGGCCTCCACGTCCTCGGCGCCCTCACCGCCCGCGAGCAGCAGCTCGCCGATGCGCAGGGTCAGGTCGAGCACGCGGCCCACGGCAGGGCCCGTCTCGCTCTGCCTCTGGACCAGATCCGGTACGGGCCGGACGTCGACCGGCATGCGCAGCATCGTGCGCATCCGGTCCTGCCAGGGCGATTCCTTCATCTGCGCGACGGGGAAGCCCTGGCCGGGGGTGTAGGCGGCCGGGGAGTTCGCGGCCCGGTAGGTGGCCGGGGCGGCGAAGGCCGACCCCTCGGGCTCGGGCTGCACCGGACCGGCGCCCGCCGGAAGGGCGAATTCCGAGGTGGGCTGATCCTCCTCGGGAGCCTCCGGTTCCATACCGGGCGGCGGCGTGAAGGCGCTGCGCGCCTCGTCGGACTGGGGCTTCCTGTCCTCTGCCTCGTCGGCCTCCGCCACGCGTCCTCCTGTCCGTGATCACCCGGGTATCAGTATGCGGAATCGATTCCTCCCACCGCATACCCTGCTGCCCGCCACAGGGGCCCGCGAACGCGACAGCGGGCGGTATCCCCCGGGGGGATACCGCCCGCCATGTCACAAGGGGCGCGGGGGACTACCCCGGCCCGTTACCGCTGAGCGCGAGCTCAGTGGTGGCCGCCCTGCGCCTCCAGGCGCTTGTACGAGGCCTCGATCTCGGCCTCGGCCTCGGTGCGGCCGACCCAGTTCGCGCCCTCGACGGACTTGCCCGGCTCCAGGTCCTTGTAGACCTCGAAGAAGTGCTGGATCTCCAGGCGGTCGAACTCGGAGACGTGGTGGATGTCGCGCAGGTGCTCGACACGCGGGTCCGAGGCCGGCACGCACAGCAGCTTGGCGTCGCCGCCCGCCTCGTCCGTCATGTTGAACATGCCGATGGCGCGGCACTTGATCAGGCAGCCCGGGAAGGTGGGCTCGTCCAGGATGACCAGCGCGTCCAGCGGGTCGCCGTCCTCGCCGAGGGTGTTCTCGACGAAGCCGTAGTCGGCCGGGTAGCTGGTCGAGGTGAAGAGGCGACGGTCCAGGCGGATCCGGCCGGTCTCGTGGTCCACCTCGTACTTGTTCCGCGAACCCTTGGGGATCTCGATGGTGACGTCGAACTCCACGTCCTGCTCCTCCATGATCAGCTGCATTGCTTCGGGACTGCGTCGATTCAAAACTGCGTGCGCGTCCGGCCCAGCCCTGCCGGGTGGGGTGCCATGCTCGCGGCAAGACGCAGTGGTTAAGTGTCCCTCACGCATATGTGTGATCGCGAAAGGGGCTGGTCCGAGGTGCCATTGGACAAGACGTGGCAGCTCATCGCGGGTTCGGCCGTCGCCGGCCTGGCCCTGTCGGTGGCAGCGGTGGCCGCCGCCGGTCCTTGGGACTCCGGCCAGCGTAAGGCCGAGCGGGACAGCGCCGCCTCCTGGGGCCGTACGGGTGGCGCAGATCACGGTGGCGGGACCCGTTCCGGGGACCTGCCGCAGGCCGCGCCCAGCGCTCCCGGGGTGCTCGGCGGCATCGGCCCCGGAGTCCCGCGTGCGCAGTCGGCGCCCGCCGCGCCCGCCTCCGCCGGGGGGCTGGCCGCCGCGCTGAAGCCGCTGCTCGCCGACCCCGCGCTCGGCACCGTCCGTACCGCGTCCGTGGTCGACACCGCCACCGGGCAGGTCCTCTACGAGTCCGGGGCGCGGGACGTCATGACCCCCGCCTCCACCGTCAAGATCGCCACCGCCGCGGCCGTGCTGGCCGCCCTCGGGCCCGAGCACCGGATCAGGACCACGGTCGCGCCCGGCGCCGCCCCCGGACAGATCGTCCTGGTCGGTGGCGGCGACCCCTCGCTCACCGCGAAGAAGAAGAGCCCCGCCGGATCCGGCGGCAGCCTCGTCGCCCTCGCCGCTGACACCGCGCAAGCCCTCAAGGCCGCCGGCACCGACACCGTGACCCTGGCGTACGACGACAGCCTCTACGCGGGCCCCGCCCGCCACCCGATCGGCGTCAACCCGAACATCGCTCCGGTGACCGCCCTGACGGCCGACGAGGGCCGCCCCGACGAATCCACCTCCGGGCCCGTGCAACGGAGCGAGGGCCCCTCCGAGGACGCCGCCCGCGCCTTCCGCACCCTGCTGGCCGAACGCGGCATCAAAGTCACCGGCGAACCCGCCCGGGCCAAGGCCGCCGCCGGCGTCCAGCCGCTGGCCGTCACCCTCTCCACCCCGATCGCCGGGCTGGTCGAGCGGATGCTGACCAACAGCGACAACGACATCGCCGAGGCCCTCGCCCGGCAGACCGCCCTCGCCTCCGGCCGCCCCGCGAGCTTCGACGGCGCGGAGAAGGCCGTCACCGACCGGCTCACCTCCCTCGGCGTCGACACGACCGGCTCCCGCTTCGCCGACGGCAGCGGCCTGAACCGCGCCGACAGGCTCAGCGCGGGCCTGCTCACCGGACTCCTCGCCAAGGCCGCCGACCCGCAGCGCCCGGAGCTGCGGCCGGTGCTCACCGGACTGCCCGTCGCCGGATTCACCGGAACCCTGAAGGCGCGCAACGCCGGCGGCTCCCCGGCCGCCGGCCTGCTCCGGGCCAAGACCGGCACCCTCACCGGAGTCAACTCCCTCTCCGGAACCGTCGTCGACCCCTCCGGCAGACTGCTCGCCTTCGCCTTCCTGACGGCGAACAGCCCCGGCCCCGAGGGCGCCGAGAAGGCCCTCGACAAGCTGGCCGCCGCCGTCGCGAGCGCTTCGTAGGGGGTCCGCAGAAGGGCCGGTCCACGTACGGTTGACGCATGACGAGCATCAGTGGTGCGGAGATGGTCGACTGGAACCTCGCGGTGGCGACCGCGATCCGACTGGTACGACCCGGCCCGGAGGTGACCCGGGACGAGGCGAGGGCCGTCGTGGCGGAGCTGCGGCGGCACGCCAGGACCTCGGAGCAGCACGTGCGCGAGTTCACCCGGATGATCCCGGCGGGGGCGGCCGTCCCCGACACGCCCGTCCTGGTCGTCGACCGGGCCGGCTGGGTCAAGGCCAACGTCGCGGGCTTCCGCGAGCTGCTCCAGCCGCTCCTGGGCAAGATGCAGGACCGACGGGCGGGCGCCCCCGGCGGAGCCGTCCTCGGCGCGGTCGGCGGCAAGATCACCGGCGTCGAGCTGGGCATGCTGCTGAGCTTCCTGGCCTCCCGGGTCCTGGGCCAGTACGAGACCTTCGCGCCGGTCTCCCGGGACCTGCCGGCCTCCGCAGCGGGCGGGCGGCTGCTGCTCGTCGCGCCGAACATCGTGCACGTCGAGCGCGAGCTGGAGGTGCACCCGCACGACTTCCGGCTGTGGGTCTGCCTGCACGAGGAGACGCACCGTACACAGTTCACGGCCGTCCCGTGGCTGCGCGCCCACCTCGAAGGCGAAATCCAGACGTTCCTGGGCGCCACCGAAGTGGACCCGAGCACCGTCCTGGAGCGCATCCGCGAGGCCGCCCAGTCCTTCGCCGGCGCCCGCCCGGACGCCGAGAGCGGCGACGAGGGGCGCTCCCTCGTGGAGCTCGTGCAGACCCCGGAGCAGCGCGAGATCCTGGCCCGGCTCACCGCCGTCATGTCCCTGCTGGAGGGCCACGCCGACTTCGTCATGGACGGCGTCGGCCCCCAGGTGGTGCCCTCGGTCGCCGAGATCCGCGAGAAGTTCCAGCAGCGCAGGGCCAGCGGCGCCGGCCGGCTCGACGCCGCGCTGCGCAAGCTGCTGGGCCTCGACGCCAAGCTGCGCCAGTACCGCGACGGCGAGCGGTTCGTGCGCGCCGTCGTCGGCCAGGTCGGCATGGACGGCTTCAACCGGGTGTGGACCTCCCCGAACACACTGCCGACCAAGGCCGAGATCGCCAGGCCCGCCGACTGGGTGGCGCGGGTGCACAGCAAGGGGAGCGAACAGAGCGAAGCGGAGTGACACGGGGGGCGTAAACATGTCTCACTGGGGGAAGCAGCGTCACCCGTCCGAGGGACCGTGGGGCGTGGAAGGGCGTGCGATGCTCGGGGAACGCCTCGGTTCTGTCACCATCGACGCACTCTGAGTGACATCCTCCCGTTCCGCGGGGGCGGCCGGGAAGCACCCCAGCACACCACCCCAACGCCTCCGAGGCATCCGAACTCCATCGAAGGGCACCGGACATGGGTCCCCATCCTGCGGTCGCGGCGATACGCCTGGCGGTCCGCCGCGTACTCCACGACGTCCTCACCGACCTCACCGATCACCAAGGCAGTCCCGCCACCCCCCGCAGCGCCGGGGGCTCCCTGCCGCTCGTCCTCGTCGCCTGCTCCGGCGGCGCCGACTCCATGGCGCTCGCCTCGGCCCTCGCCTTCGAGGCCCCCAAACTCGGCATCCGGGCCGGCGGCATCACCGTCGATCACGGCCTCCAGCCCGGCTCCGACCTGCGCGCCGCCGAGGTCGTCAGCCGCATGACCGCACTCCGCCTCGACCCGGTGGAGTCCGTCGCCGTGCGCGTCGGCCGTGACGGCGGACCCGAGGCCGCCGCCCGCGACGCCCGCTACGGCGCCCTGGACGAGGCCGCGGAACGGCTCGGCGTCGCCGCCGTGCTGCTCGGCCACACCCGTGACGATCAAGCCGAAACCGTCCTGCTGGGCCTGGCCCGCGGCTCCGGCATCCGCTCGCTGTCCGGGATGCCCGAGGTCTCCGGCGGTCCCGGCACCGCCGGTCGCACGAACCGCTACCGCCGCCCCTTCCTCCAGGTGGACCGGCAGACCGCCCGCAAGGCCTGCATGGTCCAGTCCCTCCCCGTCTGGGACGACCCGCACAACATCGACCCCGCCTACACCCGCTCCCGGCTGCGCCACGAGGGACTGCCCGCCCTCGAGAAGGCGCTCGGCAAGGGAGTCGTCGAGGCACTCGCCCGCACCGCACAGCTCTCCCGGGACGACGCCGACGCCCTGGACGCCTGGGCCGCGGAGGCGGAGACCGGTGTGCGCGACGCGGACGGGCGACTGGAGTGCGCCAAGCTGTACGCCCTGCCCCCGGCCGTCCGTCGCCGTGTGCTGCGCAGGGCCGTGGTCGCGGCCGGGTCCCCCGCGGGCTCCCTCTTCGCCCGCCACATCGAAGAAGTCGACCGCCTCATCACCGGATGGCGCGGTCAGGGCGCCATCAACCTGCCCGGCCGGGTCGAGGCCCAGCGGCAGGGTGGCAGACTGGTCATCCGGCAGGGCTGATTGGTGCTGAAACACGGCTGAGTCCTCCGGGGGCGCCCCCCGGAGCCCCGGCCGACAACGAAAGTGATGCGGGTGGACGAGAAGGACATGGGCAGCGACCTCCAGTCGGTGCTCATCACCAAAGAAGAGATCGACGCGAAGCTGGCCGAGCTGGCCGCGAAGATCGACGCGGAGTACGCGGGCAAGGACCTGCTCATCGTCGGTGTGCTCAAGGGCGCCGTGATGGTGATGGCGGACCTGGCGCGTGCCTTGTCCACCCCGCTCACCATGGACTGGATGGCGGTGTCCTCGTACGGCGCCGGGACCCAGTCCTCCGGCGTGGTGCGGATCCTCAAGGACCTGGACACCGACATCAAGGACAAGCACGTCCTGATCGTCGAGGACATCATCGACTCGGGTCTGACGCTGTCCTGGCTGCTGTCGAACCTGGGCTCGCGCCAGCCGGCCTCCCTGGAGGTCGTCACGCTGCTGCGCAAGCCCGAGGCGGCGAAGGTCGCGATCGACGTGAAGTGGGTCGGCTTCGACATTCCGAACGAGTTCGTCGTGGGCTACGGCCTCGACTACGCGGAGAAGTACCGCAACCTGCCGTTCGTCGGCACGCTCGCCCCGCACGTCTACGGCGGCTGATCCCGCTCACGTTCCCGGGAACCCCGGCAGGCCCGCGGGGAACCTGGGGGCGATTCCCGCCGTTGAAGCAGGGGAAGGCGGGTCTGTCAGCCGTCGCATGAGGCCGCGGGTGACAATACAGGGGTACATTCCGAAGAACAGTCTTTACTCACAGCAGCATTTACCTACGGGCAGGAGGGACGGGGCGCCTGGCGCCCCGTATGGATGGACGTGAAGCGATACTTCCGTGGGCCGGTCATGTGGATCGTGCTGGCCGTCCTCGCCGTGGTCGTGTTGATGAATGTCGTCGGCTCCGGCGGCGGCTACAAGACGGTGGACACCAGCGAGGTCATCAAGGCGATCAACAGCGGCCAGGTGCAGAGCGCCGAGCTCACCACCGGCGACAGCCAGATGATCAAGGTCGAGCTGAAGAAGGACCAGAAGCTCGGCGACAACTCCGGCAGCAAGTTCCAGGCCAACTACATCGGAGACCAGGGCGTTCAGCTCGCGGACAATCTCCAGAAGAAGTACGAAGCCGGCCAGATCCCCGACGGCTACAAGGTCGCGCCGGACAAGACCAGCCCGTTCCTGAGCGTGCTGCTCTCGCTCCTGCCCTTCGTCCTCATCGTCGTTGTCTTCCTGTTCCTGATGAACCAGATGCAGGGCGGCGGCTCCCGGGTCATGAACTTCGGGAAGTCCAAGGCCAAGCTCATCACCAAGGACACCCCGAAGACGACGTTCGCCGATGTCGCGGGTTCGGACGAGGCCGTCGAGGAACTCCACGAGATCAAGGAGTTCCTCCAGGAGCCGGCGAAGTTCCAGGCCGTCGGCGCCAAGATCCCCAAGGGTGTGCTGCTCTACGGCCCGCCCGGCACCGGTAAGACCCTGCTCGCGCGTGCCGTCGCGGGCGAGGCGGGTGTCCCCTTCTACTCGATCTCCGGTTCCGACTTCGTCGAGATGTTCGTCGGTGTCGGTGCCTCGCGTGTCCGCGACCTGTTCGAGCAGGCCAAGGCCAACGCGCCGGCGATCGTCTTCGTCGATGAGATCGACGCTGTGGGCCGGCACCGCGGTGCGGGTCTCGGCGGCGGTCACGACGAGCGCGAGCAGACCCTCAACCAGCTGCTCGTCGAGATGGACGGCTTCGACGTGAAGGGCGGCGTCATCCTGATCGCCGCCACGAACCGTCCGGACATCCTCGACCCGGCGCTCCTGCGCCCCGGCCGCTTCGACCGCCAGATCGCGGTCGACCGTCCGGACATGCAGGGCCGTCTGGAGATCCTCAAGGTCCACGGAAAGGGCAAGCCGGTCACTCCGGACGTCGACCTGGGCGCGGTTGCCCGGCGCACGCCCGGCTTCACCGGCGCCGATCTCGCCAACGTCCTGAACGAAGCGGCCCTGCTGACCGCCCGTACGGACAAGAAGCTGATCGACAACCACGCGCTGGACGAGGCGATCGATCGTGTCGTGGCGGGTCCGCAGAAGCGGACCCGGATCATGTCGGACCGGGAAAAGAAGATCACCGCGTACCACGAGGGCGGCCACGCCCTCGTCGCGGCGGCTTCCCCGAACTCCGACCCGGTCCACAAGATCACGATCCTGTCCCGCGGCCGGGCCCTGGGTTACACCATGGTCCTGCCCGACGAGGACAGGTACTCGACCACGCGCAACGAGATGCTCGACCAGCTGGCGTACATGCTGGGCGGGCGCGCGGCCGAGGAGCTGGTCTTCCACGACCCGACCACGGGCGCGGCGAACGACATCGAGAAGGCCACGGCCACGGCACGGGCCATGGTCACGCAGTACGGCATGACCGAGCGTCTCGGTGCGATCAAGTTCGGCGGCGACAACACCGAGCCGTTCCTGGGCCGCGACATGTCGCACCCGCGGGACTACTCGGAAGAGGTCGCGGCGCTGGTCGACGAAGAGGTCAAGAAGCTCATCGAGACCGCGCACAACGAGGCCTGGGAGATCCTCGTCGAGAACCGTGACGTCCTCGACAACCTGGTTCTCGCGCTGCTGGAGAAGGAGACGCTGAACAAGGAGCAGATCGCCGAGATCTTCTCCACGATCGTGAAGCGTCCGGCCCGTCCCGCGTGGACCGGCTCCTCCCGCCGCACCCCCTCCACCCGTCCGCCGGTGCTCTCTCCCAAGGAGCTCCAGCTGACGAACTCGGCGAACGGCACGTCGACCGTGTCGGTGGAGAAGGCCCCCGAGGCATCGCCGGAGGAGCTCACGGACTAGTCCGCGAGCCCGTCCACCCGGAATGGAAGCCGCGCCCCCCAGGTTCTAGCCTGGGGGGCGCGGCACTTTCATTTTCACGTGCCCGCGAGTGCGAGTGCACAGGCACACAGGAACGAGGATGCAATGACGGACCCAGTGACCCTGACCGGCGACGAGGGCACGATCGGCGTGTTCGACGAGAAGCGCGCCGAGGCGGCGGTCCGTGAGCTGCTGATCGCGGTCGGCGAGGATCCGGACCGCGAGGGCCTGCTGGAGACCCCGGGGCGCGTGGCGCGGGCGTACAAGGAGATATTCGCCGGCCTCTACCAGAAGCCCGAAGAGGTCCTGACCACGACGTTCGACCTCGGTCACGACGAGATGGTCCTGGTGAAGGACATCGAGGTCATGTCGAACTGCGAGCACCACCTGGTCCCCTTCCACGGCGTGGCCCACGTCGGCTACATCCCGTCCACCGACGGCAAGATCACCGGCCTGTCGAAGCTGGCCCGCCTCGTGGACGTGTTCGCCCGCCGCCCGCAGGTGCAGGAGCGGCTCACCACGCAGATAGCCGACTCCCTGATGGAGATCCTGGACCCGCGCGGGGTCATCGTGGTCATCGAGTGCGAGCACATGTGCATGACCATGCGCGGGGTCCGCAAGCCCGGCGCGAAGACCATCACCTCGGCGGTCCGCGGGCAGCTGCGCGACCCCGCCACCCGCAACGAGGCGATGAGCCTGATCATGGCCCGCTGAACCGGTGCCCGGGCCGGACGGCCGGGAGCCCCTGAGCGAGGGCGTACGGCGCGCGCTCGAACCGCTGCCGTTGCCGCTGCGGGCCCGGGGCGCCGGACGCCAGAGGTTCCACCCCGTGCAGGTCCGTGGGGCCCCGGAGCGGCGTCGTCAGGCGCGGGCGGCCGGGGCCTCCGGTGTTTCGTCGTCCTCCGGGAGCTTGAGGACGTGTTCCAGGAAGAGGGCCGCGGCGATGACCGCCACGCCCGCCAGGACCGAGAATCCCGCGTACCAGGCCTGGTCGCGGCGGGCCGGGACGTCGAGGGCGTCGGTCAGCAGGAAGACGCCCACACCGCCGTACATGCCCGCCACCAGTGCCGCCACCAGGGCACTGGCCTGGCCGAAGACCACCGCGCGGGCCGCCATCAGCGGCTCCACGCCCTTGGCACCCGGTCGGCGCTCGCGCTGGGCCTTGAGGCGGGACCTCAGCGACAGGGCGGTGGCCAGCAGCACCACCGCGATGACGCCCAGGACGATCGGCGCGGCCAGTGGAACGCCCGGCAGCATGCCGTAGGCGTTCCACAGGCGCGCGCCGGCCCAGGACAGGACCCCGGCGACCAGGAAGATGCCCGCCAGGACCGCCGGCCTCAGTTGCTTCACTTGCCCGTTCCCCATTTCAGCGAGTAGCCGTGAACAGGCTACTAACGACTACTCGGGGAGGTGGAGTTCCAGGTCGGGACGCGGCGTCACGCCGACCAGACCGATTTCGGCCAGCAGCGCGGCGACCGCTCCGCGACCGGGGATCCGGGCCTCCGGGTCGATGTCGTGCCAGGGTGCCAGCACGAAGGCGCGCTCGTGGGCGCGCGGGTGCGGGAGGGTGAGGACCGGGTCGTCGGAGACCCGGTCGGCGTACGCGACGATGTCCACGTCGATCGTGCGCGGGCCCCAGCGCTCCTCGCGGACGCGGTCGAAGGCCTCCTCGACGGCGTGCGCGCGCTCCAGGAGCGAGGACGGCGGCAGGGTGGTCTTCACGGCGACGACCGCGTTGAGGTACGAGGGCTGCGAGCCGGGCTCGACGCCCCACGGCTCGGTCTCGTAGACGGGGGAGACGGCCTTGACCCGCATACCCGGGGTGTCGCCGAGGGCGTCGATGGCGCCCTGCAGGGTCTCCAGCCGGTTGCCGAGGTTCGCGCCGAACGCGATGACGGCCCATTTGGGGTTGGACAGGGTGACGTCCGCCGCGTCGACCGCTTCCACGACGGAGGCGGGTACCGGCTGGACGGTGGGGTCGCTCTGAGCGTTCAATCGGTTGTTCATGCGCGGCTCCGGGTGATCGTGATGGTCACGTCGTCGAAGGGGACGGTGATGGGCGCGTCCGGCTTGTGGACGACGACCTCCACCTGCGCCACCGCTTCGTGCTTGAGGCACTGCTGGGCGATCCGCTCGGCCAGGGTTTCGATCAGGTCGACGGGCTCACCCTTGACCACGTCGACGACCTCTTCGGCGACGACCCCGTAGTGCACGGTCTTCGCCAGGTCGTCTCCGGCCGCAGCGGGGCGGGTGTCGAGGTGCAGCACGAGGTCGACGATGAAGGTCTGGCCTTCCTCGCGCTCCCGGGGGAAGACGCCGTGATGACCGCGAGCCTTGAGGCCGCGCAGCGCGACACGATCCACGCGAATCACTCCTGCTTTCGTAGGTGCTTCCGGTCCCGGGGCTCCCCGGGGCCATGGGCCTGCGCCGAGTGCGGTCGGCGTCGTCCGTCTTCGAATTTACCTGCGAAATACTCCGGATCCCGACGGAGGGGTCAGGAGGCGTCCTCGTCCTCGTCGTCGTCGGACTCCGTGAGGACGGGAGAACCGTGGTGGGACCACAGTCGCCAGCCCTCGGATGTGCGTCGGAACACATTCGTGGCGACGACCAGCTGACCGACGAGCGGGCCGAGTTCCCCGCCGTCCTCGGCGGGGCCGCCGCTGAGGATGTTCTCCGTACAGGTGACCAGGGCGGTATCGCCTATTACCGCCACTTTGGTGTCGGTGAGGAAGAACTGGATGTAGTCGGTGTGCGACATGATGAGCGCGTACGAGCGCAGGACCTCGCCGCGGCCCGCGAGCACCGGCCAGCCGGGGTGGACGCAGGAGATCTCGTCCTCCAGCCAGAGCGCCGACAGTGAGTCGAAGTCCCCCTGCTCCATTGCCTCGTAGAAGGCCGTGTTGACCTCTTCGACCGCCTCGATGTCGGTTCTGCTCACGGTGCTCCTTGTCGGTGGGTGACGATCAGAGTGCCCCTTCGACGGCTCGGGCAACCCGGACGGCGTCCGCGGTCGCCCGTACCTCGTGGACGCGTACGGCCCAGGCGCCCTGGTGGGCGGCGATCGCGGAGACCGCGGCCGTGGCGGCGTCCCGCTCGCGGGCGGGCGGCGGGGCGGCGTCGGCCGCGCCGGCCAGCACCCGGCCGAGGAAACGCTTCCTCGACGCGGCGACCAGCAGCGGGAAGCCCAGCGCCCGCAGTTCGGGCAGGTGGGCGACCAGGGACAGGTCGTGCTCGGCGTTCTTGGCGAAGCCTAGACCGGGGTCGACCAGGAGCCGCTCGGGGGCGATCCCGCCGGTCACGACCGCGTCGATCCGGGTCCGCAGCTCGGCGGTGACCTCGGCCACCACGTCCTCGTAGACGGCCAGGCTGTTCATGCCGTCGCTGAAGCCGCGCCAGTGCATCACCACGAAGGGCACCTCGGCGGCGGCGACGGCCGGGATCATCCCGGGGTCGGCCAGCCCGCCGCTGACGTCGTTGACCAGCATCGCGCCGGCCTCGACGGCCCGGGCGGCGACGGTCGCGCGCATGGTGTCGACGGAGACGGTGACGCCTTCGGAGGCCAGGCCGCGCACCACGGGGACGACCCGGCGCAGTTCCTCCTCCGCGTCGACGCGGGAGGCTCCGGGGCGGGTGGACTCGCCGCCGACGTCGACGAGGTCGGCGCCGTGCTCGACGAGGTCCAGGCCGCGCTTGATCGCGGCGGTGGTGTCGAACCAGCGACCGCCGTCGGAGAAGGAATCGGGGGTGACGTTGACCACGCCCATGACCCCGCAGCGGTCCCAGTCCGGCAGACCTGCGACCCGGCCCCTGCCGGTGGCTCCGCGCATCGTGTTCATAGGTCCAAGGGTAGGGCTGACCTGGATACACCAGGGCCCCGGCGCCTCGCGGCGGCCGGGGCCCGGCTGACGGGTCTCGTACCCGTGCGGCCAGGGGTTACGCAGCCTGGACCTCGCGTTCCGCCTGCTTGGGCACCGTCGCCATGTGGGTGTGGGTGCAGGCGCGCACCGGCTTGGGGCGCCGGCGGCTGGCGAACAGCCGGGGCAGGGCCAGCGTCACGAAGCCCTCGGCCTGCATCGCGGCGAAGCCGATGCGGGGCAGGTCGCGGGTGGTGCGGAAGACCACGAAGCGGGGCTCCCAGCGGGGTCGGAACTTCGCGTTGAACTTGTAGAGCGACTCGATCTGGAACCAGCGGGACAGGAAGACCAGCAGGCCCCGCCACATCCGCAGGACCGGGCCGGCGCCGATCTTCTCGCCGCGGGCGAGGGCCGAGCGGAACATCGCGAAGTTCAGCGAGACCTTCTCGATCTTCAGGCCGGGGGCGGCCTCCAGGGAGGCGACGATCAGCAGCTCGTTCATGCCGGGGTCGGCGGCGCGGTCGCGGCGCATCAGCTCCAGCGACATGCCGTCGGTGCCCCACGGGACGAAGTGCAGGACGGCCTTCAGGTCGCCGAAGGGGCTGGTGTCGCCCTCCTCGACGCGGTGGGCGGTGGCGATGAAGCAGTCTCCGTCGCCCGGGTCGCCGACCCGTCCCAGCGCCATGGAGAAGCCGCGCTCGGTGTCCGTGCCGCGCCAGGCCTCGGCGGCGCCGCGCACCTGCTCCAGCTCGGTCTCGGTGAGCTCGCTGACCCGGCGGACCTTGGTGGTGTAGCCGTTGCGCTCGATGCGCTTCACCATCTGGCGGACATTGCGCATGGCGCGGCCCGAGAGGGAGAAGTCTTTGACATCGACAATCGCCTCGTCACCCAGCTCCAGGGCGTCGAGCCCGGTCTCACGGGTCCAGACCTCGCCGCCGGTCTCGCTGCAGCCCATGACGGCGGGGGTCCAGGAGTGGGCCTTGGCCTCCTCCATGAACCGCTCGATCGCGCCGGGCCAGGCCTCGACGTCGCCGATGGGGTCGCCGGAGGCGAGCATCACACCGGAGACGACGCGGTAGGTGACGGCGGCCTTGCCGCTGGGGGAGAAGACGACGGCCTTGTCGCGGCGGAGCGCGAAGTGGCCGAGCGAGTCGCGGCCGCCGTGCTTGGTGAGCAGCTCGCGCAGCTTGCCCTCGTCGTCGGCGGTGAGCCGGGCGGCGGGGTGCTCGGGGCGGAAGGCCAGGTACATGGTGGTGAGGGCGGTCAGCATGCCGAGCGCGCCGAGGGAGTAGCCGACGGTCCAGGAGACCTGGCCGGCGTAATCGACGGGGCCCTCGAAGCCGAAGAGGCCGTAGACGACGTGCGTGATCTGCTCGTACAGGCCCGGGTTGCCGACCACCTTGTTCGGGTGGACGTTGACGATGAGCAGGCCGAGCCCGATGGAGCCGGCGCTCATCAGTACGAAGATCGCGAGCGCCTTCCAGCGGCTGCGCGGGTCCGGCAGCGCCTTGAATTCACCCTGGTGGCGCAGCAGCAGCGCGAAGAGCACCGCCGCGATCACCACCCCGGGGATCGAGTGCCGGTAGAGGAACTGCGCCACGGCACCGGCCGGCAGCAGGACCATCGCCGCCCGCCAGGCACGGCGCTTGCGGCGCTTGAGGCCGTGCGCCAGCAGCAGGAGCAGTACGCCCGCGCTGATGGCGAGGGCCGCCGCAAAGGGGCCGAAAACCGGCAGCACCTCCGCCAGCGCGTGGATCCGGCTGTGCCGGAACCGCGGGAACACCCCTGCCGCGATGTCCAGAAGGCCGACGATCATGACGGCCGTACCTACCAGGCCGGGCACCGACTCCGGCTGTGGGCCTCGGAGGATTCGACGGACCCCGCTCGGAACCTGTCCCGACTTATCGCCATCTATCCTGCTAGACATCGCTTCCCGTTGCTCCGCGAGAGATCATGTGGCCGAAGGCCGCGACAGCCTCCGGTGTGTGGTGCGTCCCTTAGGACGACATCGACGAGGAGCGGGTTCACTCTTTCGTCGGAAAAAAACAGTCCTGCCACCAGAAAGTCGACTGACTGCTCATGGGTCTCACCAGTAATACGGTTCTGGCGTTGGCCATCCTCGCCGGTGTGCTGCTCTTCGCAGCCACGGTCTGGTTCTGGCCGAAGCTCTCGGGCCGCACCGGGCGCGCGTTCGCCGGACGCATCGGGCTGCTGCTGGCGACCCAGCTGGCGCTGTTCTCGGCGGTGGGGCTCGCGGCTAACAAGTCGTTCCTCTTCTACGGTTCCTGGGCCGACCTGCTCGGTCAGGAGACGTCCATGGGCAAGGTCGTCGACCACTCGATGAGCAGCAAGGACATCAAGGTCGTCGACAAGCAGAAGCTGGACGTACCCGGCGGCGCCAAGCCCCAGGTCGGTGGTCAGATCCTGAAGGTTGCCATAACCGGGCAGAAGTCGAAGATAACGAGCCCCGGCTACGTCTGGCTCCCGCCGGAGTACTTCCAGCCGCAGCACAAGGACCAGAACTTCCCCGCGTCCATCGTCCTGACGGGGTACCCGGGCACCGCCGAGAACCTGATCAAAGGGCTCGACTACCCGATGAAGGCCTTCAGCCTGTCCAAGGCGGGCAAGATGAAGCCGATGATCCTGGTCATGCTGCGGCCGACGATCGCGCCGCCGCGTGACACCGAATGCGTGGACATACCGGGCGGGCCGCAGACCGAGACCTTCTTCGGCGAGGACCTCCCGCAGGCCATCACGGACACCTTCCGGGTCGGCAAGAAGCCCCAGAACATGGGCTTCATCGGCAATTCCACGGGTGGTTACTGCGCCCTGAAGATCGCCGCGCACTACCCGCAGACCTTCGGTGCCGCCGCGGGTCTGTCCGCGTACTACGAGGCTCCGGACGACCCGACGACCGGTGACCTGTTCCGCGGGGACGAGAAGCTGAAGAAGCGCGCGGACGTGCTGCACAGCATCGAGCACAAGAAGCCGTCCGGTACGTCCTTCCTCGTCACCAGCAGCGAGAAGGGCGAGCCGAACCTCGGCGACACCAAGAAGTTCATCAAGAAGGTGCAGAGCCCGGACCGGGTTTCCTCCATCATCCTCGACAGCGGTGGCCACAACTTCAACACGTGGCGACGGGAGATCCCGCCGATGCTCACCTGGATGAGCGGCCGCATCGAGGCCTGACCCGCCCCGCGTCGACGCTTCTGTGACCGGCCTTCCGAGGCCGGTCACAGTCGTCTGCGGGGTCAGACCTCCTGGAACTGGGCCCGGCGCAGTGCCCGGTGGACCTCCTGCGGGGTCAGTACGCCGACCAGCGCGCCGGTTCGCGGGTCCGTGACCCCGAGACGCCCCGAGTCCTCCTGGAGCAGGGCCGCGAGCGCCTCGCGCAGCGTCGCCCCCAGCGCCACCGACGCTGCCGGGGCCTTCCCCTCCGCCGCCGCCAGGTCGGCCGCCTCGACCGCCGTCACCGCGAGCCGCTTGAGCCCCCGGTCGGAGCCGACGAAGGAGGCCACGTACGCGGTGGCCGGCGCTCCGAGCACCGCCGCCGGGCGGGCGAACTGCTCGATGGTGCCCGTTCCGTAGACCGCGATGCGGTCGCCGAGCCGGATCGCCTCCTCCAGGTCGTGGGTGACCAGCAGGATCGTCTTGCGCACCGTCCGCTGGAGCGTCAGGAACTCGTTCTGCAGCCGCTCGCGCACCACCGGGTCCACCGCGCCGAACGGCTCGTCCATCAGCAGCACCGGCGGATCGGCCGCGAGCGCGCGGGCCACGCCGACGCGCTGGCGCTGCCCGCCCGACAGCTGCTCCGGATACCTGCCGCCGTAGACGGCCGGGTCCAGGCCCACCAGCTCCAGCAGTTCGGCCGCCCGGGCGCGGGCCTGTGCCTTGGGGGTGCCGATCAGCTGGGGCACGGTCGCCGTGTTCTCCAGCACCGTCTTGTGGGGGAACAGGCCGACCTGCTGGATGACGTACCCGATCCGGCGGCGCAGCTCGACCGGATCGGCGTCCGCGATGTCCTCGCCGTTCAGCAGGATCCGGCCGGCGGTCGGGTCGAGCAGCCGGTTGACCATCTTCATCGTGGTGGTCTTGCCGCAGCCGGACGGTCCCACGAGCGTGACCAGCTCACCCTCCGCCACCTCGAAGGACAGGTCCTCGACAGCTGTCGTTCCGTCGGGGTAGCGCTTGGTCACATGCTCGAATCGGATCACAAGCTCATCTTTCCGCACGCGCGCCGCTGATATGTGAAGGGCGTGTTGCTCACGTGCGAAGGATTCCGGCCATTGTGGGTGGTGGGGGTTAGGGTCGTTGTGACGGGTGACGGTCAAGACGTGCGTTCGAATGGTGGGGGGTGGGGGGCATGGCCGAGCAGAACTGCCTGGTGGCGAACGACTGGATCTGCTGGGACTACGTCACCTCCCGCTCCCAGGAACTCACCGACGCCACCCTCGAACACATCTGGATCACGGGCGTGTCCGTCCTCATCGGCATCGCCGTGTCCGTGCCGCTCGCGCTGCTGGCCCGCCGCGGCCGCCGCTGGGCGGCGCCCGTCCTGGGCCTGACCACCCTGCTCTACACCGTCCCCTCGCTGGCCATGTTCTCCCTGCTGCTGCCGGTCTTCGGACTCTCGGCGTCGCTGGTGGTGACCGGGCTGGTCCTCTACTCGCTGACGATCCTGGTCCGCAATGTGCTGGCCGGACTGGAGTCCGTCCCCGAGGACGTACGGGAAGCCGCGCGCGGCATGGGATACGGCCCCGGGCGCCTGCTGTGGCAGGTCGAACTGCCGCTCGCGCTGCCCGCGCTGCTCGCCGGTGTGCGGATCGCCACCGTCTCGACGGTCGCGCTCACCACCGTCGGCTCCATCGTCGGCAAGGGCGGCCTCGGCAATCTCATCGCGCCGGCCGTGAACAGCTCCTTCAAGGCCCAGGTGCTCACCGCCTCCGTGCTGTGCGTGCTGCTCGCGCTCGTGGCCGATCTGCTGCTGCTCGGCGTACAGCGCCTGCTCACTCCGTGGACCCGGGCCGGTACCGGTGGCCGGCCCGCGGCCCGGGCTTCGGCCTCGGCTTCGGCGAAGGGGGCCTGAAGTCGTGGGGGGCGTCATCGGAGGGGCCTGGGACTGGCTGGCGACCGGCGCCAACTGGGCCGGCGAGAGCGGTGTCTGGCACCGGCTCGGCGAGCACGTCTACGTGAGCGCGGTCGCGCTGGCGATCGCCTGCGCGGTGGCGCTGCCGATCGGCCTGTTCCTCGGCCACCTCGGCAAGGGCGGCGCCCTCGCGATCAACATCTCCAACATCGGCCGCGCCGTCCCCGTCTTCGCGGTGCTGGCGCTCTTCATGGTCTCCCCGCTGCGCAACGCGGGCTACCTGCCCACCATCGCCGCGCTCGTCCTGTTCGCCGTCCCGCCGCTGCTGACCAACGCGTACGTCGGCATGCGCGAGGTGGACCGCGCGGTCGTGGAGGCTGCCCGCGGCATGGGCATGTCCGGGACCCAGCTCTTCCTGCGCGTCGAACTGCCGCTCGCGCGCGGTCTGGTCATGACAGGGCTGCGCTCGGGCGCCGTGCAGGTCATCGCCACGGCCACGATCGCCGCCATGGTCGGCCAGGGCGGCCTGGGCCGGATCATCACGGCCGGCTTCAACACGTACAACACCCCGCAGGTCGTCGCGGGCGCCCTGCTGGTGGCCGCGCTCGCGCTGCTCGTGGAGGGCGCGCTGGTGGCGGCCGACCGGCTGCTGCGCCGCACCGCGGCCTCCCGCTGATTCCTGTCCATCGCCTCGAACGGAGTACCTCCATGACCAAGACCACGCGCGTCCTCGGCGCGTCCCTGGGCGCCCTGGCGCTGACGGTGTCGCTGGCCGCGTGCGGCGGCGACAGCCTGGAGAAGAGCAACGACGGCGGCGCGGCCTCCGCCGACTCCTCCTCGTCCGCGGGCGGCGGCAAGGGCAGTCTGGTGATCGGCGCGGCCGGGTTCACCGAGTCGAACGTGCTTGCCGAGCTGTACGCGCAGGTCCTGAAGGACGCGGGCTACAGCACCTCGGTCAAGACGGTCAACAACCGCGAGCTGTACGAGCCGTCGCTGGAGAAGGGCGAGATCGACGTCGTCCCCGAGTACGCGGCCACGCTCGCGGAGTTCCTCAACGCCAAGGTGAACGGTCCGAAGGCGCCCGAGGAGAAGCCGGTCGCCTCCAGCGACGTCGCGGCCACGGTGGCGGGCCTGGAGAAGCTCGCGGCCCCCCTCGGCCTGAAGGCGCTGGCCGCGGGTGAGGCGGTCGACCAGAACGCATTCGCCGTGACCAAGGAATTCGCCGAGAAGAACAACCTGAAGACGCTTTCCGATCTTGGTAAGTCCGGACTCAAGGTGAAGATCGCGGCGGGCGACGAATGCAGCGTCCGGCCCTTCTGCGCACCCGGGTTGACCAAGACGTACGGAATTCAAGTCTCCGGAATCGACCCGAAGGGCGTCGGCACCCCGCAGGCCAAGCAGGCGGTCAAGGACGGCGCCGACCAGCTCGTGCTCACCACGACCACCGACGCCACCCTCGACAGCTTCGGCCTGGTCCTGCTGGACGACGACAAGAAGCTCCAGAACGCCGACAACGTCCTGCCGGTGGTCAATGCCAAGGACGCCGGAACCCCGGAGGTCGCGGCCGCGCTCGACAAGCTGACCAAGGTGCTCACGACGGCCGATCTCGTCGACCTGAACCGGAAGGTGGACGCCGAGCGCGCCAAGCCGGCCGACGTCGCGAAGGCCTACCTGGAGTCCAAGGGCCTGCTGAAGAAGTAGCGCGCACGGGGTTGATGGAGAAATGTGGGGTAACTGCCCGGGAAGAGTTTGCCGGGCGGGTATCCCACTCTCCCCCCATGCACTGTAAATTTCGGGCCATGCCCCGTGGACGCCACCGCAATCCCGAACCCCTGCACCGGCTGCTCACGCCGACGACCGTGGCCGGCGTGTCCGTCGCCAGTGCGGGCGCGGCCTGGTTGCTGGCGGAACCGATGGCGCTGCGGCTGCTCGTGGCCGTCACGGCGGCCGCCGGGGTCGCCGGTGCCGTCGTCATGCGCGCCTGGGACCGCTCGGCGGGCCGCCACGTCGCGGAGCTCGCGCGCGAGCGGGTCAAGGACGAGTGGCGGACGGACGAACGCATAGCCGAGCTCGAATCCGACCTCGAAGAGGCCCGCATGCTGCGGGCCGGGCTCGACGCCAAGCTGCGGGCCAAGCGGGTCGAACTGGCGGGCCTGCGCGGCGAGCACGCGGCGCTGCTGCGCCGGTACGCGACCGCCGAGACCGAGCGGGCCAGCGCCCTGGAAGGCCGCCGGCTGCTGGCCATCGAGGCCTCCGCCGCTCCGGCCCAGGCTCCCAAGGAACTTCCGGCCGTCACCGAGGAGCGCACCTCGGCGGGCGCGCCCACCACGGTCGGCTACGCCCGGGCCCACGCGGCCCTGAGGGCGCTGGCCCGCAAGCGGAAGACGCGGGAGCTGCCGGCGGCGCCGTCCGCGCCCTCGTCCCCGGAGCCCGATCCCGATCCGGGTCCCGGCCGTGGCCACGCCCACGCCCCCGCTGCTTCGTCCTCGCTGCCCGCGCGGCGTCCGGCGGCCGCGGTGGCCCCGTACGCGGCCCAGCGTCGTACGGCCTCCCGCGTCGAGGGCGGCTTCGACTTCTTCGGCACCAAGAACGCGGCGCAGGCCCGCGCGGCGATCGAGGCGGTCCAGAACGAGGACCTGGCCGACGTGGTCGGCGCCGAGGTCCTCGCCGTGCACAAGGCGGAGTCCGCCCAGGCCGTCGCGGAGCCGGAGTTCAAGCCGCCGACCGACGAGACCCGTGCAGTGGGCCAGGTCATCGACCTGACGGCCCACGACGAGACCGAGCCGATCGACGTGGTGCGGCTGCGCACCGCGATCTCCTAGCGCCGGTCCCCCCGGCCGGCCGGCTCTAGCGGATCGAGTCGAACCAGCGGACCACCTGCGGCGCCGAGCGGACCGCGGTGGCGGTGTGGTCGGCGTCCGGCCCCTGGTCGACGACCTTCGCGCGGACCCCGTGGCGGGCCAGATCGGCGGCGCAGGCCCGGGAGTTGGCGATCGGCACGTCGGTGTCGGCCCCGCCCGCGTACAGGCGTACGGGCGCGGTGGGCTTCCAGTCGCAGACCCCGTCGTTGGCCTTCACGGCCGCCAGCAGGGCCCCGCGCGGGCTGCGGACGCTCTCGGCCCACTGCGGGGTCAGCAGCTCCTGAGGCGTTGCCGGGAGCGCGGCCACGATGTCCTGCGGCAGGTGGCTCCCGTCGAACAGGCCTTCCACAACCTGTGCATAGGGTGCGCGGAACACCTCGGCGGGGTCCTTGTAGAGCGGGTGGAGCCGGTTCTGCGCCGTGAGGAAGTAGGAGAGGTAGAAGACGGCGACGCGGGGATCGATCCGGCCGTCGGTGATCCCCGGGAACTCGGTGCCGAGCAGGTCGTGCGGCCCGGCCATCGGGGCCAGCGCCCGCAGGCGCAGCCCGTCGCGGCCGCGCGAGAGCTCGCGGCCCAGGGCCATCGCCACCTGGCCGCCCTGCGAGAAGCCGGTGGCGTACACGTCCCGGGTGACCGGGCGCCCCAGCCGGTCCGCGGCGGTGCGGGCCGCCTTCAGCATGTCCACGGAGGCCGTGACGGAGGACCGGGTGTCCATGTACGGGTGGCTGCCGGGGCCGCCGCCCAGTCCCAGGTAGTCCGGTGCGGCCACGGCCCGCCCGGCGGAGGCGTGCAGGTACGGGGTGAGCCGGTTGGAGCCGGCGCCCCCGGACGGGGCGTCGTCGCGGGTGGCGACCGTGCCGTGGGTGTCGGAGACCAGGTCGAGCCGGTGCGGGCCGCCGCGCGGGAGGACCAGCAGCCCGGTCGCGGTGGTGGGCCTGCCCTGCGGATCCACGGTGGCGTAGGTCAGCCGGTGGGCGCTCACGCCGTACCGGACGGTCCCGGGGTCGATGCCGAGGGTGCCGAGTTCGGCGACGACCTGGTCGCGGTCGAGGAGGTCCAGCGGGGTGACGGAGAGGAGGGAGCCGCGGGCGGAGGCGGACGCGGTGGCCGGCGCGGCCGGGGCCGCCAGCGCCACCGGGGCGGCGATCCCGCCGAGTACGACGGCGAGGGCCACGGCGGCGGCGCCGCGCCGCAGCCCCTGTCCGCGCTGCCGCCCGCTGTGCTGCCTGTGCTGCTGCGTGATCGTCATGACCGAGACGCTACGGACGGCCGCCGCACCCCAACATCCGGACAGCACCCCCGGGTTGAGGGGGAAATCCCCCGCACGGGAGGAGGGCCTCAGAACAGCGGCAGCTGTCCGGGGATTTCGGAGAGGACGAAGCCGTCGAGAGTCGGCGCGGAGGCGCCGAGCACAACTGGCGCCCGGGAGCCGGGGCAGGACACCAGGTCGCCGCGGTCGCGCCCGACGGGCGGGTCGTGGCGGGCGATCCGTCCGGCGGTGACCGCGCAGTCGCGACCGCAGGCGGGGCAGGCCCGGCGGGGAGAGTGGGACATGGCGCCCAGTCTGCCCTGCCGCACCGGCATCAGCCCTGCTGGGAGCCGAGCCGCGCCTCGTGCGCCCGCTCGGTCCGGGCCCACAGCGTGGCCCGGTCCGCCGCCGTCAGGCCGTCGGGCTCGCGCCCGAGAGCGTGGCCATGGCCTCGAAGAGCTCGTCCGGCGAGGCCGGTTCCCCCTGGTCGCGCCCGGCCTTCGGGCCGATGCCCAGCAGCACCTTGCCGTGCAGCCGGTACATGACCCCGCTGCCCCGCAGGCCCGCGACCAGCCCTTCCACGATCCGGACATGTCCCGGGGACGGGCTATTTGTCGATGTCGCCGACCACGAAGAAGAGCGAGCCCAGGATCGCCACCATGTCCGCGACCAACTGCCCCGGCAGCAGCACCGCCAGCGCCTGGATGTTGTTGTACGAGGCGCTGCGCAGCTTCAGCCGGTACGGGGTCTTCTCGCCCTTGGAGACGAGGTAGTAGCCGTTGATCCCGAGCGGGTTCTCGGTCCAGGCGTACGTGTGCCCCTCCGGCGCCTTCAGGACCTTGGGCAGTCGCTGGTTGACCGGGCCCGGCGGGAGGTCGTCCATCCGGTCCAGGCAGGCCACGGCCAGGTCGAGCGCGTTGTGGGTCTGGTCGAGCAGGCACTCGAAGCGGGCCAGGCAGTCGCCCTCGGTGCGGGTGATCACCTTCAGGACGTCCTGGAGCTCGCCGTAGGCCAGGTACGGCTCGTCGCGGCGCAGGTCGAAGTCGACGCCGGAGGCCCGGGCGATCGGGCCGGAGACCCCGTACGCGTGCACCGCCTCGGCGGACAGGACGCCGACACCGCGCGTACGGGCCCGGAAGATCTCGTTCCCGCGGACCAGCTTGTCGTAGACGTCCATCCGGGTCCGTACGTCGGCGATCGCCGCGCGGGCCCGGCCGAGCCAGCCGGCCGGGAGGTCCTCCTTGAGGCCGCCGACCCGGTTGAACATGTAGTGCATACGGCCGCCGGAGATCTCCTCCATGACGGCCTGGAGCTCCTCGCGCTCGCGGAACGCGTGGAAGATCGGGGTGATTCCGCCCAGTTCGAGCGGGTACGAGCCGAGGAACATCAGGTGATTCAGCACCCGGTTCAGCTCGGCCAGCAGGGTGCGCATCCAGACGGCCCGCTCGGGGACCTCCATGCCGAGCATCCGCTCGACCGCCATCACCACGCCCAGCTCGTTCGAGAACGCGGACAGCCAGTCGTGGCGGTTCGCCAGCATCACGATCTGCCGGTAGTCGCGGGCCTCGAAGAGCTTCTCGGCGCCGCGGTGCATGTAGCCGACCACCGGCTCGGCGCTGACGATCCGCTCGCCGTCCAGGACGAGGCGCAGGCGCAGGACGCCGTGCGTGGAGGGGTGCTGGGGGCCGATGTTGAGCACCATGTCGGTGCTTTCCGCCGCTCCGCCGATACCGACCGTGGTCTGCGTCATACCGGCATTGTCTCAGCCCTAGTGTGGACGCATGGAAACGGGGACGATGGGCGAGACGGGCGGACCCGCATGGGTCGGGCTGCCGGGCGGGCTGCTCACGCTGCGGCGGACGCTGTTGGTGATATGGACGGTGCTGCTCGCCGTCGTGACGGCCGTCGTACTGGGGCTGACGCTCGGCCCGGTGTGGGCGGTCCTCGGGGCGTTCTGGCTGCTGGTCCTGGTCTGGGGCTGGGTGCTCCTCGGCCGGAACTGGCGCTCCTGGCGGTACGCGGAGCGCGCGGACGACCTGCTGATCAGCCGCGGAGTGCTCTGGCGGGAGGAGACCGTGGTCCCGTACGGGCGGATGCAGCTGGTCGAGGTCACCTCGGGCCCGCTGGAACGGCGCTTCGGCCTGGCCTCCGTACAGCTGCACACGGCGGCGGCCGCCAGCGACGCCAAGATCCCCGGGCTGGTGCCGGCCGAGGCGGAGCGGCTGCGCGACCGGCTCACCGCCCTCGGCGAGGCAAGGTCGGCGGGCCTGTGAGCCCCGCACCGGTCGACGGCGCCCACGACGGCGCCGACGGGAGCGCCGCGCACGATCCCGCGAGCGGCCCCGGCGTGGAGCGCCGGCTGCACCCCTTCACCCCGCTGCGCCGTGCCTGGGTGCCGATCGCCGCGACCGTCGGCGTGATCGCCCAGCAGGGCGACCAGGCCGGGAGGTGGGTGGCCGACCTGTCCGCCCTCCTGCGGGCGGCCGCGCTGGCCGGCCTCATCATGGTGTTCGGCGCGTACGGCTTCCTCAGCTGGTGGTTCACCCACTACGCCATCACCGACACCGAGCTGCGCATCCGCAGTGGACTCCTCTTCCGGCGCACCGCGCACATCCGCCTGGACCGGCTCCAGGCCGTGGACGTCACCCGCCCGCTCCTGGCCCGGCTCACCGGCGTCGCCAGCCTGCGGCTCGACGTCATCGGCACCGAGGAGAAGGACCAGCTGTCCTTCCTCAGCGAGAAGGAGGCCGTCGCCCTGCGCGCCGAGCTCCTCGCCCGCGCGGCGGGTTTCGCTCCCGAGGAGGCCGTACGCCTGGGCGAGGCGCCCGAGCGCGAACTGCTGCGGGTGACCCCGCGCGAGCTCGTCGTATCGCTGCTGCTCAACCTCGGCGTCTGGGTCCTGCTGGTCCCCGGGCTGACCGTGCCGGCCGTCGTGTGGTGGGTCAGCTCCAGCCCGTGGGCGGCCCTCGTCGCGGTGCTCCCGATGCTCGGCGCGGTCTGGGCCGGTACCGTCGGCCGCTTCCTCACCGAGTACGACTGGCGGGTCGCCGAGTCCCCGGACGGGCTGCGCCTGGACCACGGCCTGCTGGACCGGGCGCATGAGACCGTGCCGCCGGGGCGCGTGCAGAACGTACGGCTCGTGCAGCCGCTGCTGTGGCGGCGGCGCGGCCTGGTCCGCGTCGAGCTGAAGGTCGCGGGCTCCAACAACACCGTCCTGGTCCCCGTGGCCTCGAAGGACGCCGCCTTCGCCGTGGTCGCCCGGGTGCTGCCCGGGGTGGACCCGGCGGCCCTGTCCTTCTCCGGATCCCCGCGGACCGGGTCCCGCTGGGTGGTCCCGGTGTGGTGGAAGGGCTACGCCCTGGCCGTCTCCCCGGAGGTGTTCGCAAGCCGGCACGGCCGCCTGTGCCGGCGTACGGACATCGTCCCGCACGCCAAGGTGCAGAGTGTCCGCTTCACGCAGGGCCCGTGGGCCCGCAGCCGCGGCGTCGCCGACGTCCATGTGGACAGCGGCGCGAACTGCACGGTCACGGCCCGGCTCCGCCCGGAGCCGGAGGCCGCGGCCCTGCTGCACGCCCAGGCCGCCCGCTCCCGCACCTCGCGGGCCTCGGCCGCCCCGGACCGCTGGATGACGGCGCGGCCGTCGGCCCCGCGGGCGGGGGGCGATACCCCCTAGCCGGCCCCGCCGCCCGCGCGGACCTGGCCCGTCTCGTAGGCCAGGACCACCACCTGGACCCGGTCGCGCAGCCCCAGCTTGGTCAGGATGCGGCCCACGTGGGTCTTCACCGTCGCCTCGGAGAGGACCAGCCGGGCCGCGATCTCGCCGTTCGACAGGCCCTGCGCCACCAGCAGCATGACCTCGCGCTCGCGCTCCGTCAGCCGCTCGATCTCCTTGTTCCGCGGCTCCTCGGTGGTCGTCGGCAGCATCGGCGCGAAGCGGTCCAGCAGCCGACGCGTCGTGGACGGGGCCACCACCGCGTCCCCGCTGTGCACCGAGCGGATGGCCGCGAGGAGCTCGCCCGGCGGGACGTCCTTCAGCATGAACCCGCTCGCGCCCGCCTTCAGGCCCGAGAAGGCGTACTCGTCCAGGTCGAAGGTGGTCAGGATGATCACCTTCGGGTGCTCCGCCGGCTCGCAGATCCGCCGCGTCGCCTCCACCCCGTCCAGCCGGGGCATGCGGACGTCCATCAGCACCACGTCCACCTTCGTGGCCCGCAGCACCTCCAGAGCCTCCAGGCCGTCGCCCGCTTCGGCGACCACCTCCATGTCGGGCTGGGCGGCGAGCACCATACGGAAACCGGTGCGCAGCAGCACCTGGTCGTCGACCAGCATCACGCGGATGGACATCAGTTACCTCGTCCTCGTCATCTCTTCTTCAGGGGAAGCAGTGCGCTGATCCGGAAGCCGCCACCGGCCCGCGGCCCCGCGTCCAGGGTTCCGCCGACCATACCGATCCGCTCGCGCATGCCGATCAGCCCGTGCCCGGCGCCGTCGGCGCCGCCGTCCTCGTACAGCTCGTGGGCCGCGCCGCGGCCGTCGTCCTCGATCAGCAGGCCGAGCCCGTCGTCGAAGTAGACCAGCCGGACGCTGGCCTTCGCGTCCGGGCCGCCGTGCTTGCGGGTGTTGGTCAGCGCCTCCTGCACGATCCGGTACGCCGTCAGCTCGACCCCGCTGGGCAGCCGGCGCGGGGCGCCCTCGACCTCGAAGTCCACCGCGAGCCCCGCCGCCCGTACCTGCTCGACCAGGACCTCGATCTGCTCGACGTCGGGCTGCGGCACGTAGTCCTCGGACTCCTGCGGTTCGCCGGTGCGCAGGACGCCCAGCAGCCGCCGCATCTCGGCCAGCGCCTGGCGGCCGGTGCCGGAGATGGTCTGGAGGGCTTCCTTGGCCTGCTCGGGGGCCACGTCCATGACGTACGCCGCCCCGTCCGCCTGGACCACCATCACCGAGACGTTGTGCGCGACGACGTCGTGCAGCTCGCGGGCGATCCGGGCGCGCTCGGCGGCGACGGCCACCTTGGCCTGGGCCTCGCGCTGGTTCTCCAGGCGCTGGTTCCGCTCGACGAGCTGGGCGTAGTAGGCCCGGCGGGTGCGCAGGGAGTCGCCCAGCACCCAGGCGAGGGCGAAGGGGACGATGGCGAAGAGCATGAAGAGGATGTCGTCGCGGGCGTCGCCCTTGTCCACCTGGAAGCGCAGGGCGTACAGGGGGGAGGCGAGGAATCCGATGGCGAGCGCGGTACGGGACATCCGGCGCGAGATCTCGGAGGAGGCGGCGACCGTGTACAGGATGATCAGCATCGCGAGGTCGGCGTTGTTCACCTCGGTGTGGGTGATCAGCTTGTAGACGCCGGTGCCGACGGCCAGCCAGAACATGCCTTGCGTCCACTTGCGGCGCAGGGCCACCACGACGCTCATCGCGACCACCGCGGGGACGGCGAGCAGCCGTGCGGTGGTGCTGCTGAAACTGTCGTCGGCGACTTGCAGCATTCCGACCCCGAAGAGGAGGACAGCCCAGAAGCTGTCGACGCCCGTCGGGTGTCTGCGGAGGAAGTCGTAGAGGCGCTGCACGTAACCCAGAGTAGGGAACGCGGATAGGTGCTGGAGTCAACCAGAGGTCCGAACCTGACCCCGGGCGAGTACTCCCCAAGGTGGACGGAAGCTTAGCCTTTGTCCGGTGAGCGCTCAGGGTGAAGGTGTGGGTCCGGTCCGGTGGCGTACGGCGATGGACGCCGCGCTGTACGGGCCCGAGGGCTTCTACGTGCGGTCGGGCGGGCCGGGGCCCGCCGGGCACTTCCGGACCTCCGTGCACGCCTCGCCGCTGTACGCGGGGGCCGTGGCCCGGCTCCTGCGGTGGGTGGACGCCGAGCTCGGGCACCCGGCGGAGCTGGACCTGGTCGACATGGGGGCGGGGCGGGGGGAGCTGCTGGCCGGGGTGCTCGCCGCGCTGGAGCCGGGGACGGCCGCGCGGGTGCGCCCGTACGCCGTGGAGCGGGCGGAGCGGCCGGGCGGGCTCGACCCGCGGATCCGCTGGGTCCCGGTCCCGCCCCAGGGGGCGACGGGGCTGCTCTTCGCCAACGAGTGGCTGGACAACGTGCCCCTGGAGGTCGCCGAGGACGGGCGCTACGTCCTGGTCGCCCCGGACGGTACGCAGAGCCCGGGCGGCCCGCTCGACGGCGCGGACCGGGCCTGGCTGGAGCGGTGGTGGCCGGGCGGCGGCCGCGCGGAGATCGGGCGGGCCCGCGACGAGGCCTGGGCGGCCGCCGTGGGCACCCTGGAGCGGGGCCTGGCGGTGGCGGTGGACTACGTCCACACCCGGGACGCGCGGCCCCCGTACGGCACCCTGACGGGCTTTCGCGGCGGGCGGGAGGTCCCGCCCGTTCCGGACGGCACCTGCGATGTCACCGCCCACGTGGCCCTGGACTCCTGCGCGGGGCCGGGTTCGGTCCTGCTGACCCAGCGCGAGGCGCTGGCCGCCCTCGGTGTCTCGGGCGCCCGGCCCCCGCTGGCCCTGGCCTCCACCGACCCGGTGGCCTACGTACGGGCCCTGTCCGCGGCCGGCGAGGCGGCGGAGCTGACGGACCGCGCCGGACTGGGTGCCTTCGGCTGGCTGGTGCAGCCGGTGGGTGTCCGGGCCCCCGTCCGGCCGGGCGGTTCTCCGGCGCACTGACCCGCGGACAGCGGAGAGGGCCGGGATCCTGTGGCGGATCCCGGCCCTCTGCCTCAGCTGCTCAGTGCCTACTGCGTGACCTCGTCGTGGCCCTGGTGCAGGCCGCCGCCGCTGCCCGAGCCGCCCGTGGGCTGCGAGACGACCGGCTTCGACAGCGGGGCCAGGTCGTGCGCGTAGTGGCCGACCGCGTCCGCGATGACGTCGACGTTGATGTCGAGCGCCTTCTGGTCGATGTTGGTGATGTCGTCACCCTTGCCGTGGTAGTTCACGTCGTAGGCGACGCCGGCCTGGCCGCCGAACTTCGCGGCCTGCTCCGGGGTCTTGATGCCCTCGGCGCCGGTGAAGGTGCCGCCGGAGGGGATGCCCACCTCGATGAACGGGCCGTAGTCCGAGCGTCCCGAGAAGTCCGTGCCCTCGTGGGGGATCTTCTTCGAGTCGAGGAAGTCGGTGATCCCCTTCTCCAGCTGGGCGGAGCCCGCCGGGCCGGGGCCCGCGCCGGTCGCGTCCGAGTCGTCGCCGTCGTAGACGAAGTACGCGGCGTTCGGCGAGGCGATCATGTCGAAGTTCAGGTAGAGCTTGATCTGCTTCTTCTGGGCGTCCGACAGTCCGGCGACGTACGCCTCGGAACCGAGCAGGCCGAACTCCTCCGCCGACCACCAGGCGAACTTGACCTTGTTCTTGACCTTCTTCTGCTCGCTCGCGAGGCGCTGGGCGACCTGGAGGATGCCCGCCGAGCCGGAGCCGTTGTCGTTGATGCCGGGGCCCGCCGCCACCGAGTCGAGG
The DNA here is from genome assembly GCF_044761485.1 of Streptomyces sp. NPDC097617. Taxonomy (NCBI): domain Bacteria; kingdom Bacillati; phylum Actinomycetota; class Actinomycetes; order Kitasatosporales; family Streptomycetaceae; genus Streptomyces; species Streptomyces sp. NPDC097617. The sequence goes on from NZ_JBIWCL010000032.1 coordinate 51,659, forward strand.
TGCGCGCCGAGGAAGACGGTGTTGTTCTCGTCGCCGCCCTTGGTCTCGGCGATGACGTTGAACGTCTTGCGGTTCTCGCGCAGCTCGCGGATGTCGAGGGTGGCCTCGACGGGGCCGGCGGCGGCCTCGGCGGCCAGCTTCTCGCCGTCCTCCTGCGTGATGCCGCCCGTCGGGACCTTGCCGAGGGTCGGGTCGCCGAGGGTGCCGTTCAGGGCGCCCGCGGTGTTGTTGTAGATGATCGCGCCGACCGCGCCGGCGTCCGCCGCGTTCTGCTGCTTCACCGCGAAGGTGCAGCCGCCGCGCTTGACCAGGGCGATCTTGCCGGTGAAGGTCCCGGAGGCGAAGTCGCCGGGCTCGCAGCCGTTCGTCCCGTCCGCGTCGACCGGGGCGACGGCGACCGGGGCCGTCACACCGCCCTCGGGGGAGTTCGCCGTGTAGGTCATCAGGTGGATCGGGACGTCGCGCCCATCGGCGCCCCCCACCGTCAGCTTTTCCTCGATGGTCTCGACGAACACGAAGTCGAACTCGTTGCGGGTGACCGTGTATCCGGCCGCCTTCAGCACGGCCTCGATGTACTTGGCCGACTGCTCGTGGCCCTTGGAACCGGCCGCGCGGTTGCCGTTGTTGTAGTCGGCGAGCGACTGGAGCACCTTGAGGTGGTTGTAGGCGCCCTTTCCGGTCGCTTCCTTGACCAGCTTCTTGGCGAGCGCGTCACCCCGGGCGACGTCGCTCTGCGGGCTTCCGGTGGCACCGGCCGGCCCGGCCAGCAGCAGAGGCGAGACGAGGGCCGCGGCTGCCAGGGCGGCGGTTGCTGCGGCTATACGGCGTGAGGGCATGAAGGTCCTTCCACGACAAAGACGAGCAGGGCATGGCGGAGCAGGGCACAGCAAGGCGGAGCGTGGTGGGGCGTGGTGGTGCCTGTGGGCAGAGGTGGTGCGCGTTACGTGGGGGATCGGTGGACGCACGTTAGACAGCAAGTGGCCACTCTCGCCAGAGTTTTCGCTGATTCCGGTTTATGAATTCCGCATATCGGTGAATACGGGCCGCCTGATTCCGGCCAACCGTCCGCCGTCCGGACCTAGCGCAGGATGCCCTCGATGAAGTCCGATCCGATACGGGCGACCGCCGTCAGGTCCAACTGGTGCTGGACGTACCGTCCCTGACGCCGCGTGTGCATCAGACCGGCCCTCTTCAGGACGGCCAGGTGCCGCGACACCTCCGGCGCGGTGATCCCGTACACGGTCGCCAGTTCGCTCGTCGTGTACGGGGCCCGGGCCAGGCTCCGGCACAGCAGCATCCGCATGGGGTGCGCCAGCGCCTCCATCCGCAGCTGGAGCAGTTCCACCGAGCCCGGCGCGGAGGCCAGTTCGGGGGAGCCGAGCGGATAGTGGACCACCAGGCGCCAGCCCGGGGCGTGCAGCACCAGCAGATGCGGCCAGCCGAAGTTGGTCGGTACGAGGACCAGGCCGGCGCCTATTCGGTCGTCGGTGGCGGTGGTCGACCCGTGGACCATCTTGTCGGCGGTGATCGTCGTGCCGCGCTCGTCGATGCTCAGGGCCGCCGAGACCTCCTTCAGCGCGGTCGGCAGCCCCTTGCGCCGCAGCACCTCGGTCTTGTGCCGGGCGTCGGCGCTCTGACCGGGCTCGATGCGCTTCCACGTCTCGGCGAAGAAGGCCTCGTCGCAGTCCTCCAGCAGGCGCCGCATCCACACGCGTACGGCGGCCGTGTCGTCGAGCAGCCGCACGGAGAAGTCCAGCTGGCGCGGGCCGCGGGCGGCCGCCGTCTCCAGCGCCCTGGCCCGCGCCGCCGGGTTCGCCAGCGGGGAGGCGGCCGGGCCGCCGTCGTTGTAGAGCGCCAGCCAGCAGTGCTCCATGGCGGCCCGCACGAACCGCTCGTCGTCCAGCCGGTCGAGTACGTCCAGCTCCTCGGCCAGCGTCGCGGCCGGCCGCCCGGTGCCGCCGGTGATCCCGGCGAAGGCCATGAAGATGTCGGAGAAGGAGCTGCGCCACATGAAGTCGGCCTCCAGCAGCCGGTCCGCGAGGCACGGATCGAGCGAGGCGGCGGTGGCGGTGGTCCAGGAGGCCAGCCCGGGGTGGTGCGCGGGCTGCGAGAGCGCGTGCAGGGACATGCAGAGCTCCGCGAGCGGGGAGGGCGCGAAAGTGATCCGCTCGGTGGGCAGGCCGGCGATGTCGATGGTGACGCTCATCGGGCCATTCTGTCGGTCCGCGCAGGTCGGGGCCGTCGGGGCGGTCCGCTCGGGGCCGCCGGACGAGTGATCGCCGGTGGCCCGCCGCGGCGGCCGGACGAGTGATCATCCGCCACTGCGGGGCGCTTTCACGCCGTGGATTGACGCGGAACGTCAACTGTCGTGCGGGATGCCGCCGACGGGGTGAGGCTTGATGCATGACCGCGATCGAGCAGTACCTCATCGACACCTGGAGAGCGTCCCAGCAGGGCGTTCCGATGCCCCCGCCGCCCGGCCGCGACGACGTCGCCGTCGTCCGCTCGCTCCGCTCCTACGAGCAGGCCCGCGCCGTCATGGACGGGGCCTCGGCCCGCCACCCCTGGCGCGCGGCCCTGCGCCGGATACTGGCCCGCCCGCGGGCGTGCTGAGCCCTCCTGCGGCGTTCTCCCGCTTCGTCAAAGACTCCGGACCACCCGAGCCCTGCCTTGCGTGCGGAAGCCGAGCGCGTGGCGGTAGATCTCGGGCATGCGGTAGCGCCCGTCGGTGTCTCGGGCCAGTGCGCCCCACTGCTCCAGGGCTTCGACATCGTCGGCCGTCAGTCTCTGAGTTCCTGAGGCGACATCACGCCCGCTCGCGGCTCTGCGATGTTGGCCGGGTCCAGGACCGGGACCACCATCGCGTGCCGCTCGACGCTCTGACCGTTCTCCCGGGCGAACGATTCCCAGGACCTTGAGGCGCACATTCTGGCGAAGGTGAACGTCTTACCTGCGCCCTTCGCCCCGACGACGACCGCCACGGGAAGGTCGGTGCTGTGATCCGCGATCAGTCGGCGCACCGGCTCGGTGGTGAGGAACCCGTGACCGGAGTCCATACCGCGCTGCTCAGCGAAGATCAGTCGGCGTGCGGTGCTCTCCAGGGCCCGGCGACGGCCGTCCAGAGTCGCCGACTCCTCGGGGCGTGTCGGGACGATCGGTGGCACGCTTGGGGCGAATTCGACGAGCAGGCCGGGGAGACCACAACGGCGGATGACGTCCACCACTGCGTCCCAGCTTCGTGGAAGCGCCAACAACTCCTCGCGGAACTGACTCAGCACGGGTTCGGTCAGGACCTGCTCGTCCACTGCCAGATCGTCCAGTGTGTACTCGGCAGCGGTCGTTCCCGACAAGGCGATCATGGACGACAGTGCTGCCGAGAGCCCTCTGCGCGCATCCTCGGCGTGGGCGTCATGGGTGTCGAGCCTGTACTGCGTCACGATCGCGCCGGGAGTGGGATCCACCCCTGCCACCGCGGGGGACTGCGCCCCCAGCTGCTCGATCATGGTCTCGGTGCCTTGGAGGGACTGGCTGCTGATCGTGGTGACGAATACCCGCATCACCCGAGGGTCCAACAGGATGGGCGCCGCCAGCTCCGAAGCGCCGGCCCGGAGGTCCAGTACGACGGTGTCGGCCTCGGCGGCCACGGCGAGAGCCGCCAGGGACTCGCTGAGGAAGTACGGCGAGCGGTCCTCGGTCAGCAGGTCGGCGGGCCCGATCCGGGGCGGCCCGAGCCGCATGCGCCGGCTGGCCGGAAGGACCGTCACGCGGCCCGTCCCTGGGTACCGGGACACCCGCTGGTTGGGAAGGTAGGCGGCGGCGATCTCCACCGCCGGTGCGGGATCGCCCTGCTTCGAAGCGTGCAGGAGCGCGAGGAGGTCCTCGTAGGCGATGTCGCAGCGCCCGCCTTGTGCCTGATACATCCAGGTGATGCCGGGCGCCTCCAGGTCGGCGTCGACGAGGAGGACGTGCTGACCTTGGGAAGCGAGGAGATCGGCCAGCGCCACCGCGTGCAGTGTGCGCCCAACGCCGCCCTTGAAGGAGTGGAAGGCGGTGAGCTGCTTGCCACCGACGAACTGCGAGCTCTCCGGGCGGGGAAGGGCCTCGCTCAGAGCGGAGGTGACACGGCGTTCGCTGAGCTTTGGACGGCGATGGGGGAGTGCTCCGAAATCGGCGGCTTCGACCAGACGCACGGGAAGGGATTGGGAAGCCAGGAGTGTGGGGCGGTCCAGGGCGAGATCCAGGCCCATTTCATGTTCGGCGGTGGATCCGAGGCCGAACTGTCGGTCCAGCCAATCGCGGACAGCGGCGGTCTCAGTGCCTGGGAGGACTGTCAGCTCCAGCCCGTCCCACCAGGCGTCGACTTCCAGCAGCCATTGCGGCCACTGGCCCTCCACAGCTGCTTCCGCAAGTTGGGAATCGACGTCGACCCAGGTGAAGAGCTTGCCGGTCATAGCGCTCAAGATCCCTTCCTGGCGTCCTCCACCAGTGCCTTCAGAGCTTCCATCGCCGCTTTCTGATCATCGGCGCGCAGTTCTGCACCATAGCGCCATGCTTCATGCAACTCGTGGCTCTCGATCCAGGTGCCGTTCTTGTGCCGGTGGCAGCGCAGCGGGTCCGGCCCAGGGGAGGGGTCCTGGAGATTGAGGGCCTTGGCCAAGCGGCGCAGATGGTGCGTCCGCAGGTCATCGGGTAGGGAGGCGGTGTCCTCGCAGCACAGGACCCAGCGCAGCACCTCGGCCTTCAGCCCGCACTCGGCAGCGTAGAAGAGCAGCAATCCGCCGACCGCGTTCTCCCCCGCCCGCTCGGCGGCCTCCCCCTGCTTGGCGAGCCGTTCGCGGCTGCGCCGCAACTCGCCGGCCCCCACGTCGACCATCGCATCAGGCTACTCACCGGAGGAAGGGAGGGGGACCGGTTTCTCAGGACGGCCGTCGGAAGGATCTGGTGGTCAGGATCACGGTGGAGCCACTCGCCGGGCGGGGACGTATCCCACCGACGCTGCCGCACGGCACGACCTCCCACTCTCAGGCCGCGCTCCCGCGTTCCCCGCACCGCGAAGACCCCGATACCGCGTGTCCCCTCAAGGGGCGCTGAGTTCGTTCATCGCCCGGAGGAAGGCCGACCATGTGGCTGGGGAGACGGTGAAGTGGGTTTCGCCGGGGTCGGCGCTCCCGGCCACCTTCACGGCCCCGCCGGGAGCGGTCATCGCGACGTGCACACAGGCCTCGCCCTCCTGACAGAACGAGGACTTACGCCAGCTGAGCTGAGCCATGGGGACTCCTCGGGTCACAGGGTGCGCAGGATGCTGCGGATGAAATCCCGGCTCTCCCCGCACCCGAGGGCTGCGCCCTCCATGCGGTCCAGAAGCAGCCGGTATTTGGCGAGCTGAGCTTCCGCGTCGACCAGGGCCGGGCCGTGGGACTGGTCGAGGTGGACGGTGTCGAGTTGCGGTACGGGCCCGTGGACGTAGTAGATCGACTGGCCGGAGCCGGGAAAGGAACCGGCGTCGAAGGGGATCACCAGAATCCGGACATGGCTCAGCTCCCCCATCTCCAGCAAGTGGACCAGCTGAGCCTTCACGACGGAGAGCCCGCCGAACTCCCCCGTAGGAACACCGCAGTGGGGCGCCGAGCGCGGTCGCGGACTGTTCCTCGTACGGGCATACGCCGACAACTGGGGCGGGTATCCGCTCGGTGGGGCGGGGCGGTACGAGGACACCGGGGGGAAGTTGCTGTGGGTCGAAGTCCGCGCCTGATCCGGGACGGGACCGTACGCACCGGGTTGCGCACCGGCGGGTACGGCCCTGCCCCGGCGGCGTCACTCGAAATTGGGCGCGTTGCGCTGGTACACCAGCCGCAGCCCGATCAGCGTGAGCCACGGCTCGTGGTCGTCGATCACCGAGGATTCGCCCAGCACCATCGGAGCCAGTCCGCCGGTGGCGATGACGCGGACGTCGTCCGGGTCGCCGTGCGGTCCGGCCAGCTCCTTCGCCATCCGGGTCACGACCCCGTCGACCTGTCCCGCGAAGCCGTAGACCACGCCCGACTGCATCGCCTCGACCGTGGACTTCCCGATCACGTTCCGCGGCCGGGCCAGCTCGATCTTCCGCAGCTGGGCACCCCGTACGCCGAGCGCCTCCATCGAGATCTCGATGCCCGGGGAGATCACCCCGCCCACGTACTCGCCCTTCGCGGACACCGCGTCGAAGGTGGTCGCCGTGCCGAAGTCGACCACGATCGCCGGGCCCCCGTAGAGCTCGACCGCCGCGACCGCGTTGATGATGCGGTCCGCGCCGACCTCCTTCGGGTTGTCCATGAGGATCGGCACGCCCGTCTTGATGCCCGGCTCCACCAGCACCGCCGGCACGTCGCCGTAGTAGCGCCGGGTGACCTCGCGCAGCTCGTGCAGGACCGACGGCACCGTCGAGCAGATCGCGATGCCGTGGATCCCGTCGCCCAGCTCGCTGCCGAGCATCGGGTGCATGCCCATGAGGCCCTGCATCAGCACGGCCATCTCGTCGGCCGTGCGCCGCGGGTCGGTCGAGATGCGCCAGTGCTCGACGATCTCGTCACCGTCGAACAGGCCCAGGACCGTGTGGGTGTTGCCTACGTCGATGGTGAGGAGCACGGGTTACACCGCCTCGCGCAGATCGAGCCCGATGTCCAGGATCGGCGAGGAGTGGGTCAGCGCGCCGACGGCCAGGTAGTCCACGCCGGTCTCCGCGTACGCGCGCGCCGTGTCCAGGGTGAGGCGGCCCGAGGACTCCAGTACCGCGCGGCCGGCGACCAGGGCCACGGCCTGCGCGGTCTGCTCGACGGTGAAGTTGTCCAGCAGGATCAGGTCGGCGCCGGCCTCCAGGACTTCACCGACCTGCTCCAGCGTGTCGACCTCGACCTCGACGGGGACCTCCGGGAAGGCCTCGCGGACGGCCTTGAATGCCTGCGCGACACCGCCCGCCGCCACGACGTGGTTGTCCTTGACCAGGGCCGCGTCCGCGAGCGACATCCGGTGGTTGACGCCGCCGCCGCAGCGCACCGCGTACTTCTCCAGGGAGCGCAGGCCCGGCGTGGTCTTGCGGGTGTCGCGGACCTTCGCCGCGGTGCCCTCCAGTACGTCGGCCCAGTGGCGGGTGGCCGTCGCGATGCCCGACAGCCGGCACACGATGTTCAGCGCGCTGCGCTCCGCCGTGAGCAGGTCGCGGGTGCGCGAGCGGACCGACAGCAGCAGCTGGCCGGCCGTGACGGCGTCGCCGTCCTCGGCGTGCCGCTCCACCTCGAAGGCCTCGGTGCAGACCACGGAGAAGACGGCCTCGGCGATGCGCAGACCGGCCACGACGCCGTCCTCGCGGGCGACGAAGTCGGCGACGGCCTCGGCCTCCTCCGGCACGGTCGCGACGGTCGTCACGTCCACGCCGCCGTCCAGGTCCTCGGACAGCGCCATGTGCGCGATGTCCTCGACCTCGATCGGGTCCAGGCCGGCGTCGGCCAGCAGCTGGGCGAGCGCCGGGTCGAGGCCGCTCTCCTCGCCGTCGCCGCAGGCGCAGTCGTCGCCGCAGCCGCCGTCGTTCTGGTCGATCAGGGGAAGTTCGGGGGTGCTCACGGTCACTGCTCCAGGCTCGGGGTGCTCAGGGGGTGCACGGACGGGAAGTCCGCGGAGTCGGTGGGTACGACGACCAGGGCGCGCTTCTCGGTCGCGGAGAGCCGGACGACGAGGTGGCGGCGCCAGTGCGCATCGTCCCGCTCGGGGTGGTCCTCGCGCCAGTGGCAGCCACGGGTCTCCACGCGCCGCTGCGCCGCGGCGACCAGGACCCGCGCCACGCACAGCAGGTTGGTGGCCTCCCAGGTGTCCACACCCGGCTCGGCGGTCTTGCCGTGCGCCTCGAGATCGTTCAGCGCGGTGGTGTACAGCGCTTCGAGGGCTTCGGCGGCCGCGCTCAGCGAAGCGGCGGAGCGCAGCACGCCCGCGCCGTCCGTCATGATCCGCTGGATCTCGAACCGGGCCCCGGAGGGCTGCAGCGGGCCGGTCGCGGGGACCGGTATGCCCGGGCCGCTGCCGGCGGGCCGCTCGGCGACGATGTCCTCGGCGATCCGCTCGGCGAAGACCAGGCCCTCCAGCAGGGAGTTGGAGGCCAGCCGGTTCGCGCCGTGCACACCGGTGCAGGCGACCTCGCCGCAGGCGTACAGGCCGGGGACGGTGGTGCGCCCCCGCAGGTCGGTGCGGACGCCGCCGGACGCGTAGTGAGCGGCGGGCGCGACCGGGATGGGCTCGGTCACCGGGTCGATGCCGTGGGAGCGGCAGGAGGCCAGGATGGTCGGGAAGCGCTGCTCCCACATCCGCGCGCCGAAGTGCCGGGCGTCGAGGTACATGTGCTGCGTGCCCTGCTCCTGCATGCGGCGCATGATGGCCTTGGCGACGATGTCGCGGGGTGCCAGCTCGGCGAGCTCGTGCTGCCCCTGCATGAAGCGCACGCCGTCCGCGTCGACGAGGTACGCGCCCTCGCCCCGGACCGCCTCCGACACCAGCGGCTGCTGCCCCTCGGCGTCCGGGCCGAGGAAGAGCACCGTCGGGTGGAACTGCACGAATTCGAGGTCGGAGACCTCGGCGCCGGCGCGCAGCGCGAGCGCCACGCCGTCGCCGGTGGACACCGACGGGTTGGTGGTCGCGGAGAAGACCTGGCCCATGCCGCCGGTCGCGAGGATCACGGCGGGCGCGTGGACGGCGCCCACCCCGTCGTGCTGGCCCTCGCCCATGACGTGCAGGGTGACACCGGCCGTACGGCCCCGCGCGTCCTGCAGCAGGTCCAGTACGAGGGCGTTCTCCACGGTCTCGATGCCCGCGGCGTGGACGGCCTCGACGAGCGCCCGCGAGATCTCGGCGCCGGTGGCGTCGCCGCCCGCGTGCGCGATCCGGCGGCGGTGGTGGCCGCCCTCGCGGGTCAGTTCTATCTCGCCGGTCTCCGTGGAGGTGTCGAAGACGGCGCCGGTGGCCATCAGCCGCCGTACCGCGTCCGGGCCCTCCGTGACGAGCAGCCGTACGGCCTCCTCGTCGCACAGGCCCGCGCCCGCGACCAGGGTGTCGCCCTGGTGCTGCTCCGGGGTGTCGCCCTCACCGAGGGCCGCGGCGATCCCGCCCTGGGCCCAGCGGGTGGAGCCGTCGTCGAGCCGGGCCTTGGTGACCACGACGGTTCGGCGGCCCCCGGCGGCGCAGCGCAGCGCGGCGGTCAGCCCCGCCACGCCGGAACCGACGACCACGACATCGGCGTCGAGGGACCAGCCGGGGGCCGGCGCGTGCAGCCGTATGCCGGTGCCCGCGGCCGTGTCCGCGCCGTCGCTGCCTGCGGGACCTCTGCCCGGTGTGCTCACGAGTGTGCTCCGAATTCCAATGGGATGTTGTCGATCAGCCGGGTCGAGCCCACCTTCGCGGCGACGGCCAGTACGGCCTGCCCGGTGAAGTCCCGACCGGTCTCGGTGAAGTCCAGGGGGTCCACCAGCGCCAGGTAGTCCAGCACGAGCGGCGGCTCGTGGCGGCCCGCCTCCTCCAGGACGTGGAGCGCGGCGGACCGTACGGCGTCCGGCAGCCCGGCACCCGCCGCCGAAACGGCGTGCGCGTCGGCGGAGGCGCGGATCTCGCCGAGGCGGGCCAGGGCGGTGGCCCGCTCGTCGCTGGCCGGGGAGGCCTCGGCGCGGGCGCGCAGCGCGGCCTGCGCGGCGAGCCGGTCGCGGCCGGCGAACAGGGCGCGCGACAGAGCCAGGGCGGTGCTCCGCTCGACGGCCGAGAGGTAGCGGTTGCGGGACGACAGTGCGAGCCCGTCCTCCTCGCGGACGGTCGGTACGCCGACCACCTCGACGGGGAAGTTCAGGTCGGTCACCATCCGCCGGATGAGGGCCAGTTGCTGCGCGTCCTTCTGGCCGAAGAGGGCCAGGTCGGGGCGGGTGAGGTGGAGCAGCTTGGCGACGACGGTCAGCATCCCGTCGAAGTGCCCCGGGCGGGTGGCGCCTTCGAGGCACCCGCCCATCGGACCGGCGGTGATCCGCACCTGCGGGTCGCCGCCCGGGTAGACCTCGTCGACGGCGGGGGCGAACACCGCGTCGGCGCCCGCCTCTTCGGCGATCACCAGGTCCGCGTCGAGGGTGCGCGGGTAGCGGTCGAGGTCCTCGCCCGCCCCGAACTGAAGCGGGTTGACGAAGACGGTGACGACGACCTGGCCGCCCGGCCCGGCCTGTTCGCGGGCCGTGCGGATCAAGGCGGCGTGGCCCTCGTGGAGGGCGCCCATGGTCATCACCACGGCCCGGCGGCCGGTGCGCGGCAGCTGGTGCAGCTCCTCGGCGGTGTGCAGCAGCAGATCGGTCACCGGTCGCCCCCGTCGGACTCCGTATCGGCGAGCACACCGAGCAGGTCCTCGGCGAGTTCGGGCTTGAGCAGACCGTGCGCGAGGGCCCGGTCCGCGGTGGTGCGGGCCATCGCGAGGTAGCCGGCGAGCGCGCCGGGCGCGTGCCGGCGCAGTTCCGAGACGTGCGCGGCGACCGTCCCGGCGTCGCCGCGGGCCACCGGCCCGGTCAGGGCGGCGTCACCGGAGCGCAGTGCGTTGTCGAGGGCCGCGCCGAGCAGCGGGCCGAGCATCCGGTCGGGGTGCTCCACGCCGGCCTTGGCCAGCAGTTCCATCGACTGGGCGACCAGCGTGACCAGGTGGTTCGCGCCGAGGGCGAGGGCCGCGTGGTAGAGCGGACGGTTCTCCTCCGCGATCCACTCGGGCTCCCCGCCCATCTCGATGACCAGGGCCTCGGCGGCCAGGCGCAGCTCGTCGGGCGCGGTGACGCCGAAGGCGCAGCCGGCGAGGCGCTGCACGTCGACCTCGGTACCGGTGAAGGTCATCGCCGGGTGCAGGGCCAGCGGCAGGGCGCCCGCGCGGCGCGCCGGGTCGAGCACGGAGGTCCCGTACCGGCCGGAGGTGTGCACGAGGAGCTGTCCGGGCCGGACCGCGCCGGTCTCGGCGAGGCCCTCCACGAGGGACGGCAGCGTGTCGTCGGGGACGGTCAGGAGCACCAGGTCGGCCAGTTCCAGCACCTGGGCGGGCGGCACGATCGGTACGTCGGGCAGCATCCGGGCGGCCCGGCGCACGGAGGTGTCGGAGACCCCGGAGACGGCGACGGGCCGGTGTCCGGCCTGCTGGAGCGCGCGCGCCAGGGCGGGACCGACGCGGCCGGCTCCGACGACGCCGACGGCGAGCCGGGCAGGGCGTGGCGGCTGTGATGGATTCACGCGGGAAGGGCCCTTCCGTTCCAGTCCGCGGGGGGTACCGGACGATACGTCGCCATGCTAGCTCCTGGGGCTGTTGGCCGGTCGGCGGTGATGAGGGCGAGGATCTGTCCTCATGAGTGACAACAGCGAGGACACGGAACGTACGAAGCGACTGGTCGCGGCCTGGCGCGGGGCGGATCGGCGGCTGTCCCGCAGCCTGCTGGAGCCCACGGTGGGCGAGCTGCTCGGCTCGCTCGCCCGGGCCCCCCACGACCTGGACGGGCCGGCCGACGTCTACGGCGACGGGATCGTCACCGAGCTGGAGCGCAGGGTCGCGGAGCTGCTGGGGACCGAGGACGCGGCGTTCTTCCCCAGCGGGACGATGGCCCAGCAGATCGCGCTGCGCTGCTGGGCGGGCCGGACCGGGAACCCGGTGGTGGCGCTGCACCCGATGAGCCATCCGGAGCGCTGGGAGGGCGACGCCCTGTCCGAGGTCTCCGGCCTGCGGGTGGCGCACCCGACGACGGAGGCGCGCCAGCCGTCGGCCGAGGAGGTCACCGAGCTGCGGGAGCCCTTCGGCACGCTGATGGTGGAGCTGCCGCTGCGGGACGCGGGCTTCCTGCTGCCGACCTGGGAGGAGCTGGAGGCGCTGACGGCGGCGGCCCGGGAGCGGGACGCGGTCGTCCACTTCGACGGGGCCCGGCTGTGGGAGTCCACCGTCCACTTCGGGCGCACGCTGCCGGAGATCGCGGGGCTCGCGGACTCGGTCTACGTCTCGTTCTACAAGTCGCTCGGCGGCCTGAGCGGGGCGGCGCTGGCGGGGCCGCGGGCGTTCGTGGAGGAGACCAGGGTCTGGCGCCACCGCTACGGCGGCCAGATCTTCCGGCAGTTCCCACAGGTCCTCGCGGCGCTGGCCGGGCTGGAAGGCGAACTGCCGCGGCTGCCGTCGTACGTCGCCCAGGCGCGGATGGTGGCCGCGGCGCTGCGGTCGGCGTTCGCGGACTCGGGGGTCCCGTGGGCCCGGATCAACCCGGAGGAGCCGCACACGCACCAGTTCCAGGTGTGGCTCCCGTACGAGCCGGACCGGCTGACGGAGGCGGGTCTGCGCCAGGCGGAGGAGACGGGCACGGTCCTGTTCCGCCGCTGGTCCGCGGAGGGGCCGCCGGGGCTGGCGGTGACGGAACTCGAGATCACGCAGCCGGGCCTGTCCTGGACGGAATCCGACGTCCGGGAAGCGGTCTCGGCCTTCGTGGCCCGCATCTGACGAAACCGGGGTCCGGGGCGGAGCCCCGGGGAAGGGGCGGGGAGCACACCGCGCGTTATCCGCACCCGCCCCGCTGGGACGCGGTGAACCATCGAATTCCGGGAAACTTATCGGCTCGGAACGGCCGCGGCGCTACCGTCCCTTCACGGCAATTACCGGCCACCGCGCCCGGAGGAGACACCATGACCACTCAGCCCGCGTGGCGGAAGTCCTCGTTCTGCAGCGAGGGCGACGCCTGCGTCTACGTCGCCACCGCCCCCGGAGCCCTCGTCAAGGTCGCCGACCGGGCGGACCCCGCGCACCTCGTGCTCGCCACCACCCAGGCCGCCTGGGCGGACTTCCTGCGCGCGGTGAAAGAGACCGGCTGAGGGACCCGCCGCGCCGCGCCGTGCCCACGATCAGGGGATTTTGTCCGATTAGCGCGTATCTTCGGCCCATGCCCACGCCCTACGGATCCCGCGGCGGCATGGCGTTCAGCGCCGCTGAGCTGCACCTGCTCAGGCGTCTTCTCGCCCACGCCCTTCAGTCCTCCTCGGCCCCCCTGGCGGCCGAGGAGGTCCAGGACTGCCTGCGCCTGGCGCAGTCGGTGGACGATGCGGTCCAGGAGGCGGGCCGGCTCAGAGCGTTCCTCCTCGAGGACCTCGCCCGCTACCGCGGCGCCCTGCCCGGCAGCCTCTCCGGCTACCTGGAGCTGCTGCAGGACGCCCTGGCCGCCGGGTACGAACCGGAGCCCGACGACCTCGCCGCCCTGCGCGCGCTCCGCGCCAACCCGGTCGCGGCCGCGCTGCTGGAGCGGGTCCGGACGGTCGCGGAGCGCTCCGTACGGCGGCGGCTGTCGACCACCCCCGCGCCCCGGACCCGGCTGCTGGCCCTCGCCGGCGGCAAGGAGAAGGACGGGCAGCCGCCGCGTCCCGCCCCGCAGCCCAAGGAGGAGCCGCGCCCCGAGCGGCCGATCCCGACCCCCGGCGAGGTGTTCCCGCCGCGCCGCAAGCCCGCCCCGCCCCCGGCGGCCGGGCGGGCCGCGGGGTAGCTACGCTGTGGGCATGGACTACGTCTCCGCGCTCGTGCCCCCCTTCGTGATGGCCGCGTTCTTCATCGCTCTCGTCGTGACGATCGTGAAGAGCCAGGGCGGCGCCAACAAGGCCAAGGAGGACGCGGCGGTCGACGCCGTGATCGCCCGGGCCGAGGCCACCCAGCAGCAGAAGTAACCCCTCAGGGCGTGTGGCCGCACCGGCCGCGCGCCCGATTTTGTTGCGCGTTGCCGAGCGAATGGCCGGGCAATTCCGCACAAGCCGCACTATCGTGCTGTTGTGCCTCGCCCACTGGGAGATCTCGAAGACGCCGTCATGACGCGGGTGTGGCAGTGGAACCGCCCGGTCACCGTCCGAGAAGTACTGGAAGACCTCCAGCAGGAACGGTCCATCGCGTACACCACGGTGATGACCGTTATGGACAATCTCCATCAGAAGGGCTGGGTCCGCCGGGAAGCCGAAGGCCGCGCCTATCGATATACGGCGGTCTCCACCCGCGCCGCCTACTCCGCCGCGTTGATGAACGAAGCCTGGTCGACGAGTGACAGCCCGGCGGCCGCCCTCGTCGCCTTCTTCGGCATGATGTCCGCGGAACAGCGCGAAGCCCTCCGTGACGCCGTGCGGGTCGTGCAGCACGATGACGAGTCCGGCGCGGAATCGGCCGCCGAGCCTCCTGCTCCGCCCGCCGCCGAGCCTCCCGCTCCGCCCGCGGCCGAAGGGGACTCCGCCGAGCGCCCGGAGGCGCCGGGGCGATAGCGTCCGCAGCCATGGGAGAGTTTTCCACTGCACATGCAGAAACAGTGACGATCCGCCGCGCACGCACGCGTGATGTTCCCGCGCTGCGCCGCCTCCTCGACCAGTACGTGCAGCAGCGCATCCTGCTCGACAAAGCACCGGTCGTCCTTTACGAGGACATCCAGGAGTTCTGGGTCGCGGAACGCGAGTCCGACGGCCAGGTCGTCGGCTGCGGCGCTCTCCACGTGATGTGGGAAGACCTTGCCGAAGTACGCACTCTCGCCGTCGACCGCGACTTGAAGGGCGGCGGAGTCGGGCATCAGGTGCTGGGCCAGTTGTTGCGCACCGCCCGTACGCTCGGGGTGAGCCGGGTTTTCTGCCTGACCTTCGAAGTCGAGTTCTTCGCGAAGCACGGCTTCGTCGAGATCGGCGAGACCCCGGTCAAGACCGATGTCTACATGGAGCTCCTGCGTTCCTATGACGAGGGTGTCGCCGAGTTCCTCGGTCTCGAACGAGTGAAGCCGAACACCTTGGGCAACAGTCGGATGCTTCTGCACCTCTGATCCATGGCCTCAGCTTTTCCGGCGCTCTGCGCACCTGTGGCCTATGTCCGAATCGCGCACGTTTCCCGCCCTGTTGCGGTCTCGAACCTCTCCCCGGGGGTTTGTGTTTTCCAGGCAAAAGCGGTTTCCTTTCCGCGTACTGCTTTTCGATGAAAGGAAATCCCGGTGGCACAGAAGGTTCAGGTCCTTCTTGTCGACGACCTCGACGGTGGCGAGGCGGACGAGACGGTGACGTTCGCTCTGGATGGCAAGACCTACGAGATCGACCTCACCACCGCCAACGCTGAAAAGCTCCGCGGTCTGCTCGACCCGTACACCAAGGGCGGCCGCCGCACCGGTGGCCGTGCCAACGCCGCCCGCGCCAAGGGCCGCGGCTCCGTGGCGACCGGTCACCCGGACACCGCGGAGATCCGCGCGTGGGCCAAGGAGAACAACTACAACGTGAACGATCGAGGTCGCGTCCCGGCCGAGATCCGCGAGGCCTACGAGAAGGCCAAGGGCTGACGGAACCCCGTCGTACGCCGGCCCAGGCGCGCCCGGTGACATTCCGTCGCCGCCGTCGCCACCAGGCGTACGAGGTCGGGCCCGCGAGCGGGTCCGGCGGCCAGCCCGGGACCGGGCAGGGCCGGCAGCAGTGCCTCACACCCCTGCTCGGGGGGTCGCAGCCACACGGCGGCCCCCCGAGGGCTTTCTCCCGGGGGTGGCCCCGGGGGAGCCGGGGCGGTGATCCGGCCACCCGCACCCAGGGCGGTCAGATCGAGGGCGACCCCGCCCCATTCCAGCCAGTCGAGCAGCCCCTCCAGCTCGTCCGCGCTGCCCGCGGCCACCAGGAACCGCATCCGGCGCCCCATCAGCGCCACCGGACCCGTGGCGACCGGCCTGCGCAGCAGCGCCGCTCCCGCGTCGGACGGCAGCTCCAGCACGTCGAACCACACCCCGGTCGCGAGCTGGGCGGGAGGCCCGCCGGTGACCGTCCAGCCGAGCACCCTCCCGTACCAGGAGGCGCAGGCGTCCTCCTCGGGCGCCGTGCGGGGCGGAGGCACGAGCGACGGGGCGAGCGGCGGGAGGGTTACGGCCATGTCCGGAGCAACTTCCGAAACGCCCCGGGGTTACGCTCAATGTGACAGACCGCACGCATCACCATGCGGAACGTAAACGTCCGTGATGGCCGGAGTCCCGCATTCGGGACGCAACTGTGTTCGCCCTTAGCGGAGGGAACCGGTGCTACCGGCATGGAGTGTCAGTCCTTACGGGTAAGACATTCCTAGTGGATCGGGGCGACACGCTGATTTGACGGGCCTCCGTTCGCCGTCGGCGTACACGCATGACGGGTATCTGCCTGGCCTGCGGGAACATCGTCTCGCACCATCGAGTTGGAGCAGTTGTCGGCTCTTCAAGCCGGTTTTCCCGCTGATGCAGGGGTGAGCCGCGGACGGATGTCGGCAGTTGGAATGAGCTGTCCCGCCCCGCGGGACTAGCATGCGGAAGGACAGGGCGGGGACCGACCCCGAACTGCCCGACCGCTCTGAGGAGCGATAAACGATGTTCGAGAGGTTCACCGACCGCGCGCGGCGGGTTGTCGTCCTGGCTCAGGAAGAAGCCCGGATGCTCAACCACAACTACATCGGCACCGAGCACATCCTCCTGGGCTTGATCCACGAGGGTGAGGGTGTCGCCGCTAAGGCCCTGGAGAGCCTCGGGATTTCGCTCGAGGCTGTTCGCCAGCAGGTTGAGGAGATCATCGGTCAGGGGCAGCAGGCCCCGTCCGGCCACATCCCCTTCACCCCGCGGGCGAAGAAGGTCCTGGAGCTTTCGCTCCGAGAGGCCCTCCAGCTCGGCCACAACTACATCGGCACCGAGCACATCCTGCTCGGCCTGATCCGCGAGGGCGAGGGCGTCGCCGCCCAGGTCCTCGTGAAGCTGGGCGCCGATCTCAACCGAGTCCGGCAGCAGGTCATCCAGCTGCTCTCCGGCTACACCGGCGGAGGCAAGGAATCGGCCACGGCCGGCGGCCCGGCCGAGGGCACGCCCTCGACCTCGCTCGTCCTGGACCAGTTCGGCCGCAACCTCACCCAGGCGGCCCGCGAATCCAAGCTCGACCCGGTCATCGGGCGCGAGAAGGAGATCGAGCGGGTCATGCAGGTGCTGTCCCGCCGTACGAAGAACAACCCGGTCCTCATCGGCGAGCCCGGCGTCGGCAAGACCGCCGTCGTCGAGGGCCTGGCCCAGGCGATCGTCAAGGGCGAGGTTCCCGAGACGCTCAAGGACAAGCACCTCTACACGCTTGACCTCGGCGCCCTGGTCGCGGGTTCCCGCTACCGCGGTGACTTCGAGGAGCGCCTGAAGAAGGTGCTCAAGGAGATCCGCACCCGCGGCGACATCATCCTGTTCATCGACGAGCTCCACACCCTCGTGGGTGCGGGTGCCGCCGAGGGCGCGATCGACGCCGCGAGCATCCTGAAGCCCATGCTGGCCCGTGGTGAGCTGCAGACCATCGGTGCCACGACACTCGACGAGTACCGCAAGCACCTCGAGAAGGACGCGGCCCTCGAGCGCCGCTTCCAGCCGATCCAGGTGGCGGAGCCTTCCCTCCCCCACACGATCGAAATCCTCAAGGGCCTGCGCGACCGCTACGAGGCCCACCACCGCGTCTCCATCACGGACGAGGCCCTCGTCCAGGCGGCGACGCTGGCGGACCGGTACATCTCGGACCGCTTCCTCCCGGACAAGGCGATCGACCTGATCGACGAGGCCGGCTCCAGGATGCGCATCCGCCGGATGACCGCGCCGCCGGACCTCCGCGAGTTCGACGAGAAGATCGCGGGCGTGCGCCGCGACAAGGAGTCGGCCATCGACTCCCAGGACTTCGAGAAGGCAGCCTCTCTCCGCGACAAGGAGAAGCAGCTGCTGGCGGCGAAGACCAAGCGCGAGAAGGAATGGAAGGCCGGCGACATGGACGTCGTCGCCGAGGTCGACGGCGAGCTCATCGCCGAAGTCCTCGCGACCGCGACCGGCATTCCCGTCTTCAAGCTCACCGAGGAGGAGTCCTCGCGACTGCTCCGCATGGAGGACGAGCTCCACCGTCGGGTCATCGGCCAGAAGGACGCCATCAAGGCGCTCTCCCAGGCGATCCGCCGTACCCGTGCGGGTCTGAAGGACCCGAAGCGTCCGGGTGGCTCGTTCATCTTCGCCGGTCCGTCCGGTGTCGGTAAGACCGAGCTCTCCAAGACGCTCGCCGAATTCCTCTTCGGCGACGAGGACGCGCTGATCTCCCTCGACATGTCGGAGTTCAGCGAGAAGCACACGGTTTCCCGTCTCTTCGGTTCGCCCCCCGGCTACGTGGGCTACGAAGAGGGCGGCCAGCTCACCGAGAAGGTGCGCCGGAAGCCGTTCTCCGTCGTCCTCTTCGACGAGGTCGAGAAGGCCCACCCGGATATCTTCAATTCCCTTCTCCAGATCCTGGAGGACGGTCGTCTGACCGACTCCCAGGGCCGGGTCGTGGACTTCAAGAACACGGTCATCATCATGACGACCAACCTGGGTACGCGGGACATCTCGAAGGGCTTCAACCTGGGCTTCGCGGCGCAGGGAGACACCAAGTCCGGATACGACCGGATGAAGGCGAAGGTCAACGAAGAGCTCAAGCAGCACTTCCGGCCCGAGTTCCTCAACCGTGTCGACGACACGGTCGTCTTCCACCAGCTGACCGAGGAAGACATCATCCAGATCGTCGACCTCATGATCGCCAAGGTTGACGATCGCCTCAAGGACCGCGACATGGGCATCGAGCTGAGCGGTGACGCGAAGCTCCTGCTCGCCAAGCGCGGCTACGACCCGATCATGGGCGCCCGCCCGCTGCGCCGGACCATCCAGCGCGAGATCGAGGACATGCTCTCGGAGAAGATCCTCTTCGGCGAGCTGCGTCCCGGTCAGATCGTGGTCGTCGGCAAGGAGGGTGAGGGCGAGGAAGCCAAGTTCACCTTCCGCGGCGAGGAGAAGTCGGCCATGCCGGACCTCCCCCCGATCGAGGCCACGGGCTCCGGCCCGGACCTGTCGAAGGGCGCGTAGGCGCGACACGGCACCAAAGGGGCGGCCCCGGGACTGAACAGTCCCGGGGCCGCCCCTTTTCCGTCACGGGGTCACTGCTCGTACACCATGTAGAAGGACTCGACGTCGGTCTCGGGAAAGCGCTGAGCCAACCGCTCCTCCAGATCCGGCGACAGGTCGTCCCCGTACAGCCGCAGGGTTCGCAGCGACGGCAGCCGCAGGTGCTCGACCAGGCTCGCCATGACCTCGTCCGACACGGCCAGCTCCTCCAGCTGATCCAGCCGGGACAGCTCGGCCCAGTCCGCCGGGCCGGCAGGCCTCCAACGGTGGCCGAGGTTCAGGATGCGCAGACCCGAATGTCGGCTGAGGCCCTCCAGCTGCACCGCGGCGGTGTCCAGGATCAGGGATTCGAGATCCGCTCCGGGCGCAAGGTCGCGAGCCGACCAGGGATACGGCGAATACAGCTCCAGCGAACGCAGGCGGGGCCAGCTCGCGATGGCCTCGTGCAGGCCCGGCACGGACATGCGGAGGCGGGCGACCCGCATCGGCAGGCCGTGGAGGGCCGTCACATCGGTGAGCCCGAGGCACCGGTTGATTTCCAGCACCTCGAGCGAACCCTGTCCGCGCAGGAATTCCAGGTCGCGGAGCTCTCCGAGATGGAACAGGCCCAGACTCACCACCTGGACGCGGGAGCACAGCGCGGACAGGGCGCGGACGGACACCGCATCGCGCACGATGAGCCCCGGCGGCCGCGCGAACGCGTGCAGGGCGTCGGCCTGGGTATCACGCAGGAGCTGTAGGGCGTGCGGATCATGGCGGAGGTGTTCGATCACTTCCCGGGCGTACTCCCGGGCGTCGAAGCGGCCCCACAGCGAGACCAGGGCGTGGTGGACCGCGGGCGACGGTGTGTCGCGGAAGCCCGCCAGATAGGGGATCGCCAGATCCGAGAGTGTCTCGCCGGCTGCGGCGATGGCCATGAGGGCTTCCTCCTCGCTCGCCTCGGCAGGGTCGGCCAGCAGCTCCAGTACGAGCGGTCCGGTCCGGCCCAGTTCCAGGGCCTCGTCGATGCTCCGGGGCGGCAGCAGGTGCCGCACGGCGGACTCGGCCTCGGCGCGCAGCGCGGGGTTGAGTTCCGCCGCGTACTGGAGGGAGGCGTAGGCGAGGAGCACGGACCGGTTGGGGCCACGGTCCAGCAGGGCCCGGATGATCTCGACGCGGTCGCGAGGGCGGCCCTGGGCCACCGCCATGCGGATGACGTCCTCCCACTGGTCGTCCTCCGCGTGGCCGGTCAGCTCGCCGAGGCTGCCCTCGTCCAGGGCGGCCCGGGCCCCCAGGAAGTCCTGGAAGGTGCGGTGGACGAACTCGACGGTGTCGTCCGTCGGGGCCCGCAGCAGGCCGGTGCGCTCCAGGAAGTGCGCGAAGACGGCCGGTGCCTCGCCGAGCACTTCGGCGGCCGGCACGGCGGGCAGCGCGTCCTCGATCAGCGCCTCGGCGCGGGAGCGGTCCATTTCCGTACGGCCGTTGCGGATCAGCCAGTACGCGAGCCGCTGGAGCAGCTGGAGCTGGGGCTCCTCGGCCAGTTCCGGCAGCCGCAGGCCGCGCTCGCGGTCCCGGCGGTGCAGGAGCATCGACAGGGCGGCCGCGTACAGCTCCTTGCGGCCGGTGGGCAGGAATCCCCGGCGTTCCCGGTGCAGGGCGCAGATCATCCCGCACAGCAGCGGATTGGTGGCCAGCCTGGCCAGGTCCGGCTTCCTGGCGACGGAGTCCAGCAGCTGCTCCCGGTACTCCGGCGGGGCGTGGTCGGCGGCCGAGTGCCAGCGCTCGATGAAGGCCCGTACGTTCGCCGGGCTCATCGGGGTGAGGACCACCTCGGTGAAGTCCACGGCGGCCAGCCAGTCCTGCCGGACCGCCGTGGGGCGGGAGGTCACCAGCCAGCGGTTGCCCGGACAGGCGGTGATCAGGTCGGCGAGCCAGTCGCGGGCGCGGTTCCGCTCGGCCTCCGGGATCTCGTCGATGCCGTCGACCAGCAGCAGGGCGTGTCCGTCGCGCAGGACCCGGACCTCCCAGCCGTCCGGGGCCTCCCCGGCCAGCGGGGAGCCGGCGAGGAAGTCGCGGGGTGCGGGCAGCCGCTCGCCGTGCCGGGTCAGGGTGCGCAGCGGCAGGACGAACGGGATGATCCCCGCGCCGGGTTCCCGGGCGGCGGAAACGGCCAGCCACTGGATGAGGGTGGTCTTGCCGGATCCGGCCTCGCCGCGCAGCAGGACGCGGTGGTGCTGTGCCAGCAGCCGGTCGGCGGGCAGGGGGTAGGGGACGGGGAGCGTCTCGGCCCGAGCCGCGGAGCCCGTCCCCGGGCCCGTCCCGGAGCCCGCCCCACCCCCGGCTCCGGGGGTGGGGGAGACCTCCAGGCTCACGTAGGCGGTGTCCAGCGGCCAGTGGGAGGAGCCCGGCTCCAGGTCGAGGCCGAAGATGGTGAGGGTGCCGTGCCGCCGGGCCAGATAGTCCAGGTACCGGGCCTCGAAGGCGGTGTCGCGGCCGTCCTGCCGGGGGACCCGGGTGAGCAGCTCGTCCACCTTGGCGATGGTCTCGGCGTGCAGCCGGCTCTGCTCGACCAGGGTCGCGGCCATGAAGGTGGAGCGCTGGGTGAAGAAGTTCAGGATGTGCAGGCAGGCCAGGTCCACCAGGCGTGCGTGGAAGTGCTCGGCGTCCCGGGAGAGCCCGGGGTGCGGGGCGGCGGCCCGGAGCCTGCGGGCGAAGGCCTGCGGTCCGAGGCGCACGGCCTCCACGTCGGAGAGGGCGAGGTCGCCCAGGGCGTGCAGGGTGGCGGCGAGGGCGGCCGCCACGCCCGTTTCCTCGCCGGGCGGCAGGGGCTGTTCCCCGGGGGCCCGTAAGGCTTCCTTCACCAGGTGGTCGGCGAGTTTGCGCAGGTCCGCCTGGTCGAGGCCGCGTTTCTCGCGCCACGCCACGTAGGAGGAGATCCGCAGCGGCCGGTCCACCAGGCCCGCGCCCGCCCCCTCCTGCCGGAAGAGCTTCCTGACGAGGGGCGTCACGACCGCCGAGGCCAACCGGATCCCCACCACCGATGCGTCCACGAGGCTGGAGCCTAGTGACCTGGGTCGCAATCGGCCCTGCTTTCGCCGGGGCCGGTGTTCCAGGGCCGGTGACAAGCCGCACAGGACAAACTGGACGTACTAGGTTGATTCGTAGATCAAATGGACCCCGCAGCAGGACCTTCGCCCCTGGAAAACCGCCGTCAACAGGCCGGAGAGCCCGGACGTCGCTACGAGTTCGGGTAGTAATCGGGAGGTTTGGGGAAGTACGGGGGCTCGGGTTACCAAGGATGAGCCAGCCCGGCACTCGCTTCATCGTGCCGGGTCACTTCATGCCTCTTACAGGTGTGAAACCCCCCTTGTCCCCGGCCCCGGAGGTCTGCACATGTTCGCGAAGCGCGTCAACACCCGTCGTACCCGTATCGCTGTCGGCACCACCGCTCTCGGTGCGGTGCTGGCCCTCGGGGCGGGCACGACCGCCGCGTTCGCAGACGCCCCGCAGACCGCCGTCACCGCCAAGGCGGCCGGCGCTGCCGGCGCCGCGGGTGCCGCGAAGACCGGTCTCTGGGACAAGCCGCTGGAGAAGTACACGCTGTCCGCCACCTTCGGCAAGGGCGGCAACATGTGGTCCCACAAGCACTCCGGCCAGGACTTCGCCGCCCCGATCGGCACCCCGGTCAAGGCCGCGGCCGCCGGCGTGGTCGTCAAGGCCGGCCCGAACGGCGGCGGCGACGGCCCCGCGTACGGCAACGCCATCGTGATCAAGCACGCCAACAACACGTACTCGCAGTACGCGCACCTCTCGAAGATTCAGGTCAAGATCGGCCAGAAGCTCAAGGCGTCGCAGCGGATCGCCCTGTCCGGCAACACCGGCAACTCCAGCGGCCCGCACCTGCACTTCGAGATCCGCACCACCCCGAACTACGGCTCCGCCGTCAACCCGGTGGCCTTCCTGCGCACCAACGGCGTCAGCATCTGATCCGCCGGATCTGATCCACCCCGCTCGACCCTGATTCACCGCCGCCCCGCGGCGCACGTCGTACCGGCCGACCCGCCCTGCTCACCGATCAGGTGAGCAGCCAGGCATGGGTCGGCTTCGGCGCGGGGGAGAGCTTCCCTTCGTTGTACCCGGCGGCCTGCTCCGCCGTGAAGGCCATGTTGTAGACCTTGATGTTGTGCAGGGCACCCTGCCACGCACCGGTCCAGATGTTGTGGTGCCTGGACCGGCCGAGCTGGAGCGGACCGGGAGCCTGCCAGATGGGCGGTACCGGGGTCTCGCCGGCCGCCTTGCCGTCCACGTAAAGGGCGATGGCCTTCTTCTCGGCGTCGTAGGTGGCCATCAGCAGCGTGGGGGTCTTCACCATGCTGAGCCCCTCCACGGCGACGGTTTTCGTCGTGGCCTCGGCGCCCTGGTCGCCGGTCTGCACGCGGAAGATCCAGGCCTGCTTGCCGTTCACCTCGTTCACGCCGAGCTCGAAGGAGAACGACTCCCCGTCGCCCTGGCTCATGATGATCCGCGAGCCCTTGGTGGCGGAGTTGTAGGCCCGGGCCGTGAGGGTGAAGCTCTTGGTCACGTCCACGACCGGCTCGGCGGACTGCGCCCACGAGTTCGCGTTGCCCTTGCCGACGACCTGGAACCGCTTGCCCAGCGGGCCGACCTTGAGGTCGGGGCCCAGCCGGATGCCCGTCTTGCCGTAGCTGTCGCGCAGCAGGGTGTCGTCGCCCGCGACGGTGGCGGTGTAGGCGGTGGGAGAGGATTCGCCCGTCTCGGGCGGGGCGGTCGACGTCGAGGGCTGGGCGTCCGGCTGGCCGTCGTCACCGCTGTCGCCCAGCAGGAAGAACGTTCCGCCACCGGCCAGCAGGGCCAGTACGGTCACCCCGCCGACCAGCATCCACCGCCGCTTCTTGCGCCGCTCGGCCGCCGAGCGGTCGGCCATGGCATCCCAGTCCGGCTGCTGCGACGAGCCGGGCAGCTCCGGACCGGCCAGCCTCGTGAAGCCCGGCTGGGCCGGGGCCGGGGTCGGCTGCCACTGGTCACCTGCCGTGTCCGGCTGCCACTGGTCACCTGCCGTGTCCGGCTGCCACTGGTCACCTGCCGTGTCCGGCTGCCACTGGTCACCTGCCGTGTCCGGCTGCTGGTACGGGTTCGGCTGCTGCCCGGCCGGCGGGTAGCCGTAGTTCCCGGCGGAGGACGGGTAGCCGTAGCCGCCCTGGGCGGGCGGTCCCGGCGGGAACCCGTATCCGCCACTCCCGGGGGCGGACTCGGGGTGCGGGTGGCTCGGGGGATTCGTACCGTCGGTCATGCCAGGGATGCTAAGTCACGGACCCCCTGGTGGGCACAGCCCGGTACCCGTCCCGTCCGACCCGCCCCGGTTCAGCCCTGCGCCGGCCCCAGGATCGGGAAGCTGCCCGTCGCCGTCGGCGCGTGCTCCGGCAGCCACAGCACCGCCACGGCACCCGCCGCCGCGCCCTGGCGCTCCAGACCGCCCCGGGCCGCCACGTTACGGAACGTCAGCCGGGCGCCCAGCACCCGCGCCTGGCCCTCCGCGATGGTCAGCCCCAGCCCGTGCCCCACGCCCGCGCGGTCCGTCGAGCCGGTGCGGAAGCGGCTGGGCCCCTCGCGCAGCAGCGCCTCGGGGAAGCCCGGCCCGTGGTCCCGGACCCGTACGACCCGGCCCTCGACGTCGACCTGGATCGGCGGCTGCCCGTAACGCGCCGCATTGGCCAGCAGGTTGCCCAGGATCCGCTCCAGGCGCCGCGGGTCGGTGCTCACGATCTCGTCGGCGACGATCCGTACGGTCGCCTCCGGCATCAGCGACGTGACCCGCCGGCTCACGAACTCGCCCAGCGCCACGTCCTGGAGCTCCGCCCGCTCCGACGCGCTGTCCAGCCGGGCCACCTCCAGTACGTCCTCGACCAGCGCGCGCAGCGCTTGCGCCCGGTCCCGCACCAGCTCGGTGGGTCGCCCCGGAGGCAGCAGTTCCGCCGCCGTGAGCAGGCCCGTCACCGGCGTCCGCAGCTCGTGCGCGATGTCCGCGGTCACCCGCCGCTCGGCCTCCAGCCGCTGCTGGAGGGCATCGGCCATGGCGTCGACGGCCCGCGCGAGGTCGTCCGTCTCGTCGCGGACGACGCCGCCGACCGCGTCCCGGACGCGTACGTCGGGATCACCGTGTGCCACCCGCTGCGCGGCGGCCGCGGCCTTGCGCAGCCTGCGCGAGATCTGCCCGCCGATGAGCACGCCGAGCGCCGAGCCGCCGATGACGGCGGACAGTCCGCCGATCAGCAGGGCCCGGTCCAGGTCGGGGAGCAGGTTCGCGCTCTCCCGGAACGGCGTGTGCAGCGACAGCACCTGCCCGTTCCCGAGCGGCACGGCCGCCCACACCTCGGGCAGTCCGCCCTGCGGCCGCTCCTGGATGTAGGTCCCGCGCCGGCCCGACTGCGCCTTGTGCCGCAGCTCGGAGGGAAGTTCGGGATCGTTGAGCTTGGCGCCCATGGGCGGCTTGCGGCCGGCCTCGGCATTGCGCGAGATGAACTGCACGCGGTCCAGCTGCACTTCGCGGGCGTTCTCCAGCATCGACACGCGGGCAGCGCTGTGCACCACCAGACTCAGCGCGATCGTGACGAGGGCGCCCACGGAGGCGATGGCGACCGTGATCTTCCAGCGGATCCCCGTGCGGAGGGTGAACCGTCTCATGCCTTGAGCTTGTATCCGAAGCCCCGGACCGTCTCGATCCGGTCCTGGCCGATCTTGGTGCGCAGGCGCTGGACGTGGACGTCCACAACGCGGGTGTCGCCGCCCCAGTCGTAGTCCCAGACCCGCTCCAGCAGGCGGTCGCGCGACAGGACGGTGCCGGGCGCGGAGGAGAACTCCAGCAGCAGCCGCATTTCGGTCGGCGTCAGGGCCACGGCGGCGCCCGCCCGGCGGACCTCCATGCCCTCGGTGTCCACCTCCAGGTCGCCGAAGGAGAGCACTCCGCGCTCGGCGTCCGAGTCGTCGGCCCCGTTCGGGCCGCCGTTCTGCGGGCCGCCCGAGTGGTCGAAGCGGCGGAGCACGGCGCGGATGCGGGCGACGAGGACGGATCCGTCGAAGGGCTTGGTGACGTAGTCGTCGGCGCCCGCCTCCAGGCCCAGCACCACGTCGATGGAGTCGGCCCGCGCGGAAAGCATGATCACCGGGACGGTGGACTCGTCGCGGATGCGGCGGCACAGGCTCACGCCGTCCATGCCCGGGACCATCACGTCCAGCAGCGCGATGTCGGGCCGGTCCGCGCGGAAGGACTCCAGGCCGGAGAGGCCGTCGGGCATGGCCGTGACCACGAACCCGTCGCGTTCCAGCGCCAGGGTCGTGGCCTCACGGATGACGTCGTCGTCCTCCACGAACAGGACATGGGTCTCGGCCATGCGGGAGCCTCGCCTCGGTTCTTCTGTGCTCAGTTCTTCTGACTCGTGACCGGGGCGGGCGGGACTCCGCCGTCGACCACGTTGCTGTACTCCGAGTGAACTCGGTCCTGCTCGGTGAACTTCTCCCCGTTCCAGCGGTACGTGATCACGTCCTCGCCCGACGGATAGGCGAGCGCGTCGCTCTTTCCGTAGACCTGCTTCGTGACCACGAGGTCGCCGCGGTCGATCTCCGCGTAGACGGGTGGCTGTTCGTCCGAGAACACATTCTCGTACGCACCGCCGTCCTCCCGGTACACGTAGGTTCCGCGGCCCAGGGCGTCCGCGCAGGACAGGACGTTGACGACGATGTCCGCGACGGGACTGCCGGTGACCTTCCCGTAGCTCACGTCCACCGGGTACTCCTTGCCCGAACAGGGCTTGAGGTCGCGTTTGACCTCGGCGCTGACCTTGGGGTCCTTCATCAGCAGCGCGACGGGGTCGACCTTCTTCAACGCCTGGCCCGACGAGGCGGCCGAGGCCCCGGAGGAGTCCTCGGGGGCGGGCCCCGAGGGGGAGGTCCTGGACACGGCCTCGGTGCGGGCCGGGCCGCCGTCGCGCAGGCCGGTGCCGCCGGTGGCGCACCCGACCGCGAACACGGCTGTGCCGACGAGGACGACCGTCCCCGCCGACATCAGCACCAGAGAACCTCCGGACAAACCTTGGCCGTTCAGGCCGCGCACCGCTCACGCCCCTCGTACCGCATGGTGTGGTCACCGCGCTCCAGCGCACGCATGTCCAGATCCCGGCTCTCCAGCTCCTGCCGGAGGCGGGCCAGCGCGCGGTGCAGAGTGCTCTTCACGGTTCCCGCCGACATTCCGAGCGCCGCGGCCGTTTCCTCGGTGCTCATCTGCTCCCAGTGTCGCAGCACCACCACGCTGCGCTGCTTGGGCGCGAGAATCTTGAGGATGTCCATGAGGAGGGCGCGGTCGGCGCGCTGGTTGGTGCCGTCCTCGACCGAGGCGTCCGGGAGCTGGTCGGTGGGGACCTCGTCGAGCTTGCGGGCACGCCACCACTCGGTACGGGTGTTGATCATGACGCGGCGCAGGTAGGCGTCGGCCAGGGACTTGTCGGCGATGCCGTCCCAGCGGCCGTAGGTGCGTACGAGCGCGGTCTGCAGGAGGTCCTGGGCGTCGGTGGGGTCCGGAACCAGGCGCCGGGCGCTGCGCAGCAGCGCGTCCTGCCGGGTGCGTACGTACTCTTCGAATCCGAGTACCTCACCGTGCGCCATCTGAGACCGCCTCCGCCGTCGTCCACCGCTCATCCGCTGTCTTACGGATTCGAAGGTACGGAGGGGTTGTCACGGGCCTGTGCGAGCCAGCCTTCGGTGGACGCACGGACAGCCATAGGTTGTGTAACAACCCCCGTGAGCTGCGGTTTAACGGCAGGAAGCGGAATCTCGGCGTCAGCTTCGATCAGGTCCGGGGAGCAGTCTGCGGGAGCTGGTAGAGGCCTCCGTCCAGGGGCTCCACCAGTCCGTCGGAGACCAGCCCGTCCAGCGCCCGGGCCCGCTGCACCGGTTCGTCCCAGACCGTGTCGAGCACACCCTGCGGAACGGCGCCGACCGCTTCCCGCAGCACGGCGAGGAGCTTGCCGCGCACCTGGCGGTCGGTCCCGGCGTACGTCTGCCCGCGCCGCGGCGGACCTTCGTGCGCGGGCTTCCCGGCCAGGCGCCACGCGCACAGTCCGGCCACCGGGCAGCGCGCACAGTCGGGGCTCTTCGCAGTGCACACCAGCGCGCCCAGTTCCATCGAGGCCGCCGCCCAGCGGGCCGCGGTGTCCTCGTCCTCGGGCAGCAGGGCCCGGGCCAGGCGCCGCTCGGCGGCGGTCGTCGCGTTCGGCGGGTACTCGACCCCGGAAGCGGTGCGCGCGAAGACCCGCCGCACGTTCGTGTCGAGGACGGGGTGCCGCTGCCCGTACGCGAAGGAGGCCACGGCCGCCGCCGTGTACTCGCCGATCCCGGGCAGGGCCAGCAGCTGCGTGTGGTCGCGCGGTACGTCGCCGCCGTGCCGCTCCGTTATGGCGACGGCCGCGCCGTGCAGCCGCAGCGCGCGGCGCGGGTAGCCGAGCCGGCCCCAGGCCCGTACGGCCTCGCCGGAGGCCTCGGCGGCCAGGTCCGCGGGGCGGGGCCAGCGGGCGAGCCACTGCTCGTAGACCGGCAGGACCCGGCTGACGGGCGTCTGCTGGAGCATGAACTCGCTGACCATGACCCCCCAGGGGCCGGCCTCGGGGCGGCGCCAGGGCAGGTCGCGGGCGTGCTCGTCGAACCACGCGATGACGGGGGAGTGCAGTGCGTGGGAGGAGTCGGGGGATACGGCCGTGGAGGAAGCGGGGGATGCAGTCATGGCAGACGGCATCCTGGCACGTTTCACCTCCCCCGGCGCGCCGGACCGGGGCCGGTGAGCCAGACGGCGGCCGGGATCCCGCCCGCCCGGGCCGCGGTGATGACCGCGGCCGCCGGGCCGGTGAGCGCGAGGACGGCGAGGGCGGCGACCGACCCGCCGAGCAGCAGGCCGAACGCCACGTCGTGCGGGTAGTGCACGCCGACGAAGACCCGGGAGAAGGCCATCAGCAGCGCGAGCGGCACGGTCAGCGGCGCGAGTCGGCGTACGGCCATGGTGAGCGCCACCGCGGCGGCGCCCGCGAGGACCGCGTGGTTGCTGGGGAACGACCAGTCGCCGGGGCCCGGGCAGGGCACCAGCGAGGCCGCGGCCCCGGTGACGGCGCGGCAGGGCCGCTCCTCGTCCACCGTGGACTTCACGAACTCCGACGCGGCGTACGCGAGGACGGTGGCCACCGGCGCGAGGACGGCCAGGGCCACCGGCCGGGCGGCGCCGCGCCCGCGTGCGCGCCACCAGACGGCGGCGAAGAGCGCCCCGAAGAGCAGGAGCCCGTACCGCGTCCAGATCTCGAAGGACGATTGCACCCATGAGGGTGTCCAGTGGGCGAAATCGACGACGGCGCGGTAGGGGTCGGAACGGTCCATGCTGACCCAACATACGTAAAGCGGATTAATCTCCGCGTCAGCCCTTTGGCCGGATCTCGGCGCTCCCGATTGCGCCCGCAGGATGATCATCGGCAAATCGAGCCCACTGCGCGGCATGTGGGGCACTGATCGGGTCGCGAACTCTCGTAAAGTTCCGTCCGTGGGATCTCTGCGCAATCCGGTCGGGCCGCTCCCCTCCTCCATCTACTGGCGACGGAGGGCTGTGCTGGCTTCCGTTGTCGCGCTCCTCGCGCTCCTCGCCGTATGGACCGTCAGTTCCGGTGGGGGGAGGACGAGTACGAACGGAAAGGGCCAGGGCGGCCCCGACCCCGTCTCCTCGATCACCCCGGGTCCGGCCGGCACCGGGCCCGCCATCAGCGCGGCCCCCGGCGGGCGCCCGGACACGGGCAGTGGCGGAACCACCGGCTCCGAGGGCGGTTCCACGGGCGGCGCGGGCAAGAACGGCGAACCGGGCAGCGGCACCGCCTCGAACGGCGGCTCCGGCTCCGGCGGCGCCGCGGGCGGCCCCGCCCAGGTCCCGGCGGACTCCCCGCTGCCCACCTGCGCGCCGGGTGCGCTGCAGTGGGAGGTCAAGAGCGCGAAGAACGAGTACGAGGCGAACGAGAAGCCCCGCCTCGAACTGGTCGCGCGCAACACCTCCGGAACCACCTGCAAGGTCGGCCTCGGGCCGAAGCAGGCCGTCCTGACCATCCTTCAGGCGAGCAGCAGCAAGGCGGTGTGGTCCTCGGCGGACTGCCCGGCGGGCGCGGGCAACGCCTTCTTCCGCCTGCCGGCGCAGGGCGAGACCAAGCAGTCGCTGGACTGGGACCGCCGGTTCAGCGCGGCCGACCAGTGCCAGACGCCTCCGGCGGGGTCGGCGGCTCCGGACACCTACGTGGTCGAGGTCAAGGCCCCGGGCATGCCGGTGGCCCGCACCTCGTTCGTCCTGAAGCAGGACTAGGTCGTCTCGTTCGGATCGTGCCGGGCCGGTGCTGCCCGGCACGATCCGAACGAGCGGGCCCGGGGCCGGCTCCGGGGCGGAGCCCCGTCAGCGGCGGGTGGGCCGAGCGTCAGACGTACCGTTCCAGGATGGACGACTCGGCCAGGCGGGACAGGCCCTCGCGGACGCTCCGCGCGCGGGCCTCGCCCACCCCGTCCACGGCCTGGAGGTCGTCCACGGAAGCCGCCAGCAGCTTCTGCAGGCCCCCGAAGTGCTCCACGAGCCGCTCGATGATCGCGCCCGGCAGCCTCGGCACCTTCGCCAGCAGCCGGTATCCGCGCGGCGACACCGCCGAGTCCAGGGTCTCCGGAGAGCCCGTGTACCCGAGCGCCCGCGCCACGATCGCCAGTTCCAGCAGCTCCGGATGCGTCAGCGCGTCCAGCTCGGCCAGCGCCTCGTCCACCGTGCGGGAACGCTTCGCCGTCGGCTCCGGCACGTAGTCCCGGATGACGAGCTCCCTCTCCTGCTCGATCCCGACCGTCAGCTCGTCCAGCTGCAGCGACAGCAGTCGCCCGTCCGTGCCCAGTTCGATCACGTACTCGGCGATCTCGGTCGCGATCCGGCGGACCATTTCCAGCCGCTGCGCGACCGCCGTCACATCGCGGACCGTGACCAGGTCCTCGATCTCCAGCGCCGACAGCGTGCCCGCGACCTCGTCGAGGCGCAGCTTGTACCGCTCCAGCGTGGCCAGCGCCTGGTTCGCCCGCGACAGGATCGCCCCGGACTCCTCCAGGACCCGGCGCTCCCCGTCCACGTACAGCGCGATCAGCCGCATCGACTGCGACACCGACACCACCGGGAAGCCGCACTGCTTGGAGACGCGGTCGGCCGTGCGGTGGCGCGTACCCGTCTCCTCCGTGTGGATCGACGCGTCCGGCACCAGCTGCACACCGGCCCGCAGGATCTTGGTGATGTCCTTGTCGAGGATGAGCGCGCCGTCGAGCTTGCACAGCTCGCGCAGCCGGGTCGCGGTGAACTCCACGTCCAGGACGAAGCCGCCGGTGCACATCGCCTCGACGCTCTTGTCCATACCGAGGACGATGAGCCCGCCGGTGTTGCCGCGGACGATCCGTTCCAAGCCGTCACGCAGCGGCTGACCAGGTGCGACCGCGCTCAGCGAGGCGCGCATCATGGCCTCCTGCTTGGAGCTCGCGCCCGACTTTCCGGATGCTGCTGCCCCGTCCTTGGCTGCCACTGCACTCCTCCGGTCGCGGGTTGCGCCGCCCTGCGCCGCGGGCACGAGGACGTGCGTACGGCCGGGCGGACCATCCAGAAGTCTACCGGCGCGCGCCGCGGCCCCGCCGTGGCTTGGCCAGGTACGGCTCGAGGGGGCCGCGCGCGGACCCCTCACCGGCCCCTCCGACCAGGGGATCGTGCTCCCCGGTCGGCTACTCCGCGGACCGCTCCCCGGCCGGCTTGCGGGACCGGCCCCGCGGCAACACCCGTAGCGCGTCGCCCATGTCGGCCACCTCGATGACCTTCATCCCGGCCGGTACCTTGCCCGGATCGGCCGGGACCAGGGCGTGCGTGAAGCCCAGCCGGTGCGCCTCCGCGAGCCGCCGCTGCACGCCGGTCACCCGGCGCACCTCGCCGGCCAGGCCGACCTCGCCGATCGCCACGAGGTTCTTCGGCAGCGGGACGTCGCTGGCGGCGGAGGCCAGGGCGAGCGCGATCGCCAGGTCGGCGGCCGGCTCGGTCAGCTTCACCCCGCCCACGGTGGCGCTGTAGATGTCGCGCTTGCCGAGCGCCGTGATCCGGCCGCGCTGCTCCAGCACCGCCAGCATCATCGAGACGCGCGAGGTCTCCAGACCGGAGGTCGTGCGCCGGGGGGAGGGGATCTGCGAGTCCACGGTCAGCGCCTGCACCTCGGCGACCAGCGGGCGCTTGCCCTCCAGCGTCACGGTCAGGCAGGTGCCGGGCACGGCCTCGGCGCGGCGGGTCAGGAACAGCCCGCTCGGGTCGGCGAGCCCGGTGATCCCCTCGTCGTGCAGCTCGAAGCAGCCGACCTCGTCGGTGGCCCCGTACCGGTTCTTGATGCCGCGCACCAGCCGCAGCCGGGCGTGCCGGTCGCCCTCGAAGCTCAGCACCACGTCGACGAGGTGTTCCAGCAGACGGGGACCGGCAATGGCTCCGTCCTTGGTCACGTGGCCGACGAGGAGGGTGGACATCCCGCGTTCTTTGGAGGCGCGGATCAGGGCCCCGGCCACCTCGCGGACCTGGGCCATGCCGCCGGGCGCGCCGTCGATCTCGGGCGAGGCGACGGTCTGTACGGAGTCCAGGATCAGCAGGGAGGGCTTCACGGCGTCGAGATGCCCGAGCACGGCGGACAGGTCGGTCTCGGCGGCCAGGTAGAGGTGATCGCTGAGGGCATTGATGCGGTCGGCCCGCAGCCGCACCTGGCTCGCCGATTCCTCGCCCGTGACGTACAGCGTGCGGTGCTCGTCGCTGGCCGCCTTCGCCGCGACGTCCAGCAGCAGCGTCGACTTGCCGACGCCGGGCTCGCCGGCCAGCAGCACGACGGCGCCGGGCACGAGACCGCCGCCGAGGACGCGGTCCAGCTCGTCGACGCCGGTGCTGCGCGCGGTCGCCGTCCGCCCGTCGACCTGCGCGATTGGTACCGCGGGCGTCGACACCCGGCCGGCGGCGGTGGTCCGCACGGCGGGCGTGCCCATCTCCTCGACGGTGCCCCAGGCCTGGCACTCGGGACAGCGGCCGAGCCACTTCGCGGTCGTCCAGCCGCACTCGGTACAGCGGTAGGACGGCCGGTCCTTGGCGGATGAACGAGCGGTGCGGGCAGCCATGGAGTTCACGGTAGCCGCCCCCACTGACAGGCCGGACCGCGGTGGCGGTTCGCCGGGGCGCGGTGGAGTCCCAAGGGCCCGGGTGTGTGTGGGGGCGGAGGCGGAGGTGGGGCCGGTCGGGGGTCCGTTCGGGAGTCGTTCGGGAGTCGTTCGGGGGCCTCTCGGGCCCGCGGCGTCAGGGCCTGCGTCAGCTCCTCACCGATCTGTTCACCCGTAAGGACTAAAAGTGGCGAAGGCTTCCAGGCCGTCACCGGCGCGCCACCTACGGTCGCCAGGTGAACAGCAGCAACCAGGCACACTCCTCAGCGCGCACCGGCGCACACCGGGCGCACGGGCGCACGCCCCACGAGGGCGAGCAGCCGCCGCCGTTCCGGCACGAGCCCTACCTGGACGGCCTGTTCACGTACTGCCTGTCGGTCCTGTGCGACCACGACACCGCGACCGACGTGCTCGGGGACGTCCTCGCCGTCGCCGAGCGGCACCCCGGCCGCTGCCCCGACGAGGGGGACCGGCGCGCCTGGCTCTACGCGCTCGCCCGCTGGGGCTGTCTGCACCGGCTGGGGGAGCAACGGCGCGCACGACAGGGAGCGCATTCCGCCCGGCGTGCGCCGGAGCATGCCGAGCGCGACCGTGCGCCGGGTGGCGGCACCGGCCCCGCGCGCGGCCCGGAGGCCCACCGCCCCCTTGACGTGAGCGCCTACCGCCGCACCGAGCTGGCCCGGCTCGCCTGGCCCGAAGCCGCAGGCACCACACCCGAGCAGCGCGAGGCCCTCGAACTCGCCGTCCGCCACCGCCTCGGCGTCCCCGAACTCGCCGCCGTCCTCGGCACCCCCGCGGCCGCCGCCCGCGAGCTGCTCTCCGGGGCGGCCTGCGAGGTCGAGCGCACCCGCGCCGCCCTCGCCGTCGTGGAGACCGGCAACTGCCCCAGCGTCTCCCGGCTCACCGGTGACGACGGAGACGGCGACAGCAACGGCAACGGCAACGTGCTCCTCTCCAGCACCCTGCGCGCCGAGCTCGTCCGCCACGTCGACGACTGCCCCCGCTGCCGCCGCGTCGCCGAACGCGTCGGCGCCGCCGGCCCCTGGCCCGGCTCCGGCGGCCTCAACACCGCCGCCCTCCCCCTCGTGCCCGCCCCCCGCACCGCCGTCCACGCCGCGATGCTCCGCTCCGGCCGGGGCCGCGGCCGCGCCCCGCGCTTCGACCGCACGGGCTTCCCGATGGACCCCAAGGACCGCGTCGCCCGTCGCGACCGGCTGCGCGCCCGGGTGCTGACCACCACCGTGGTCGCCACCGTCGTCGCGGCCCCGGTTCTGGCGCTGTGGGCGGCGTACCGCGGCGGTCCCGACTCGGGGGAGCCCGCCGGCGACGCCACCCGCATCTCCGCCAGCGAGTCCGAGCTCCCGACCGCGCGGACCGACGGCCGCCCGCTCACCGCGTACGAGAACGCCGGGAACGCCGCCACCACGACCGGCGGCCCCGGCTTCGCCCGGAACGACACCGACTCCGACGTCTCCGTCGAGGTGATCAGCAGCGGTCCGCCGGCGACCCCGGACCACCCCGGCAGCGCCGGCCGCCTCACCGTCGCCGCGTCCTCGCAGGGCGCCGTCACCCTGCTCACCCTCGCCGCCTCCGGCGGCGCCCCGGTCGACTGGCGGCTCTGGTCCGACGCGCCCTGGCTGCGCGCGAGCCGGACCGCGGGCACGCTGGCCCCAGGAGAATCGGTCACCCTGCGCATCGTCGTCGACCCCGAGGCCCAGCCCGTCGGCGCATGGTCGGCCCGGGTCGGGGTCGACCCCAGCGGCGCGGTGGTCTCCATCCAGGGCCGGGGCCGCCCGGCGTCGACGCCCGCGCCCACCCAGAACCCGACGCAGCCCGCGACCCCGGCGCCCTCGCCGGACCCGACGCAGCCGACCACCCCGGCCCCGTCGCCGACGGAGCCGACGATCCCTCCGCCGTCCCCGACGCCCTCGCCGAGCCCGACGGAGGGCTCAGGCGGAACGGTTTCCCCGGACCCGGACCCGGATCCGGGCCCGTCGGGGGCCTCGGGCACCTGACACGTCGGGGCGGGGCGGGGGCCGGTCGGGGCGGGGGCGGTCGGGGCGGTCGGGTCAGAGCGCCGGTCGGGTCAGGCGGGGTCCGCGGGGTGCGGGGCCATCGGCAGCAGCGAGGCCAGCCGCGCCTCGCAGTGCTCCACGAGCGCGTCGTACCCCTCCTTGCCCATCAGCTCCGTCAGCTCGGGGCGGTACGACACGTACACCGGCTCCCCGGCGCCGTGCGCGGACGTGGCCGACGTGCACCACCAGTGCAGGTCGTGGCCGCCCGGACCCCAGCCGCGCCGGTCGTACTCACCGATCGTCACCTGCAGCACGCGGGTGTCGTCCGGCCGGTCGATCCAGTCGTACGTGCGGCGGATGGGCAGCTGCCAGCAGACGTCGGGCTTGGTCTCCAGCGGCTCCCGGCCCTCCTTCACGGCCAGGATGTGCAGCGAGCAGCCGGCCCCGGCGGGGAACCCAGGCCGGTTCAGGAAGATGCACGCGCCGTCCCAGCGGCGGGTCTGCTTCTCCCCGTCGTCGTCGTGCTGCGTCCACCCGCTCTCGCTGCCGACGTCGTGGAACTGCCACAGCTCGGGGGTCAGCCTGGCCACGTGCTGCGCGACGCGCTTCTCGTCGTCCTCGTCGGAGAAGTGCGCGCCGAGCGTGCAGCAGCCGTCGTCCGCCCGACCCGCCTGGATGCCCTGGCAGCCGCTGCCGAAGATGCAGGTCCAGCGGGAGGTGAGCCAGGTCAGGTCACAGCGGAAGATCTGCTCGTCGTCGGCGGGGTCGGGGAACTCCACCCAGGCCCGTGGGAAGTCGAGCCCCTTCTCGTCGGCCACGACCTTGTCCTTGCCGCCCTTGGTTTTGGCCTTGGCCCTGTCCTTGACGGTGTCGTCCTTGCCCGCGTCCTTCTGCGACCGGGTCTTGTTGGCCTTCTTCGTATTTGGCACAAACCCAAGCCTATGCGCCCCTTACTCAACCCCCGAGTCTTCCTCGCAGTAGCGTTTCCCCCTATGAGACTCGGTGTGCTGGATGTGGGTTCGAATACGGTCCATCTGCTGGTGGTGGACGCGCACCCCGGCGCGCGCCCGCAGCCGGCGCACTCGCACAAGGTGGAGATGCGGCTGGCGGAGCTGCTCGACGAGCGCGGCGCCGTGACCCCGGACGGCGTCGAGCGTCTCGTCTCGGTGGTCGGCGACGCGGTGCAGGCCGCCGAGGACAAGGGGTGCGAGGGCGTCCTCCCCTTCGCGACCAGTGCCGTGCGCGAGGCCACGAACGCGGACGAGGTGCTGGCCCGGATCAAGGCCGAGACCGGCGTCGACCTGCCGGTGCTGAGCGGCGAGGACGAGGCCCGGCTCACCTTCCTCGCGGCCCGCCGCTGGTTCGGCTGGTCCGCCGGGAAGCTGCTGGTCCTGGACATCGGCGGCGGCTCGCTGGAGATCGCGTACGGCATCGACGAGGACCCGGACGCGGCCGTCTCCCTCCCGCTGGGCGCGGGCCGCCTCACCTCGGGCTGGCTCCCGGGCGACCCGCCGGACGCGTTGGACATCCGGGCGCTGCGGCGGCACGTACGGGCGGAGATCGCCCGCACGGTCGGAGAGTTCCGCCGCTTCGGCACGCCGGACCACGTGGTGGCGACGTCGAAGACCTTCAAGCAGCTGGCGCGCATCGCGGGCGCGGCGCGCTCGGCGGAGGGTCTTTACGTCCAGCGGGACCTGAGCCGCAAGTCCCTGGAGGAATGGGTCCCGCGCCTGGCGGCGATGACCACCATCCAGCGCTCCGCCCTCCCGGGCGTCTCGGAGGGCCGCTCGAACCAGCTCCTGGCGGGCGCGCTGGTGGCCGAGGCCACGATGGACATCTTCGGTGTGGAAGAACTGGAGATCTGCCCGTGGGCCCTGCGCGAGGGCGTCATCCTGCGCAGGCTGGACCACATGCCGGCGGCGGGGGTGTAGGGGGCGGAGCGGCCGGAGAGGCGCGACGGGGACGGACGTGGGCCCGCTCTCGTGCGCCGACCCGGCTCCACGACGCAATGGGCGCTGTGCGGCGACCGGCCGAGGGCGCAACCGACATCCTGGCGGACGCGTCGCATAGATCATGGGACGCGAATGGCTTTTCTCCCTCATACCGCTGACGGTCGGCGTAGCTTTTCTCGGCGTCGGAATCCACGGCCTGCGCCGTGCCGGCCTGCTGCGCCGTCATGGCAT
This sequence comes from Streptomyces sp. NPDC097617, assembly GCF_044761485.1. Taxonomy (NCBI): domain Bacteria; kingdom Bacillati; phylum Actinomycetota; class Actinomycetes; order Kitasatosporales; family Streptomycetaceae; genus Streptomyces; species Streptomyces sp. NPDC097617. The sequence continues at coordinate 89,042 of NZ_JBIWCL010000032.1, forward strand.
CACCGCAGTGGCTCGGATCGTCCGCCACGAAGTCATGAAGGGTGACGAGGGCGTCACGTACTACCACCCGGTCATGGCATGGACGTCCCGGGACGGGCGCGCCTGTGAGTACTCATCCAGATTCGGGCGTGGATCGGTCGGACACGCCTTTGGTGTGGGAGCGAACGCCACCGTCCGATACGACCCGGAAAACCCCCGCCGTTTCGAGGTCGTGGGCTGGGACGCGAGGACCGTCGACCTGCTCTTCACCGTGTTGGGTTCGGTATTCACAGCGGGCACCGTGATCGTCCTGGTCGTCCGACTGCTCACCCTCTGAACGCCCGCCCACCGAAGCCGCCCCGCGCACAACCCCGACCCCGACCCCGACCGGCCCCGCCCCCGCCGTCCGCGTGGTCCCCGTCACGGTCGCTCGGCGTTCTGGGCCCGTACCCTGTGTCCGTGGCAGAACCAGTCCGTGTCCCGACCGCGAAAGTCGCGCTCTCCACCGCCTCCGTCTATCCGGAGTCGACGGCGACCGCCTTCGAGATCGCCGGGCGCCTGGGGTACGACGGCGTCGAGGTCATGGTCTGGACGGACCCGGTGAGTCAGGACGTCGACGCCCTGCGCCGTCTCTCGGAACACCACGGGGTGCCCATCCTGGCGGTCCACGCGCCGTGTCTGCTGATCACCCAGCGGGTCTGGTCCACCGATCCGTGGACCAAGCTCCAGCGTGCCCGGGCCGCGGCCGAGCGGCTCGGGGCGAGCGCCGTGGTCGTGCATCCGCCGTTCCGCTGGCAGCGCCAGTACGCGCGGGACTTCGTCACCGGCATCTGGCGGATGGCTGACGAGACCGACGTCCGGTTCGCCGTGGAGAACATGTACCCGTGGCGCTACCGCGACCGCGAGATGCTCGCGTACGCCCCCGAGTGGGACGTGACCAAGGACGACTACCGGCACTTCACCGTCGACCTGTCGCACACCGCGACCGCCCGGACCGACGCCACCGCGATGATCGACCGGATGGGCGACCGGCTCGCGCACGTCCACCTCGCCGACGGGAACGGATCGGCCAAGGACGAGCACCTGGTGCCGGGCCGCGGTACGCAGCCCTGTGCCGAGCTTCTGGAGCGCCTCGCGCGGACCTCGTTCGACGGGCACGTGGTGATCGAGGTGAACACCCGCCGGGCGATGTCCTCCGCCGAGCGCGAGGCCGATCTCGCCGAGGCGCTGGCCTTCACGCGCCTGCACCTCGCCACCGCCGCCCGCGGAACGACCACCGAGCGCGACGGGGTCCGCCGCCCATGACCGACACCCCGGACGCGCCGAAGCCGCGCCGGCGTGGCCCCGGCCGCCCCCGGCAGGACGAGGCCGACGACGGCCCCGGCACGCAGGAGCGCATCCGCCTCGCCGCCCGCGAGGTGTTCGCGGAGCGCGGGTACGACAAGACGTCCGTGCGCGGTATCGCGAAGGTCGCCGGCGTCGACCCGGCGCTGGTCCACCACTACTTCGGCAGCAAGGACGATCTCTTCGCCGCCGCCATCGAGGTCAGCTTCGAGCCCGCCCTGGTGGTCCCCACCATCGTCGGCGAGGGTCCGGACGGCATCGGCGAGCGCCTCGCCCGCTACTTCCTGGGCATCTGGGAGAACCCGGTCACCCGGGTCCCGCTCCTCGCCGTGATCCGTTCGGCGCTCACGCACGAGGCCGCCGCGAAGGTGCTGCGCGGGCTGGTGCTGCGGCGGGTCCTGGAGCGGGTGGCCGCCGACCTCGATGTCCCCGAGCCGACCTTCCGCGCCGAGCTCGCGGCCTCCCACATGGTGGGCATCGCGATCCTGCGCTACGTGGTCCAGGTGGAGCCCCTGGCATCCGCCGACCCGGAGGAGATCATCGCCCTGGTGGCTCCCACGCTCCAGCGGTACCTGACCGAGGAATGAGCCGGCCGTCCCGGCATCCGGACGCGGTGTCCGGATCGCGGGCGGTGGGCGTAGCCTCGTAGCTGAGCCATATCCGCAGTCGCGGCTGACCGTACAGCCGCACTCATGGGGAGTGAAACCGCATGCCCGAGCTGAGGTCCCGCACCGTCACCCACGGCCGCAACATGGCAGGCGCGCGTGCGCTGATGCGCGCGTCGGGCGTAGCGAGCGCGGACATCGGCAAGCCGATCGTCGCGGTCGCCAACTCCTTCACCGAGTTCGTCCCCGGGCACACCCACCTGGCTCCGGTCGGCCGGATCGTCTCCGACGCCATCCGTGCCGCCGGTGCGATCCCGCGCGAGTTCAACACCATCGCGGTGGACGACGGCATCGCCATGGGCCACGGCGGCATGCTGTACTCCCTCCCCTCCCGCGACCTCATCGCGGACTCGGTCGAGTACATGGTCGAGGCGCACTGCGCCGACGCGCTGATCTGCATCTCCAACTGCGACAAGATCACTCCGGGCATGCTGATGGCCGCGCTGCGCCTCAACATCCCGGTCGTCTTCGTCTCGGGCGGTCCGATGGAGGCCGGTCAGGCGACGCTCGTCGACGGCACCGTGCGCAAGCTCGACCTGATCGACGCCATGGTCGACGCCTCCAACGAGAACGTCTCCGACGAGGACGTGCTCCGCATCGAGGAGAACGCCTGCCCCACCTGCGGCTCCTGTAGCGGCATGTTCACGGCCAACTCGATGAACTGCCTCGCCGAGGCCATCGGTCTGGCCCTCCCCGGCAACGGCTCGGTCCTCGCCACGCACACCGCCCGCCGCGCCCTGTACGAGGACGCCGGCCGCACGGTCGTGGAGATCACCAAGCGCTACTACGAGGACGGCGACGAGTCCGTCCTGCCGCGCAACATCGCCAGCCGCGAGGCCTTCGAGAACGCCATGGCCCTCGACATCGCGATGGGCGGCTCCACGAACACGATCCTGCACCTGCTGGCCGCCGCCCAGGAAGCGGGCCTGGAGTACGACCTCACCGACATCGACGCCGTCTCGCGCCGCGTCCCGTGCCTGTCCAAGGTCGCGCCGAACGTGGCGCCCGGAGGCACGTACTACATGGAGGACATCCACCGGGCCGGCGGCATCCCCGCCATCCTCGGTGAACTGCACCGCGGCGGTCTGCTCAACAAGGACATCAGCACCGTCCACTCGGAGGGCCTGGAGGACTGGCTCGCGAAGTGGGACGCCCGCTCCGGCACGGCCACCGACACGGCCATGGAGCTGTGGCACGCGGGCCCCGGCTGCGAGCGCTCCGCCACCGCGTTCTCCCAGTCCCGGCGCTGGGAGACCCTCGACCTCGACGCCGAGGGCGGCTGCATCCGCTCGGTGCAGCACGCGTACTCCAAGGACGGCGGCCTGGCCGTGCTGCGCGGCAACATCGCCGTCGACGGCTGCGTCGTGAAGACCGCCGGTGTCGACGAGTCCATCTGGACCTTCGAGGGCCCGGCCGTGGTCTGCGAGTCGCAGGACGAGGCCGTCGACAAGATCCTCCGCAAGGAGGTCAAGGCGGGCGACGTCGTCGTCATCCGCTACGAGGGCCCGCGCGGCGGCCCCGGTATGCAGGAGATGCTCTACCCGACCTCCTTCCTCAAGGGTCGCGGCCTCGGCAAGGTCTGTGCCCTGGTCACGGACGGCCGCTTCTCCGGCGGCACCTCGGGCCTGTCCATCGGCCACGCCTCCCCGGAGGCGGCCTCGGGCGGCACGATTGCGGTCGTCGAGGACGGCGACCGGATCCGCATCGACATCCCGAACCGGTCCATCGAGGTCCTGGTCGACGAGGCCACCCTCGCCGCCCGCCACGAGGCCCTCGGCGGCGTCTACGCGCCGAAGAACCGCGAGCGCAAGGTCTCCGCGGCCCTGCGCGCCTACGCCGCGATGGCGACCAGCGCCGACAAGGGCGCGGTCCGCGACGTCAACCTCCTGGGCTGACCCCGCAGCGCGACACGTCACGGTCGCCCCCGCACCCTCCGGTGCGGGGGCGACCGCATGTCAGCGCCTCACCGTGCCACCGCGTCACCAGGCGCCGGGCGTGTCCGCCGCCACCGCGAACACCGTCCCGTCGGGCGCACTCGCGAACAGCCGCCCGTCCCCGAGCACCGGCGCGGGCAGGGTCGAGGTGTAGCCGCCCGGCCGGCCCGCCATCCGGGGCTTCGTCTGGCCCAGCGGCCGACCGCCGCCGTCCACCGCCAGCGTCCGCCCGTCGGAGGCCGTCAGGTGGATCCGTCCGTCGTGGACCACCGGCCGCGAGCCCACGGCCACGCCCGTCTCCAGCCGCCATTCCTCGCGCTCCGCCCCGACCGCGGCCAGCGCGCCCGACGTTCCGAAGGCGTACACCCGCCCGTCCGGGCCGACCGCGGCCTGCGCGTCGAGCAGGGGCGCGGCCAGCGCGGTCCTGCGTACGGCACGCGTCGTGAGGTCCACGCGGACGACCGCCTTGCTCACCGCCCCGGACGCCGAGCGCGAGTCGCCCTCCAGCAGGTACAGCCCGCCGGCGGCCGCGCCGACCGGTTCCAGCAGGGAGGGGCTGCGGACCTGCCAGCGCACCGTGCCGTTCGCCGGGTCGACCGCGCTGACCTGCGTGGACTTCCCGTCCGCCGCCTGCGTGGACACGTACAGGGCGGAGCCGCCGGACGGGTCGGCTCCGGCGAACCAGACGGAGCCGGGCCCGCCGATCCGGTGCGTCCATTGCGTGGCGCCGGTGGCCGCGTCCAGCATCGTGACGTTCCCGTCCGGGCCCGCGACCAGCAGCAGCCCTCCCGCGGGCACCACCTGCGCACCTTGCTGCAGAATCTGCTTCCAGCGCTGCGCGCCGCCCGCCGGATCCAGGGCCCGGAGCGTCTTCCCGCCGTCGTCCACCGCGAGCACCAGCCCGGCGGCGTGCAGCGGGGCCGGGTTCGGGGTCAACCGCGACGCGGGTGCCGCGCCGCGTACGGACCACAGCACCGAGCCGCTCGCGGGGTCGAGGCGGGCGGCCGTCAGCCCGGATCCCGAGCAGTACAGCCCTGCGGCCGACCAGGAGCAGGCCGGGAAGGGACTGCCCTGCCCCCGCTCGCCGACCGGGACGGCCCAGGGGGTCACGGCGCCCGCCCCGGAGCCCTGCCGCGTGGCCGCGGAGCGCACGGCGGACGGATCCGGCGCGTCCGAGCTGCCGCCGTCCGCCCCGAGGGCGAAGTACCCGCCGAGCGCTCCGGCGGTCACCAGCAGCACGATCCCGACGGCCGGGAACAGCCGCGACCGCCACCGCGGCCGGGCGGCGGGCACGACCGGCGCGGCAGCGGGCCGGCCGCCGATCCGGTCCCGCCGGTGGGTGCTCTCCTCCACCCGCTGCGGACGCCGCGGCCTCGGTATGAAGGCCCGGGTGTCCTCCGACGTCGGGTAGGCCAGCGCCCGCAGTTCGCTGATCAGGGCGTCGGGAGTGGGACGTTCGGCCGGGTCCTTCGCGAGGCAGCCCTCGACGATCGGCTTCAGTTCCGGCGGCAGCCCGGTCAGGTCGGGGTCGTGGTGCACGACCTGGTACGCCACCAGATAGGGGCTGTCGGAGTCGAAGGGCCCGCGCCCGGTCGCCGCGTGCACGAGGACGGCGCCCATCGCGAACAGGTCCGCCGCGGGCCCCACTTCCCGCGGCCGCTGGAACTGCTCGGGCGCCATGAAGGGCGGTGTCCCGATCAGCTTCCCGGTCTCGGTGCGCAGGTCGCTGTCCGTCGGCCGGGAGATCCCGAAGTCGATGACCCGCACCCCGTCGGGCGCCATCAGGACGTTGCTCGGCTTCAGGTCCCGGTGCACCACGCCGGCCCGGTGGATGTCGCGCAGCGCCTCGGCCAGCCCGGCGCCGAGCCTGGCCAGTTCGGCGGGCTCCAGCACCTGCTCCCGTACCCGCTCGGAGAGCGTCGGCGCGTCGATGAACAGCGTGGCCATCCAAGGCCGTTCGGCGTCGGGGTCGGCGTCCACGACGGGTGCGGTGAACGCCCCGCTCACCTTGCGCGCCGCGGCGACCTCCTGCCGGAACCGGGCCCGGAACTCCGGATCCACGGCGTGCTCGGGATGCACGATCTTGACAGCGAGTTTCAGCCCCGACGCGGAGGTGGCGAGGTGGACGACCCCCATGCCGCCCGAACCCAGGACGGATTCCAGCCGGTACTGCCCGGCGTACTCCGGAAAGCCCGCCCGATCCCTGCGCAGCGACTGCACCGCTGACCACCCCCGCCGGAGCCTAGTCGATGCCCCCTGAGGATCTCCAAGGTCCTGCTACCCTGCGCGAGTTGCGAAGCGCAACGCTCAGGGGGGAGTTTTCGCATGTCCGAAAAGAGCGAGTCCGGCCAGGTCCACAGCCTCGCCGCCGAGTCCGGTTTCCAGACGTTTCCGGTCGCGCCCGGCTACCGGGTGAACGTCCGCAGCGGGCCGGGCACCAGCTACTCCGTCGTCAAGGTCCTGCCGTACGACTCGTACGTCTCGATCCGCTGCCAGGGCCCCGGTACGACGGTCTCCGGCCCCTACGGCACGACCAATATCTGGGACTGCATCGGCAACGGGCAGTTCGTGTCCGACGCCTACGTCAGGACGGGCAGTGACGGCTACGTCGCCACCCGCTGCTGAGTTCCGTACCGAATCGCGTATCCAGTCGCGTACCGAGTCGCGTACCGAGTTCCGTGGGGGGATCGGCACAGCGGCAGGAGCGACCGGAACGAGCACCCGGGTCGGACCCGTCCGACCCGTCTGACACGTGAGACGCACCCGGCCCGACCGGCCCGGCGAGGGATAATCGCTGACGTGAGCGACGACCAGCGAGACCAGACCCCCGCCGAGCCGGCCGCGCAGGCGGCTGCCCCCGCAGGCCCGCAGCCCGAGCCGATCCGGTTCTTCGGCACCACGTGGGTCGAGCACGACGGCGGCTACGCCCTGCGCCGCGTCGGCCTCGCCATCGGCTCGCTGGCCACCGCCGTCTCCGCCGCCGTACTGCTCCGCCTCTCCTACGAGGGTCTGGAGATCGGCAACGTCGGCCCCTTCCTCAGCATCTCGGTCGTCGTCCTGTTCGCGATCGCCAGCTCCATCGCCTTCACCAAGACCTGGGCCTCCTACAGCCGTCGCCCCGCCCCGTCCTCGGACGAGGCCGCCCTCAAGGGCCTGAAGACGATCGGTTTCATCGGCTCCCTGATCGCGTACTTCCTGCGCTGCCTCGGCGAGGCCCCGGGCGAGAAGCTCCGCCGCGCCGAGTACGAGAGCGCCCGGGTCGAATACGCCCGCCGCCGCAGCAGCCGTACGGGTAACCCGGCCACGCGCCGCCCCAAGCGCAAGAAGTAGCCCCGGGCGGAGCAGCCCCGGAGCGGAGCAGCCCCGCGCGGCAGTCCGATTCCTTCCCGGCGATTGACGTTCCGGCACCACCGGGAGCATTATTCATCAGATGATGAATAACCAGGCCGACGGAGACCCGGCCGCCGTCCACGCCCATGACCTGACCGTCCGCCGCGGCACCGGCCGCACCCCCCGCACCGTCCTCGACTCCCTCGCCTTCGACGTCCCCCGCGGCCGCATCACCGGCCTCCTCGGCCCCTCCGGCTGCGGAAAGTCCACCCTCATGCGCGCCATCGTCGGCACCCAGGCCCGCGTCACCGGCACCCTCGACGTCCTCGGCCACCCCGCCGGCCACCCCCGGCTCCGCTCCCGCATCGGCTACGTCACCCAGGCGCCCAGCGTCTACGACGACCTCACCGTCCGGCAGAACCTCGACTACTTCGCCGCCGTCCTCGACCCCGGCCGGGCCGCCGCCGACCGCCGCGCCGCCGCCGTCGCCCGCGCCATCACCGACGTCGACCTCACCAGCCGCGCCGGCGCCCTCGCCGGCAACCTCTCCGGCGGCCAGCGCAGCCGGGTCTCCCTCGCCGTCGCCCTCCTCGGCACCCCCGAGCTCCTGGTCCTCGACGAACCCACCGTCGGCCTCGACCCCGTCCTGCGCCGCGACCTGTGGAACCTCTTCCACGACATCACCACCACCCGCGGTACGACGATCCTCGTCTCCTCCCACGTCATGGACGAGGCCGAGCGCTGCCACGACCTGCTCCTCATGCGCGAGGGCCGCATCCTCGCCCAGGGCACCCCCGACGCGCTGCGCACCCGGACCCACTCCGCCACCGTCGAGGAGGGCTTCCTGCGCCTCGTCGACGAGGCCAACGCGAACGCCGCAGCCGACACCACCGACGCCGACACGTCCAACGCCGCCGCCCTCACCCCGGAGCAGAGCCGATGACCGCCATGACCGCCATGACCGCCATGAGTGGCGCCCGCACCACCGCCACCGCCGCCCGCGTACTGCGCCAGCTCCGCCACGACCCGCGCTCCATCGCGCTGATGCTCCTGGTCCCCGTCCTGATGCTCACCCTGCTGCGCTTCGTCTTCGACGGCAGCCCCAAGACCTTCGACGGCATCGGCGCGTCACTCCTCGGGATCTTCCCCCTCATCACCATGTTCCTGGTGACCTCCATCGCCACCCTGCGCGAACGCACTTCCGGAACCCTGGAGCGCCTGCTCGCCATGCCGCTCGGCAAGGGCGACCTCATCGCCGGCTACGCCCTCGCCTTCGGAGCCGTCGCCGTCGTCCAGTCCGTCCTCGCCACCGGCCTGGCCCTGTGGGTCCTCGGCCTCGATGTCGTCGGATCCCCCTGGCTGCTGCTCCTCGTAGCCCTCCTCGACGCCCTCCTCGGCACCGCACTCGGACTCTTCGTGTCGGCCTTCGCGGCCTCCGAGTTCCAGGCCGTCCAGTTCATGCCGGCGGTGATCTTCCCGCAGCTCCTGCTCTGCGGCCTCTTCGCGGCCCGCGACACCATGCACCCGGTCCTCGAGGGCCTGTCCGACGTCCTGCCGATGTCCTACGCCGTCGACGGCATGACCCAGGTCCTCACCCACACCGACATGACCGCCGCATTCGTCCGCGACGCCGGCATCGTCGCCGCCTGCGCCGTGCTCGTACTCGCCCTCGGCGCGGTCACCCTCCGCCGCCGCACCCCCTGACGCCCACAGGCCGGACAGTCCCGCCCCGCGCCTTTCACGAGTGAAAGGATGAGGCCGTATACGTATCGCGCGTGAAACTCCCCCAGCCACCGTTGGGAGGGACCCCCAGGCGAGGTGAATCGGGCATGACCCAGACAGTCGCAGTCCTCGGTACCGGAAAGATCGGCGAGGCCCTGCTCAGCGGAATGATCCGCGGCGGCTGGCCCGCCGCCAAGCTCCTCGTCACCGCCCGCCGCACCGAACGGGCCGAGGAACTCCGCACCCGCTACGGGGTCGAGGCCGTCTCCAACGCCGAGGCCGCCAAGCGCGCCGACATCCTCATCCTCACCGTCAAGCCCCAGGACATGGCCAAGCTCCTCGACGAGCTCGCCCCGCACGTCCCCGTCGACCGCTTGGTCATCAGCGGCGCCGCGGGCGTCCCCACCGCCTTCTTCGAGGAACGGCTCAGCCCCGGCACCCCCGTCGTGCGCGTCATGACGAACACCCCCGCCCTCGTCGACGAGGCCATGTCCGTCATCTCCGCCGGCAGCCACGCCACCGCGGCGCATCTCGCCCACACCGAGGAGATCTTCGGCAGCGTCGGCAAGACCCTGCGCGTCCCCGAGTCCCAGCAGGACGCGGCCACCGCGCTCTCCGGCTCGGGACCCGCCTACTTCTACTTCCTCGTCGAGGCCATGACCGACGCCGGCATCCTCCTCGGGCTGCCCCGCGCCCAGGCCCACGACCTGATCGTCCAGGCCGCCATCGGCGCCGCCGTGATGCTCCGCGACAGCGGCGAACACCCGGTCAAGCTCCGCGAGGCCGTCACCTCCCCGGCCGGTACGACGATCAACGCGATCGTCGAGCTGGAGAAGCACGGCGTGCGCGCCGCCCTCATCGCCGCCCTGGAAGCGGCCCGCGACCGCAGCCGCGAGCTCGCCTCCGGCAACAGCTGAGACACCCGCAACGGATGGGGCCCGCGCGGGCCCCATCCGTTACGGCTCCAGCAGCCCGATGGCCCGGTACGCCCGGTCCACCACCGGCCGCGCCAGCTCCCTGGCCCGCCCCGCACCCTCCCGCAGCACCTTCTCCACCTGGGCCGGATCACCCGCGAGCTGCGCGTGCCGCTCCTGCACCGGCCTCAGCAGCTCGACCACCGCGTCGGCGACATCCCGCTTCAGCGCCCCGTAGCCGCTGTACCCCTCGGCGAGCGCGGCCGGAGCGCCGCCGGTGCACGCCGCCAGGATGTCCAGCAGGTTCGCGACCCCCGGCTGCGCCTCCCGGTCGTACGCCACGTCGCCGTCGCCGCTGTCGGTGACCGCCCGCATCACCTTCTTGCGCACGACCCCGGGCTCGTCGAGCAGATAGACGATCCCCGCCGCGTTCTCGTGCGACTTCCCCATCTTCGACGTCGGGTCCTGCAGGTCCATGACCCGCGCGGCCACCGCCGGATGCGTGGCCCGCGGCACGGTGAAGGTGTGCCCGTAGCGCTGGTTGAACCGCACCGCGAGATCCCGGGTCAGCTCGACGTGCTGGCGCTGGTCCTCACCGACCGGCACCTCCTGGGCCTCGTACGCCAGGATGTCGGCGGCCATCAGCACGGGATAGGTGAGGAGCGACAGCCGTACGCCCTCTCCGGAGCCCTGCGCCTTCGCCGCCTTCTCCCTGTACTGGATCATCCGCCGCAGTTCGCCGTCGGTCGCGGTGCACTCCAGGAGGTAGGCCAGCCGCGTGTGCTCATCCACGTGGCTCTGTACGAACAGGGTGCACCGCGCCGGATCCAGCCCGGCGGCCAGCAACAGCGTCGCCGCCTGCCGACTCAGCCTCCGTACGCGCGCCGGCTCGTGCGCGACGGTGAGTGCGTGCAGATCGACGACGCAGAACAGCGCCGACTCCGGCGTGTGGTCGGCGGCGACCCACTGCCGCACGGCACCCAGGTAGTTCCCCAGCGTCAGGTGTCCCGTGGGCTTGATGCCGCTGAAGATCCTCGTCGTTGCCATGTCCGGCTCTCCCTCTGTCTGAACGTGAGTGGTGTCGGTGCCACCGCGTCGGGCGACCGAGTCACTCCCGGGAGGGGGAGAAACAAAAACGGCCGCCGTAGCGGCGGCCGTGAGCGCATGCGTGCTCGCGTGGAAAGTCGGCCGCCGTCAGGCGGCCCACCAGCACAGGCTGAACGTGAGCGCATGCGTAGTCATGGACCCAGCGTAGAGGGAGGGGGACGAGGATGCGGTGAGTTTCGCGAACCTCGCGCGGCGGGCCCAGGAGGGGTTGACACAGATGTGCCCGGTCCGTAAGGTTCTTCGAGTTGTCCGAAGTGAGCGCCGACCCCGGTCGGTCCCCGGACGGCCATCCCGCACTACACATTCGAACGAACGACGCACTCCGTCGGCTCGTTTTCATGCGTATTTGCGAATGAGGAATCCGCGTTCCAGGACGCAGCCCCCGATTAGGTTCGGAGGCAAGGAATCCGCTACTGTCTCACTCGTCGAAAGGGCCCAACAGCCCCGAAGACAAGCCCCGCTGACCGGGGATCAGGCCCGAAAGGATCTGATAGAGTCGGAACCGCCGGAAAGGAAAGCGCGAAAGCGAAAACCTGGAAAGCGCCGAGGAAGTCGGACACGAAAGAGTCTGATAGAGTCGGAAACGCAAGAACAGAACGAAAGCCCGGAGGAAAGCCCGAGAGGGTGAGTACAAAGGAAGCGTCCGTTCCTTGA
>NZ_JBIWCL010000033.1:0-98611 GCF_044761485.1 Streptomyces sp. NPDC097617
ACGAACGCGCCACCGAACAACTCCGCCAAGGACTCGTCCCACTCATCCGGCACGACACCACGCACGTCATACGCCTTGACGATGTTCGAAAGATCTGCGGCCACTGCCTGCCCTCCTGAAGGTCCTGTCCGGTTCAGCAAAACCTACCCTGAACCGGGAGCGGCTCTTCAGGCCGTCGGAGCGTCAGGAATCCGGCGATCTCAGGACGCGCAGGTGTCCACGACGGGTCTCCCCGGTGGCCTGGCCTCCCTGGCGGGAACCGCCGCCCTCGGCCGCGCGCCCCGGCGGGCGGGCGGCTTCGCGTACGGCGTTGGCGAGGGCTTCGAGGTCGTCGCCGCTGGGGCGGGAGGGCCCGGAGGTGCCGGAGAGGCGCACGACGTCCCAGCCCCGTGGGGCGGTCAGGCGCTCCGAGTGCTCGGCGCACAGGTCGTAGCAGTGGGGTTCGGCGTAGGTGGCGAGCGGGCCGAGAACTGCGGTCGAATCGGCGTAGACGTACGTCAGTGTCGCGACGGCAGGGCGGCCGCACGCGGTGCGCGAACAGCGACGTACAGGGCTCACGACGTTGGACGGTACCGCACTCCTGACCGGGCCGCGACGACTCCACCGCCGCGCGCTCCCCCGTGTCGTACTCAGGGCTACCCTGCGGGGGTGACCGACACCCCTCTTCCTCCCTGCCCCGCCGAGCCCCCCGTGGGGGCCGCAGCCGAGCCGCGCCCCCGTCGGCGGGACCGGCACGGGCGCGGGATGCGGGGTCCGGTGGCCCCTCCGCAGGTGCCGCTGTCGGCGAGCCGGTCGGAGCTGTTCGGGGACCTCGTACGGGACTCCGTGGAGCGGCTGGAGCGGCGCTGGCCGCAGCTGTCCGACGTGGAGTTCCTGATCGGTGACGTCCCCGGTCCGCCGGGCGGTGCGGACGGCGGCTGGAACGACGAGGCGGTGCCGCTGGGCGCGGTGTCGGAGTCCCGCGAGGGGCGGCCCGCCCGGATCGTGGTGTTCCGGCGGCCCGTGGAGATCCGTGCCAAGACGCGGGACGAGAAGGCGCTGCTGATCCACGAGATCGTGGTGGAGCAGGTGGCGGAGCTGCTGGGGCTGTCGCCGGAGACGGTGGACCCCCGGTACGGCGAGAACTAGCTAGGTCCTGCTACCGCCCACCGGGGGCTCCGTGATCAGGCCATCCGCCCGGTCAATCCGGTCATCCGGTCATCTGGTCAGGACCGAGAGGTCCTGGGCGGCCCTGGGGACCGAGACCGTGGAACGGTCGTCCGAGAAGCCCTGCACGGTGAACATCGCGATGCCCTCGTGTGGGAGGGACAGCGTGCGGGCCGCGTGGACCGGTCCGCCCGAAAGGGTCTCCACGGTGAGGGCGTAGGCGCCCTTGCCGCCGGCCGGGGCCAGGGTCAGGGTCTGCGTGGTGCCCGCCTTGACGGTGACCTCTTGGGAGGCCGCCTCGCCGCCGCCGGTGCCCGGCGAGGCCGTCACCTTGACCTTCGCATCGGCGCCCGGGGCGGTCAGGGACAGCAGGGTCGTGTTCTCCTCGGGCCGGTTGTCGGCCACGGTGGCCCGGGTGCCGACGGGGCCGGTGGCGGGGATGAAACCGAGCTCCTGCTTGGCGCCGCTGCCGCGGACCACCCGCAGCGCCGCGACGACCGGGGCGGACTTCTTGGCGTCGGCCGGGGTCAGCATCAGCGAACCGGGCTCACCGCGCGTCAGGTCCTTGAGGTCCACGGCCGCCGTCATCCCGGCCTTCACGTGCACCTGCTCGTTGCCCGCAGGGCTGATCGCCCCGCCCGGTCCGGCCAGGCGCAGCTTCAGGTCCGCGTCCTCCTCGCCCGGTGCGAAGAGGACCAGCCGTACGGAGGCGGCGTCGGCCGGGATGCCCGGCAGGACGAGCGATCCCGCCGGGTCGGTGGGGGCGGCCAGCCAGTCGGCGCCCACCTGCTCCTCGTTGACCTGGACCGTGGCGCCCACGCGGCCGGCGCGAGTGGTCACGTGGGCGGTGGCGTCCGCGAGCTGGGCTCCGGGGAGCAGGGACGAGAGCAGGACGGTCTTGCTGGACTTGGGGTCGACCCGGATGCTCTCGCTGGCGCCGGCCTCGGGCTTGGCCAGTCCGTCGGGGCCGAAGAGCTTGATGTCGACGATGGCCGCGGCGTCGTCGGGGTTGGTGAGGTGGACGTAGTCCTCGCGTCCCTTGGCCGTGCTCACCGCGGGGAACCAGAAGTCGGTGCCGGGCGCGGTGCAGCCGACACCGAGGACGCCGCGGGCCCGGCCGACCGTGACCTTGGTGGTCAGCTGCGCGGTCCAGCCGGGGGCGAGGACGCCGTCGGCGCTGCCGGTCAGGGCCGGTGCGTCGGCGCCGCTGGCGGTGGCCCCGACGGGCTTGCCCCGATCCTTGGGCTCCAGCACCGGCTTGGCGTCCTTGGTCGCGCCGAGCAGCCGGGCCGAGCCCTTGCCCTCGCCGGCGGGGGCGCCGGGGGTGAAGGCCGTGTACGTGGTCTCGGCGACCTCCGAGGAACTGGGCCCCGGGCACACCAGAAGGGACCGCTCCACCGGCATCCGGGCGGCGGCCGCGGCCTTGCCGTCGACCGCCTTGCCGTCGGCGGCGGGTGCGGTGAGGGCGGCGACGCCGGTGATCGCGGCGAGGGCCGCGCTCACCGCCGCCAGCGTCAGGGGTGCGCGCTGCTTCACTGCTGGGGGCTCCCGTCCGGACGCTGGTCGTGCGGTGCGTGGGGGTGGTGGGGGTCGTACGGACGGTAGGGCTCGTAGGGGTAGGTGTACTGCTGCTGGTCCGGGTCCTGGACCGGCGGCTGCTGCGGCGGCTGCTGCTGCTGCTGCTGCTGGTACGGGACCTCGTAGACCTGCTGGCCCTGCTGGCCCTGCTGGTCGTACTGCGGGTACTGGTCGTACGGGGCCGGCTGCTGCGCCTCGTACGCGTAGCCGCTCTGGTCGCCGTACGCCTGGTACGCGTACGCGTCCTCGCCGTACACCGGCTGCGCGGGGATCTGCGCGTACGGGTCGGCGTCCGCGGCGGTCTCCACCGGTGCGGGGGCCGGTTCGGCCTCGGCGCGCAGCCGGCGGGCGCGGCGGCCCTCGCCGGCCTCGCCCGGGCCGGGCGAGGCCGGGAGCGCGGCCTCCTCGTCCGGCAGGTCGTCGTCGAGCTGTGCGCGGCGGCCGGGCAGGGCCATCACGAGCAGGACCAGGGCGAGCAGGCCCTGGGCCCAGTACCAGGCGGTCCGCAGCAGGGAGTCCTCGTGGACGAGGTCGAGGCGGCCGCCGTCGGCGGGCAGCTCGAAGCCCTGCGCCCAGCCGTCGAGGGTCTTGGGCTTGAGGGCCTTGCCGTCGAGGGTGGCCTGCCAGCCCTCATCGGCCCGGTCGGCGATGCGCAGTACGCGGCCCGCCTCCCCGGCCGGGATCTTGCTGTGGGCCTCGACGGGTCCGGCGGCGACCGGGATCGGGGCCTCGCCCTGCTTGCCGGAGACGATCACGGCGCGGGGCAGCCAGGGTTCGACGCCCCACAGGGCGGTGCCGTCCTGCTGGTGGCGGCGGCTGAGGCCCGGGGTGGCGTCCAGGACGCGGCGGATCTCTTCGGGGCCGCCCGGGCGGAACATGACGAAGCGGATCGCGAAGGCGCTGAGCTGGCTGGACTGGTCGGCGCCGGAGCCGGCCACCAGGTTGGAGACGACCTTGTCGAGGCGGGCGTCGGCGCCGGTGCGGGCGGTGACCTCCGCGTCTCCGATGCCGCCGCCGGAGCCGCGGACGAGGCTGTAGGAGACGGTGGCGGGCGGGTCCAGGTCGAGGATCAGGGTGCGGGTCTGGTTGTCGTCGCCGCCCGCGTCCGCGACGAAGGCCGGGACCTGTACGGGGTCGCGGCGCTGCAGCGGGCCGTCGGCGCCGGCGAGCATCCAGGTGGTGGCGGCGACCAGCGGGCCCGCGGCGGCGGCCAGCGCGATGAGGGCGGCCAGCGGCTGGCGCCAGCCGAAGCTGCGCGCGGCGACGCGTTCCCGGGCCCCGTCGGCGCCGAGGGCCGCGGCCGCGAGCAGGGCGATTCCGTAGACGAGGGTGGCGGGGCCGGCCCAGGCGCCGCGGTTGACGAGGACGGCCAGGAGCAGCGCGGCGAGGGCGACGGCCCAGGCGGTGCGGACGGCGAAGGCGCGGTCGCTGCGCAGCAGGGCGGCCAGGGCGGCGAGGACGATGCCGATGAGCAGCAGCGCGGCGCCGGTGCCGGGGCCGCCGGGGCTGATGGTGAGCAGGCCGAGGGCGTCGGCGGAGCCGGCTCCGTAGGGCAGTCCGGCTTCCTGCAGGAGGCGGCCGGGGTGCGTGAGCAGGCCCAGGGACCAGGGGGCGAGCACGAGGAGCGGGACGGCGAGGGTGGCGAGCAACCGCAGGCCGTACGCCTTCCAGTGCGCCCGGCGCAGGGCCAGCGCGGCGGTCCCGAGGACGGCGGCGAGGGGCCACACGACGGGGGTGAAGGCGGTGGTGAGGGTGAGCAGGAGGATGTACGTCCACACCGCGCGCCGGCCGCCCCGGCGGTCGCCGGCTTCCGCGCCGTCGGCGAGGTCGAAGGCGGCGACGGCGGAGCGGGCGAGCAGGGGGAGCACGACGGCGAGGACGGCGGTGCCGAGGCGGCCGCCGGCGAGGGCTCCGGTCACGGCGGGGAGGAAGGCGTAGGCGATGGCCGCCCAGGCGCGCAGCAGCCGGGAGGCGACGAGCGGCCGGGAGGCGAAGTAGGCGGTGAGGCCGGCGAGCGGGACGGATCCGACGAGCAGCAGGGTCAGGGCGGCCTGCGTGGAGCCGAACAGCAGGGTGGCGAGGCTGCCGAGGACGGCCAGGTAGGGCGGCGCGGAGGCGGTGGAGCCGGTGCCGACGGCGTGCCAGCCGCCGGTGTAGGCGCCCCAGAGCGCGAAGCCGCTGTCGGGGGCGGGCAGCAGGGCTCCGCCCATCAGGGAGCCGCCGCCGATCAGGGCGCGGCAGGCGGCCAGGGAGACGACCAGGAGGAGGCCGAAGAGGACGGGCGCGGGGTTGCGGGCGAGCCGCTTGAGGCGGGCGAAGCGCTCGACCTCGGGGAGGTAGTCGCCGTCCTCGCCGGGCGCGTTGAGGATGCTACCGCCGCCGTGCCGGCCGGCGGGGGCGGCGTCGGTGTCGCGGTCGGCGCCGAAGTAGCCGGCGAGCTGTTCCGCGTTGGCCCGCAGGGAGGCTCCCGGCGGGGGGAAGAGCGGGCGCAGTTCGGCGGCGGGGACGGCAGGGCGGCGGCGCGCCCTGCGGGCCGCGAGGACGCGGCCGGGGCGGAGCAGGGTCGCGAGCAGGCCGGTGAGCTCGTCGACGGCCTGGCCGGGGGCCTTGCCGACGAGGTAGGCGAGGGTGCGCAGCACGGTGCCGAGCAGGACGCGCAGCAGGACGTAGGGCAGGGCGCGGCCGGAGCTGTTGGCGAGGATCGTGTAGACGGCGCCGGCCTTGTCGACGCGGTGCGGGCCGGCCGTGGTGCGGCCGGCGCAGTCGACGGTGCGGCGTTCGCGGGCGGCGGCCTCGGCGTGCCGCAGGACGGCGTCGGGGGCGACGAGGACGGTGTGGCCGGCGCTCTGGGCGCGCCAGCACAGGTCGACGTCGTCGCGCATCAGGGGCAGGCGCCGGTCGAAGCCGCCGAGGGCGTCGTAGACGTCGCGGCGGACCAGCATGCCCGCGGTGGAGACGGACAGGACGGGGCGGACCTGGTCGTGCTGGCCCTGATCCTGTTCGCGGCGGTCGAGCCCGGTCCAGCGGCGGCCGCTGCGGGCGATGGTGACGCCGGCTTCGAGGAGCTGCTTCTTGTCGTACCAGCCGCGCAGCTTGGGGCCGATGACGGCGGCGTCGGGGTTGTCCTCGGCGACGCGGAGCAGTTCGGTGAGGGCGTCGGGTTCGGGGGCGCTGTCGTCGTGCAGGAGCCAGAGCCACTGGACGGGTTCGCCGTGGGGAAGGTCGGGCAGGTCGTACGCGTCGTCGCGCCAGGTGCGGCTGACGGGGTCCCAGCCGCTGGGGCGCTTGAGGTACGGGAGGTCCTCGGGGGTCAGGGTGCCCGCGGTGCGGACGGATTCCTCGACCGCGGTGCCGAATCCGGTGCGGCGGGCAAGGTGCACGACGCGGTCGTCGCCGAGGGCTTCGGTGAGCAGGCGCGCGGACTCGTCGGCGCTGCCGGTGTCGGCGGCGATGTGGTTCTGCGCGGGGCGTTCCTGGCCGAGGAGGCCGGCGAGCGTCCGGGGCAGCCAGCGGGCGCCGTCGTGGGCGACGAGGATCGCGGTGACGACGTGCCGGGGGAACTCGGGTGTGGCGGGGGCCTGGTAGGAGGCCGTCGACTGGCTGTGCAGGGACATCGCGGTACGGGCCCTCCGGCCGGGGGTCCGGGGGTGGTGTGCCCTCGGAGGCTGCTGGACAGCGCCCCACCCTAACGGCTGACACGACAGCGGTCCGCCTCCTGCGGGGAAGGTGCAGGAGGCGGACCGTGTGCGGTGCCGTTTGCGTGCCGTGCGTCGTGCCGTGCGTGGTGCCGTGTGGCGCCCTGTGGTGCTTTCGATATGTCGTGCGATGTGCGGTAGGTGCCTGACCGGTGGTGGGTCGGCCGTTTCAGACCGCTGCCTTTTTCAGGCGGCGGCGTTCCCGCTCGGACAGACCGCCCCAGATGCCGAATCGCTCGTCGTTGGCGAGGGCGTACTCAAGGCATTCGGAGCGGACTTCGCAGGCGAGGCAGACCTTCTTGGCCTCGCGGGTGGAGCCGCCCTTCTCGGGAAAGAAGGACTCGGGGTCGGTCTGGGCGCACAGAGCGCGCTCCTGCCACCCGAGCTCTTCGTCCGCCTCCTCGACCAGCAGTTCCTGAAACAGCTCGGTCATGTGCGCCCCTCGCTCTGTCTGTGCGTCCCCGTGACGATGCCGTCACTGATTGCTACGTAACGACACGAGTGAAATTACAAGTGCGTGGCTCCGGGGCAGTCAAGCCGAGATCTGCTATTGGGCCCCTTATTCACTCTGCGGAACCAAGCCTATGCAGTAAGTGTTCATATCGCCAAAAATCATGACACATGCCTCTGGCGCCACAAGATGTCAGGATTTCGTCGTTACCCGTTATCCACGTGCTGCCTCCGGACGGGGTTGCGATCCGGACCGAGAAGCGGCGCAGATCACATTCAGGTCACGGATGTCGGGTTCGGGTTTGAGCGCCGACACAGCGCCACATCCCCTGCCGCACACTGCACAAACCTTTCTCCGTGCACGGTAACCGGATGAGGTGAAACTTTTACCCCAAACCGGACATTGGGTTGACAGTCCGGCCCCACAGCCGTTCTCCTTGTTCGCATGTCAGTGCCTGCAGCCGCCACCCGGACCCCCATTCGTGGGTTCCTGTGCGCTGCCCAGGTTCGCTGTTGCTGTTGCAGCTGTTGATGCCCGCGGAGCCCCGGCTCCCGAGAGCTCCGGCCCGCCCCCGCAGCAACCGCCAGCACGACTGACATCCGTCGAGGTATCCCCCACGATGAACAGCACGTACAGCGCCACCCCCGCCGCTCCCGCCGCCCTGCCCGCCGCCGCGCCGGTCGAGAGCGACCTCCAGATCGCCGGTGACATCCTCGCCGTCCAGCACCTGCTCCAGCCCGCCCGGGAGCACCCGACGACCGTCGCCGAGTTCGTCGGGCTCGCCCGTTCCGTCGCCGAGGACCGCGCTTCCTGGGAGCACCTCGTCCGGTACGACGCCACCGCCCGCTGGTACCACCGGCTGCGCACCGGTCCCGGGTACGAGGTCTGGCTGCTGAGCTGGGTCCCCGGCCAGGGCAGCGGCCCGCACGACCACGGCGCCTCCTCCGGCGTCATGACCGTCCTGGAGGGCGAGCTCACCGAGCACACCGCCCGCGGCCGGCTCAGCCACCGCCCCGGCACCCAGCGCGTCCTCGCCCCCGGCCACGCCCACGAGGTCGTCAACGACACCCTCGACGGCGCGGTCAGCCTGCACGTCTACTTCCCCGGCCTGACCGAAATGCCGATGCACAGCTGCTCCCCTGCCGAAACGGCGTCCGTGCCTGCCTGACCGCCCGCCTGCCCTGACAAACTGTCCGCATGCGCATTGTTGTTCTGGCCGGCGGTATAGGCGGCGCCCGGTTCCTGTCCGGACTCAAGTCGGCAGTCCCCGACGCGGACATCACGGTCATCGGCAATACCGGTGACGACATTCACCTCTTCGGGCTCAAGGTCTGCCCCGACCTGGACACGGTGATGTACACCCTCGGTGGTGGCATCAACGAGGACCAGGGCTGGGGCCGCGCAGACGAGTCCTTCACCGTCAAGGAGGAACTCGCGGCCTACGGGGTCGGGCCCACCTGGTTCGGCCTCGGCGACCGCGACTTCGCCACCCACATCGTCCGTACGCAGATGCTCGGCGCGGGCTACCCGCTGAGCGCCGTCACCGAGGCGCTCTGCGACCGCTGGCAGCCCGGCGTGCGGCTGCTGCCCATGTCCGACGACCGGGTCGAGACCCACGTGGCGATCACCGAGGCGGGCACCGGCGAGCGCCGCGTCATCCACTTCCAGGAGTACTGGGTCCGGCTGCGTGCCGCGGTGGACGCGGAGGCCGTCGTACCCGTGGGCGCCGAGCAGGCCAAGCCCGCCCCGGGCGTGCTGGAGGCCATCGCCGCCGCCGACGTGATCATCTTCCCGCCGTCGAACCCCGTGGTCTCGGTCGGCACGATCCTCGCCGTCCCCGGCATCCGGGAGGCCGTGGCCTCCGCCGCGGCTCCCGTCGTCGGCCTCTCCCCCATCGTCGGCGGCGCGCCCGTGCGCGGGATGGCCGACAAGGTGCTCGCCGCGGTGGGCGTCGAGTCCACCGCCTCCGCGGTCGCCCTGCACTACGGGACCGGGCTGCTCGACGGCTGGCTGGTGGACACCTCGGACGCGGCCGCCGTCGCGGAGGTGGAGGCCGCCGGGATCACCTGCCGCGCGGTGCCGCTGATGATGACCGACCTGGAGGCCACCGCGGAGATGGCCCGCGCCGCGCTGGAACTGGCGGAGGCCTCCCGGTGACGCGGGCGCCCTCGTACGAGGTGCGGGCCGTCGACGGGATCCCGGAGGTCAGGCCGGGCGACGACCTGGCGAAGCTGATCACGACGGCCGCGCCCGATCTGCGCGACGGGGACGTCCTGCTGGTCACCTCGAAGATCGTCTCCAAGGCCGAGGGCCGGATCGTGGAGGCGGACTCGCGCGAGGCCGCGATCGACGCCGAGACCGTACGGGTGGTCGCGCGCCGGGGTCCGCTGCGGATCGTCGAGAACCGGCAGGGCCTGGTGATGGCCGCCGCCGGCGTGGACGCCTCCAACACCGCCCCGGGCACGGTGCTGCTGCTGCCCGAGGACCCGGACGGCTCGGCCGCCGCGATCCGCGCCGGGGTGCGCGACACCCTGTCCGTGGACGTGGGCGTGGTCGTGACGGACACCTTCGGGCGGCCGTGGCGCACCGGGCTGACGGACGTGGCGATCGGCTCGGCCGGCGTACGGGTCCTGGACGACCTGCGCGGCGGCGCGGACGCGCACGGCAATCCGCTGAGCGCGACCGTGGTGGCGACGGCCGACGAGCTGGCCGCCGCCGGCGACCTGGTCAAGGGGAAGGCAGCAGGGCTGCCGGTGGCCGTCGTGCGCGGGCTGGCCCACCTCCTGGGCGAGGGTTCCTCGGCCCGCGACCTGGTGCGCTCACCGGCGGACGACATGTTCCGGCTGGGCACCTCGGAGGCGGTACGGGAGGCGGTGACGCAGCGCCGGACCGTACGGGCCTTCACGGCGGAGCCGGTGGACCCGGGCGCGGTACGGCGGGCGGTGGCGGCGGCCGTGACGGCCCCGGCCCCGCACCACACCACGCCGTGGCGGTTCGTGCTGCTGGAGTCCGAGGCCTCCCGGGTGCGGCTGCTGGACGCGATGCGGGACGCGTGGATCGCGGACCTGCGGGCGGACGGCAAGTCGCAGGAGTCCGTCGCGAAGCGGGTCAGGCGCGGGGACGTGCTGCGGGCCGCCCCGTACCTGGTGGTGCCGTGTCTGGTGACGGACGGCGCGCACCACTACGGGCACGCGCGGCGGGACATCGCGGAGCGGGAGATGTTCGTGGTCGCGATGGGCGCGGGCGTGCAGAACCTGCTGGTCGCGCTGGCCGGGGAGCGGCTGGGTTCGGCGTGGGTGTCCTCGACGATGTTCTGCCGGGACGTGGTGCGGGAGGTGCTGGAGCTGCCGCAGGACTGGGACCCGATGGGAACGGTGGCGGTGGGGCACCCGGCGGCGGCTCCGGCGGAGCGGCCGGGACGGTCCGCGGAGGACTTCATCCAGGTCCGCTGAGGCCCGCGGAGGTCGGCTGACGTCGGCTGAGGTCAGCTGACGTCGGCCGGGGTCGGCCGGAGCCCGCCGGGGTCGGCCGGAGCCCGCCGGGGCGGTCAGAGGCGGCCGATGTCGCCGCGCGGCATCCGGGGCGCGCGGCGGGGCGGGGTACGGCCCGCGAGGAGGATCAGGCGGGCCGCGCGGTGACGCTGGCCGGCGTACGGGGCGAGGAGCTCCAGCATGGCGGCGTCGTCGGTGTCGCGGTCGCCCGCGAGGGCGTAGCCGATGATGCCGGGCAGGTGGAGGTCGCCGGTGGTGATCGCGTCGGGGTCGCCGTTGCTGCGCTGGAGGGTTTCGGCGGAGGTCCACGGGCCGATGCCGGGGACGGCCTCCAGCCGTCGTGCGGCTTCGGGCGGGTCCATCGCGGCCGCCTCCTCCATCCGGTTCGCCACGCGCGCGGCCCGCACGATGGTCGCGGAGCGCTTGTCGTCGACGCCGGCCTTGTGCCAGTCCCAGGAGGGGATCATCGCCCAGGTCCGGGCCGCGGGCAGGACGTACAGGTCGGGGCTCGGGCCCGGGGCGGGCTCGCCGTACTGCCGGACGAGGCGGCGCCAGGCGCGGTAGGCCTCATCAGCGGTGACCTTCTGCTCCAGGACCGTGGGGACCAGGGATTCGAGGACCAGGCCGGTACGGGTCAGGCGCAGGCCGGGGCGGCTGCGGTGGCTCTCGTGCACGAGGCGGTGGCGGGGCACGAAGGCGGCGGGGTCGTCGCCCGCGCCGAGGAGCGCGGGCAGCTGCTCGAGGAACCAGTCGGCGCCGGGGCCCCAGGCCTCGGCGGTGACCTCCGTGCCGGTCCGGGAGACCCGCAGGGTGGCGGGGAGGCCCTGCGGGCTCCGGCCGGTACGCCAGACGGAGCCGTCGGGGGTGGTGCGGAAGGTGGGGTCGGCGGGGCCGCGCCGCAGCGGGCCGAGGGTGAGCCCGAGGTCGACGGGCCCGCCGGGGGTCCAGCGGCGCTCCCTGGCCCCGGAGCCGGCGGTGCCCGCGGCGGCGCGGCCCGCGGGTACGTCGGTCCGGCCGCCGCGGACGGCGGCGCGGGTGAGGGGGTCGAAGCGGCCGGCCATGCCACTGAGCGTAGCGCTGCCCGGCCGCGCCCCCGGGGCTCCGCCCCGGACCCCACGACTCGAGCGCCGGCGGGGCTGAATCCTGCGGACCGCCGGAGGCTAGGGCCGGCCCTGGAGCTTGGCCGAGGCCGTGCGGGTCGTGCCCAGCTTGCTGTAGAGCTTCGCGCCCGGGCACTGGGTGGCGAAGCCGTCCCGGTGGCCGGAGATGACGTTCATCGAAACGTTCCTGCCCTTGGGGTAGCGGTTGCCGCCGCCCGAGGTCAGGGTCGTCTTCGCGCGCGGGTCGCGGCCGAAGAGGCCCAGCTTCCAGGCGGTGAGACGGGCGACCGAGTCGACCACCACTGCCGGCGGGGCCGTGGAGGTGAAGGTGCCCAGCACCGCGACGCCCATGCTGTTGGTGTTGAAGCCCATGGTGTGCGCGCCGAGGACCGCCTTGGAGACTCCGCCCGCGCGGCCCTCGTAGACCGTCCCGCACTTGTCGACGGCGAAGTTGTAGCCGAAGTCCCGCCAGCCGTTGCTGACCACGTGGTAGCGGTACAGGCTGCGCAGGACGGCGGGAGCGTCCTTGCAGGCGTAGTTGTTGCCGGAGGCGCTGTGGTGGACGAAGGCCGCCTTGACCGTGCTCGTGTAGACGAAGCCCGGCTCGCGCAGGCCCTCGTCCGCGCCCCAGCCCCTGCGGGTGACGATCCGCGGGCGCGGGCCGATGTACGGGGCGGCCGCGGCGGTCAGCTCGCCGTCACTGGCGAAGACCGCGTCGGCGGTGGAGTCGGCCTTGTCGAGCGCGGTGATCTCGTTGGCGCCGAGCGAGGCGTGCGGGACGTTCGCGGCGGAGGACTCCGCCATCGACATCGACATGGCGGGCACCACCTCGCCCTTGCCGTCGCCCTCGGGGCCGGTGTTCTTGCCGTCGGACCCCGTGGCAGGGGTTTCGGCGCCCGGGTCGACGAGTTCGATGCGCATGCCGGAGGGCAGCCGGGAAGGGGCGCGGGTGGTCGGGGCGCCGGGCTCGGCCTGGACGCGGATCTCCACGCCGTCGGACTCGCCCACCCACAGCGGGGCGGTGGCGCCGCGGATCGGGCGGGAGCCGCGTTCCGCCGCGTCGGGGTCGGCGGCGTGTTCGCCGTTGTGGGTCTCGACGTCCTGCCAGTCCGACCAGGTGGCGGTCCGGACGGAGCGGGTGCGTACCTGGACCCGGCCGTGCAGTTCGGTGGCCGCGTCGTCCCAGACGACGCCGACCAGCGAGAACGTTTTGACCTCGCGTGCGGTCAGCCCCTGCGTCTCGGGGCGGCCTGCGGAGGCGCTCATTCCGGGGACCCCGGGCGCCCGCGTCGCCGAGGGCCCCAGGGGGGCGAGCGGCAGCGACTGGGTGGACCCGGCGGGGGTTGCTGGGGCGGTCTCGGCCAGGGCGGGAGTGGGGAGCGCGAGGGGCAGGGCCAGTACGGCGGCCGTCGCGACGCCGATCGAGGAAGCAAGGAATCCACGCATGAAAAGGATGGTGAGCACCCGGACCGCCCGGCGCCATCCGAGAACTGACGCTCCGTCCGACACGCCGCGCATACCCCTCCCCCGTACGGAGGAGCCGACGGCCCCCGTACGAGGGACGGGCCCGCGTACGCTGTGCCGGGTGAACGCCACTGACCGCACCCCTGCCGACCTGCTGCGATCCGCGCTCGCCGCCGATCCGGGCCGCCCGCTCGTCACCTTCTACGACGATGCCACCGGCGAGCGCGTCGAATTGTCCGTCGCGACCTTCGCCAATTGGGTGGCCAAGACCGCCAATCTGCTCCAGGGCGACCTGGGCGCCGAGCCCGGGGACCGGCTCGCGCTGATGCTCCCGGCGCACTGGCAGAGTGCGGTCTGGCTGCTCGCCTGCGCCTCGGTCGGGGTCGTCGCCGAGGTCGGCGCCGATCCGGCCGGTGCGGATCTCGTCGTCAGCGGGCCGGACACCCTGGAGCAGGCCCTGGCGTGCGGTGGTGAGCGGGTGGCGCTCGCACTGCGGCCGCTGGGCGGCCGCTTCCCGCAGCCGCCGGCCGGCTTCGCCGACTACGCGGTGGAGGTGCCGGGGCAGGGCGACCGCTTCGCCCCCTTCGTCCCGGTGGACCCCGAGGGCGCGGCGCTGGTCGTCGGCGGCGAGGAGCTCACGCAGTCGGCGCTGGTGGACCGCGCCCGCGAGGACGCGGCGAAGCTCGGCCTCGGCGAGGGCTCGCGGGTGCTGACCGGGCTCGGCTACGACACCTGGGAGGGGCTCTCGGCCGGGCTCTACGCCGCGCTGGCCGCGGGCGGGTCCGTGGTGCTGTGCCGGAACCTGGACCGGCTCTCCCCCGCGGGACTGGACCGGCGCGGCGAGAGCGAGCGCGTCACCCACACCGCCTGATCGCCGACCGGAGGCCCTTCACCCACACTGGTGAAGAGCAGGTACGGACGATTTGTCACCCGCATGGCCCTGGACAGGCCCCTGCCCCCGGGCCGCTCCGGCAGTCCGGGGGCAGCATCGGCAGTGGCCGTACCCACCCGTACGGCCGACGGCCCAGAGTCGTAGCGGCGAGGGGACGGACGCCAGTGACGGACAGCGCAGGCATACCGGGCGGCACCGACGCGGCAGGGGGTGCGGGACGGCCCCCGCGCGGCCGCGGGCGCCGGCGCCGCCTGCTGCGCCGGATCGGGCTCGGGATGGTCCTTCTGGTCCTGGCGGGCACGGCCACCGGCTGGTGGCTCTACAACAAGCTCGACGGGAACATCACCGAGGACACCTCGGCCGCGGCCGAGCTGCGGCGCTACGAGCGCGAGCGCCCGGCACACCTGGCCACCGGCTCCCAGAACATCCTGCTGATCGGCTCCGACTCGCGCTCCGGCAAGGACAACGCCCGGTACGGGCAGGACAAGGGCACCCAGCGCTCGGACACCACGATCCTGCTGCACCTTCCGCAGGACCGCAGGAGCGCGACAGCGGTCTCGATACCGCGGGACCTGATGACGGACATCCCCGTCTGCACGCAGCCGGACGGCAGCCGCACCGGCGAGCAGTTCGCGCAGTTCAACTGGGCGTTCCAGTGGGGCGGGGCCGCCTGCACGATCCGTACCGTGGAGAAGCTCACCGGGATCCGGATCGACCACCACATGGTGATCGACTTCGGCGGGTTCAAGAAGATGGTCGACGCGATCGGCGGGGTCGAGGTCTGCCTCAAGCGGCCGGTGAACGACGTGGAGGCGAAGCTGCGGCTGAAAGCCGGGCGCCAGACCCTGCGGGGCGAGCAGGCGCTGGGCTTCGTCCGCGCCCGCCACAGCCTGGGCAACGGCAGCGACACCGAACGGATGGGCCGGCAGCAGCAGTTCCTCGGCTCACTCGTCAAGAAGGTGCAGAGCAACGGGGTGCTGCTGAATCCGACCCGGCTGTACCCACTGCTGGACGCGGCGACCTCCTCGGTGACCACGGACCCGGGCCTGGCCTCGCTGCGCGGCCTGTACGAACTCGTGCGGGGCATGCGGGGCATACCGACCGATCAGGTTAAGTTCCTGACGGTTCCCCGCAGGCCCTACACACCCAACCCGAATCGGGACGAATTGGTAGAACCTGCTGCGGAACAGCTGTTCCAGCAGCTGCGGACGGACCGGCCGGTCACGGTGACCCCGCCGAAGCCGACCCCGACCCCGGCGCCGGCCGAGGCCGCCGGGGCGGACACGGCGTCCGCCGCGGACGCGGACGAAACCGACGTGGGAACCGCCACACCCCCCGCGCCCGTCCCCACCTTCACCGGAACCACTGCGGGGAACGCCGACTGCCGGTAAAGCAATCCCAAAAGCCGGTGACCGAACCGAGTGGGATGGGTGGTTCACCCCGTTATAAGGGGAGTGGAATTTGTCACCAGCATGGTTTGCGGCCGAACAGGGCGGATAGGGTGAGCGATCCGGTGCCCGGCCGGACCAGAGATCGGGCGCCAGCAGCCGGATCGTTGACCGTGCGCCCGGGGGAGGCGCGTCGCGAAGCACCGACGGAGGATTCGAGCAACCGTGGATGCGCAAAGCCGTGGGCGGGCGGAAGAAATCGACCCCGCAGACCAGTGGGTGCTCAATCCCCGCACCGGCAACTACGAATTGCGACTGGCCGACTCCGCCGCGCAAGCGCGGCCGAAGGTCACCGCACCCCGCAGATCGCCGTCTGCTCCCACCGCCCCCACCTCTCCCGGTGTGCCGAAGCCGCGACGCGGCGACGCCCCGCCCGGAGGCCGGCGCGGCGGCCGTTCCCGCAAGGGCGGGGGCGCCGGCGGTGGCAGTCGCCGTAAAAAGCGGCTGGCCGTCACCGGTGGGGTGCTGGCCTTCCTGCTCGTCGGCGGCTCACTGGCGGCGTACCTCTACTACGACCACCTGAACGGCAACCTGAGCGTCACCGACATCGCGGGCGCGGGCACCGGCGGGTTCAAGAAGGACCAGGCCATCAACATCCTGGTCATCGGCACCGACAAGCGCAGCGGTGCGGGCAACGAGGGTTACGGGGACAAGGAGAGCGTCGGCCACGCCGACACCACGATCCTCTTCCACATCGCCAAGGACCGCAGCAACGCCACCGCGTTGTCCATCCCCCGCGACCTGATCACCAACATCCCGAACTGCCCGACGAAGCAGCCGGACGGGACGACGAAGGAGGTCCGGGGCACGAAGGCGACCCGCTTCAACACCAGCCTGGGCCAGGAGGGCCGCGACGCGGGCTGCACCATGCGCACGGTGAAGGAGGTCACCGGCATAGAGGTCGACAACTTCATGATGGTCGACTTCAACGCGGTGAAGAACCTGAGCACCGCGGTCGGCGGAGTGCCCGTCTGCCTGGAGAAGGCGGTCGACGACAAGGACTCCAAGCTCAAGCTGCCGGCGGGCGAGCACCGGCTGCAGGGCGAGGAGGCCCTGGCCTTCGTACGGACCCGGCACGCCTTCGGCAACGAGAGCGACCTGGACCGGATCAAGACCCAGCAGCAATTCCTCGGTTCGATGATGCGCGAGATGAAGTCCAAGGAAACGCTGACCAGTCCGAAGAAGTTCTTCTCGCTGGCGGAGGCGGCCACCAAGTCGCTGACCGTGGACCAGGGGCTGGGCTCCATCAACAAACTCACCGACCTGGCGGGCGAGTTGAAGGACATCGACCTCAAGAACATCACCTTCACCACCCTGCCGGTGCTCGACAACCCGGCCGAGAAGGTCAAGGCCACCGTCGTGGTCAACCAGGGCCTCGCCGATCCGCTGCTGCAGATGATCCGGGGGGACGTTTCGCTCACGGAGGTCGAGAAGAAGGAGCAGGCCGCCAAGGAGGCGGCCGACGCGGACGCCAAGGCCAAGCAGGACGCGCTGCTCCAGGGCAACCGCGCGGTGGCGGCGGACGTACGGGTGAACGTCTACAACGGCGGCGGGCCCAAGGGCGCCGCCTCCACCACGCTGAACTGGCTGCAGAACAGCAAGGGCGTGACCAAGTCCAGCAACGTCGGCAACGCACCGTCGAAGGTCGGCGCCACGCAGCTGGAATACGCCCCCAACCAGGCCGACCAGGCCCGGGCGCTGGCGGACATCATGGGTCTGCCGGCCACCGCACTGAAGATGGGGACGACGGACGCGGCGGCGAAGACCGCGATGAAGCTGACGCTGGGTCCGGACTTCCAGCAGGCGGGTGCCCCGCTGGCCCCCGCGGCACCGCAGCAGCTGCCCGAGGACGTGCAGCAGGCGCAGGCGGACAAGGCGGTCTGCGCCAAGTAGCGGGACTCGGCCGGGAGTGCCGGCCACCAACGACCAAGATGGATCTTGAGGGGGACGTGTGAGGCACAGCAGCGTGCGGGGGGAGGGGGCGACCGCCCAATCCGCCGAGGAGATACCCGACGGCGGGGCGGACGCCTCCGCCACGGTGCCCCCACCCCGGGGCGGCTCCAGAGCTGCCCGTCGGCGGGCCGACGGGCGTCCCACCAGACGGGGCAAGCGGCGCGTGCTGCGCTGGGTGGCCTCCGTGCTGTCCCTGCTGATACTCGGGACCGCGGCGGCCGGGTACCTGTACTACCGCCATCTGAACGGCAGTATCCAGACGGACGCGCTGAACCTCGGCGAGACCAAACTGGGCGGCTCCAAGCCCAACGCCTTCGGGCAGACCCCGCTGAACATCCTGCTCATCGGCTCCGACGCGCGCGACGACGAGGCCAACCAGGCCCTCGGCGGCGGCACGGACACCTTCGGCGGCCCGCCGCTGGCGGACGTGCAGATGCTGCTGCACCTGTCCGCGGACCGCAGCAACATGTCGGTGGTCTCGATGCCGCGCGACACGATGCTGATGATGCCCAAGTGCACCGAGCCGGGCGGCAAGGTGCACCCCGCCAGCAAGGGCCTCGTACAGACCAACGAGTCCCTGCAGCGCGGCGGTCCGGGCTGCACGGTCGCCGCCTGGCAGGAGCTGACCAAGATCCCCGTCGATCACTTCATGATGATCGACTTCAAGGGCGTGGTGTCGATGGCGGACGCCATCGGCGGCGTCCCGGTCTGCGTCGAGCAGAACGTCCACTCCCGCACCCGTGACGGCAAGGGCTCCGGCCTGAAGCTGCCGAAGGGCACGAGCGTCATCCAGGGCGAGACGGCCCTGCAGTGGCTGCGCACCCGCTACGGCTTCGAGGACGGCACCGACATCGGCCGCACCCACGCCCAGCACCAGTACATGACCTCGATGGCCCGCGAGTTCCGCAAGAACGCCAAGCTCACCAACCCGGTGAAGCTCAACAGCCTGGCGCAGGCGGCGATCCAGGCCATGGTCGTGGACACCGGCCTGAACAAGATCGACAAGCTGTACGACCTGAGCATGGAACTCAAGAAGGTGCCGCCGGGCCGGATCACCATGACCACCATGCCGTGGGTCTACAGCACCAAGATCGGTATGGAGGGCCGGGTCGAGCCCCTCGCGGGCGAGGCCGAGGACGTGTTCCGGATGGTCCGCGAGGACATCGCGCTCGACGGCAAGGGCTCCGGCACCCCGGCGAACGGCGCCTCGCCGTCCCCGGGCGCCTCCGCGTCCGCGGCCGCCCCGACCACGGCCCCGGCCGCGGCCGCGGCTCCCGCGAAGATCGCGGTCTCCGTGCGCAACGCCACGAGCGGGAGGAACGGCACCGAGGCCAGGGTCAAGAACCGGGCGAACGACGTCGCCGCGCTGCTGGCCGGCAAGGGCTTCACCAAGGCCGCCGCCGAGACCCAGACCGGGACCGAGGACACCACGGTGATCCGCTACGCGACGGACGCGCAGGCGGCCGACGCCGGCGCCGTGGCCACCGCCCTGGGCCTGCCCGCCGACTCGGTGCAGAAGTCCGAGGACGTCTCCGGGATCACCCTGTTCGTCGGCAAGGACTGGCGCAGCGGCACCGCGCCGACCCCGCCGCCGGCCGCCCCGACCGTGGCCCCGACCTCGGCCCACGCGCTCAACGGCGACAACGAGGGCGCCTGCATGCCGATCCAGCAGGGCTTCACCTGGTAGTGCGCGTACGGGAGGGGCCCGGCGCGGCGGCTGCGATGTACGCAGTCTCCGCGCCGGGCCCCTCCCGTATGTCTCAAACCTGCGAGGAGTCCCGGTGCACGGCCGGGCGGCGGCTCGCGATGACCTTGTTCGCCAGCGCCTTCGGGCTCGTCAGGAAGCCGAAGCCCCAGCTCAGGTGCATGGTCGCCAGGGCGACGGGGATCTGTGCGCGGGCCTTGATGCCGAGCCCCTTGCCGGCCGGTACGGAGCCCGCGGCGATCGCCGCGAAGTATGCGGCCGGGACGGCGAAGCCCAGGGGGGTGACGGCCGCGCCCACGACCACGCCCGCGGCGATGGCGCAGACGAGGGTCGGCGGGGCCAGGTAGCGCAGGTTGATGGAACCCGAGTGGTAGCGGGCCACCACGTGGCGCCAGCGCCCGTAGTCCTTGTACTGCTTGGCCAGGGCCCGTACGGAGCGCCGCGGGCGGTACTGGACCATCAGCTCCGGCGAGAACCAGATCAGGCCGCCGGCTTCGCGGATGCGGAAGTTCAGCTCCCAGTCCTGGGCGCGGATGAACTCCTCGTTGTAGCCGCCCTGCTGCTCCAGGGCCTCGCGGCGGAAGACACCGAGGTAGACGGTCTCGGCCGGGCCGGCCTGGCCGCCGGTGTGGAAGGGCGCGTTGCCGACGCCGATCCTCGAGGTCATCGCCGCGGCGACGGCCTCTTCCCAGGCGTTCTCGCCCTCGGCGTGCATGATGCCGCCGACGTTCTGCGCGCCGGTCTCCTCCAGGAGGCGGACCGCGGTGGCGATGTAGTTCGGCGAGAGCATGCCGTGGCCGTCGACGCGTACCACGATCGGGTGACGCGAGGCCTTGATGGCGGCGTTGAGCGCCGCCGGGGTCCGGCCGGTGGGATTCGGGACGGTGTGGACTCGGGGATCCTCGGCTACGAGTTCGGCGGCGATCTCGTCGGTGCGGTCCGTGGACGGCCCGAGTGCGATCACCACCTCCATCTCGCCCGCGTACTCCTGTTCCAGGATGTGGCGGACGGAATCGCGGAGGTAGTGCTCCTCGTCGAGCACCGGCATGATCACCGAGACTGCGGGCTGCTGGGCGGGCATGTGGTCCTTCAAGGTCGGGTATCGGTGTCACGTTACCGCGTACGGGGGAACCGGGTGCGCGCCGAGCGACCGGTAAGGACAGCGGCTGATCGTATGGGCCTACTGTTCTGTCGCATCAGCTGAATCCGGCCAGTGTCCCGACTGGTCTCCCTGCTGCCCCCGCGGAGGTGTCCACCGTGCCCCAGCCGCACCGTCCCGCCCGTCCAGCCGGGCCGCCCCCGCCGCAGCGCACCCGGCGCGGCACAGGCGGCGGTCCCACCCGGCGCCGGGACGGACGACCCCGGTGGGGGGTACGGATCGCGGCCGG
This sequence comes from Streptomyces sp. NPDC097617, assembly GCF_044761485.1. Taxonomy (NCBI): domain Bacteria; kingdom Bacillati; phylum Actinomycetota; class Actinomycetes; order Kitasatosporales; family Streptomycetaceae; genus Streptomyces; species Streptomyces sp. NPDC097617. The sequence continues at coordinate 20,312 of NZ_JBIWCL010000033.1, forward strand.
GCTCTCGGTGGCGGTCCTGGGCTCCGGAGCCGTCGGTCACGCCGTGATGACCGGCCTGGACACCGGCATCGAACGGGTGGATCCGTTCAAGGACATGAAGAACCGGCCGCAGGCCGGACACGGCCTCAACTTCCTGCTGGTGGGCACCGACGGGCGGGAGAAGATCTCCCCGGAGGAGAAGCGCGAGTACCGCCTGGGCGGGGCGCCCTGCCACTGCACGGACACGATCATGCTGGTGCACCTGTCCGCCGACAAGGAGCGGGCGAGCGTGGTCAGCCTGCCCCGCGACAGCTACGCGGAGGTGCCCGCGCACCGGGACCTCGTCACCGGCACGGCGCACAGGTCCCACCCGGTACGCCTGAACGCGGCGTACGCGGAGGGCGGGCCCAACCTGACCGTGCGGACCGTGGAGAACATGACCCGGGTGAAGATCGACCACTATCTGGAGGTCGACTTCACCAGCTTCATGAGGACGGTCGACGCGATGGGCGGCGTGGAGATCTGCACCGCCAAGACCATGCGCGACCGCAACACCGGCCTCGACCTGCTGCCCGGCAGCCATCGCCTCAGCGGCGGACAGGCCCTGCAGTACGTGCGCTCGCGCCATGTCGACGGGGCCTCCGACCTCGGCCGGATGCAGCGCCAGCAGCGCTTCATCGCCGCCCTCATCAAGCAGGCGACCGGGGGCGGGGTGCTGCTGAACCCGGTGAAGTTCAAGGAGGTCAGCTCCACCCTCCTCGGCTCGGTCCGGGCCGACAAGGACTTCGGCTCGGAGCAGATGCTGGCCCTCGGACAGGCGATGCGCGACTTCACCCCGTCCTCCTCGGAGTTCGCCTCGGTGCCGATCGGCAGCCCCTCCTTTGCCGTCAAGGGCATCGGGTCCACGGTGAAGTGGGACGAGGCGAAGGCGGCCAAGCTGTTCGAGGCGCTGCGCGAGGACCGGCCGTTGGCCCCGGCCCGGCCCGGAAGGACCGGTGGCGGTCCCCCGGCGGCGGTGCCGGTGGACGTGCCCCCGCCCCAGGTCCGGGTGCAGGTGGAGAACGGCAGCCGGATCGACGGGCTCGGCGGCCGGGTCGACTCCGCGCTGCGCGCCACCGGGTTCGACACCACCCGGGCCCCGGGCAACGGCGCCAGCCGCGAGGTCAAGCGCACAGTGATCACGTACGACCCGCGCTGGAACCGCTCCGCCCGGTCGGTGGCGACCGCGCTGCCGGGCAGCGAGCTGCGCGCGGTGGCGGGCCAGGGCCGGACGGTCGTAGTGATCGCGGGCGCGGACTACCGCAAGGTGGTGCCGGTGCGCGCCGAGGACCCGTACCAGGGCACCTTCGGGGTGGTCACCGGCGACCAGGTGGTCTGCGGGAAGTGAGCGGGCGCGGCCGGTCCGGAGCGGACGTCAGTCGTCGAAGCCCTGGGCCGACCGCTCCTCGCGCAGCGCCATGATCGCCTGGCGGCGGGCGAGCCGGTGGGTGCGGCGGATCTGGGCCTCCTGGTAGCGGCGCTCGTCCCGTTCCGTCTCCGGGAGCACGGGCGGGACCTCGCGGGGCTTGCCGTCGGCGTCCACCGCGGCGAAGACGAGGTAGGCGCTGCCGACCTGGGTGGCGGGGGTGGACTCGTTCCACCGCTCCGCGAGGACGCGTACGCCGATCTCCATGGAGGAGCGGCCGGTCCAGTTGCACTGGGCCTTCACGTGGACGAGGTCGCCCACGCGCACGGGCGCGAGGAAGGCCATCTCGTCCATGGAGGCGGTGACAGCCGGGCCGCCGGAGTGGCGGCCGGCCACGGCGCCCGCCGCGTCGTCCACCAGCTTCATGATCACGCCGCCGTGCACCGTCCCGAGGAGGTTGGTGTCGTTGGCGGTCATGATGTGGCTGAGGGTCGTCCGGGAGGCTGCCGTGGGCTTCCCGGGCAGCTCGCCCGGTATCTGTGTCATACGCACACCTTAGTTGGGTCAGTGAGGCATCAGCTCTGCAACAGCAGCGGTACGGAATGCGGACCGGGCTGTCGCGGGACGCACCAGGGAAGGCATTCTTGGGCGCATGAATGACTGGCCAGAAGGTCGTGACGACGCGTACGGGCGCGGCAGCGCGCAGCCGCAGCCCGAGGGCGCGCAGCGGATGCGGCACATCCAGCGGCAGCCGCAGCAGCCGCCGCGGCCCGGGCAGCCCCCGCGGCCGCAGCGACCGGCGGGCCCGCCGCCCGCGCACGGCGTGCCCCCGCAGCAGGCGGGAAGCCACGACGCGTACGGCGGTTACGACAGCGGCTACAACACGGGCCAGGTCTACGGGAACCCGGCGGGCGGCCCTCCGGGCGGACCCGCGGGCCCCGGCGGCCCCGGTGGGCCGTCCGGGTCCGGACGGCCCGGCCCCGCTCCGGACTGGCGCAGGCGGATCAAGGTCGGCTCGATCGTGCTGGTCTCCGCGCTCCTTGTGACATCGGTCTCCACCTACTTCTGGGCCGACTCCAAGGTGCGCCGCGAGGTCGACCTCTCCAAGGTCATCGAGCGCCCCAAGGCGGGCGACTGCACGACGTACCTGATCGTGGGCTCCGACAGCCGCGAGGGCATGTCCGCCGAGGAGAAGAAGAAGCTGCACACCGGCTCGGCCGAGGGCAAGCGGACCGACTCGATGATGATCCTGGCGAAGTGCTCCAGCGGGAACACCATGATCTCGCTGCCGCGCGACTCGGACGTGGAGATCCCCTCCTTCGTCGGGTCGCAGTCCGGCAAGAAGTTCCCCGGCCAGGGGCGCCGGGTCAAGCTCAACGCGGCCTACGCGGAGGACGGTCCCGAGCTGCTGGTGCGGACGGTGGAGCACAACACCGGCCTGCACATCGACCACTACGCGGAGATCGGCTTCGCCGGCTTCGCGAACATCGTGGACGCGCTCGGCGGTGTGGAGCTCGACATCGAGGAGGGCTTCAAGGACGAGAAGTCGGGCGCCGACTTCAAGGCCGGCAAGCAGACCCTCAACGGCGAGCAGTCGCTGGCCTTCGTACGGACCCGGTACGCCTTCGCCGAGTCCGACCTCCAGCGCACCAAGAACCAGCAGAAGTTCCTGTCGGCGCTGGCGAGCCAGGCCGCGACGCCCTCGACGATCCTCAACCCGTTCGCGCTCTACCCGATGCTGGGCGCGGGCCTGGACACGCTCATCGTGGACAAGGACATGGGCCTGTACGACATGGGCCAGATGTTCTTCGCGATGAAGGGCGTCAACGGCGGTGACGGCGTCTCGATGAACATCCCGATCTCCGGCCAGCGCGGCGGCAACCTCGTCTGGGACAAGGCGAAGGTGCAGCAGCTGGTGAAGCAGATCCAGAACGACGAGAAGGTCACCGTCCGCGGGAACTGACGGCGGCGAGGGAGTGCGGCCCGTGCGGCCGTGCTCCCTCCCGGACCGGGATCAGGCGTCCGGGGAGAAGCGGATGGCGGCGGCGGGCAGCTGCGCCTCGCACCACACGCGCGCGCCGGCGCGCAGTTCGTTGTCGGCTCCCACCGCCGCGCCGTCGCCGACGACCGTGCCGTCGAGCACGGTCCGCGCGCCGACCGAGGCCCCGGCCCCGATGAGGCTGGCGTTCACCTGGGCGTCCGGGCCGATGACGGCGTCGTCGAGGACGATCGAGCCCTGGATGACCGCTCCGGCCCCGATGCGGGCTCCGGCGCCCACCACGGTGCCGCCGGAGAGCTTGGCCCCGGCCGCCACCTCGGCGCCGGGCAGGACCAGGTACTCGCCGCGGCGTCCGGGGACGGCCGGGGAGGGGACCACGCCGCGTACGAGGTCGGCGGAAGCCTGGATGATCGACTCGGGCTTGCCGAGGTCCATCCAGTAGGTGTCCTCGGTGACGCCGTGCAGCTTGGCGCCCGCGGCGAGCAGGCCGGGGAAGGTCTCGCGCTCGACGGACACCGGCCGACCGGCCGGGATGGAGTCGATCACGCTGCGGCGAAAGACGTAGCAGCCGGCGTTGATCTGGTCGGTGATGATCTCCTCGGGGGTCTGCGGCTTCTCCGTGAAGGCCAGCACCCGCCCCTCGGAGTCGGTGGGGACCAGGCCGAAGGCGCGCGGGTCCTCGACCCGGACCAGGTGCAGGGAGACGTCGGCGTCGGCCGCCTTGTGGGATTCGACCAGGCCGGCGATGTCGAGGCCGGTGAGGATGTCTCCGTTGAAGACGAGGACGGCGGAGTCCGGGCCGCCGGTCAGGCGCGCTCCGGCGTTGCGGATGGCGCCGCCGGTGCCGAGGGGCTCGTCCTCGACCACGTACTCCAGGCTGAGGCCGAAGTCGGATCCATCACCGAAGTAGGGCTCGAAGACCTCGGCGAGGTAGCAGGTGGCCATCACGATGTGCGTGACGCCGGCGGCGGCGGCCCTGGCTATCTGGTGGGCGAGGAACGGGACGCCGGCCGTGGGAACCATCGGCTTGGGCGTGTTCACCGTCACGGGACGCAGGCGCGTCCCTTGTCCGCCGACCAGCAGGATCGCTTCCGTCATTGCGTTCTCCCCAACCGATTCCGGCGTACGAAGGTCCAAATTTAGCCCATCCGGGGGCGCCCGAGGGCCGGTGCCGGATGTGTCCACCGGTGCGCTCACCCGTGGGTTCGGCACACTCGACATGTCATGAAATGACGCGTTGTCCGCCCGGTCAGGAAGCGAACGGACTGGCGTGGCCCGGAAGTTGCCGCCCCGGCTCCAGGAAGCGCTGCCTGCCGTGGTCGTCCGAGACCGGGACGAACCCGGCGTCCGTCAGTCGCCGGGCGATCCGCTGCCGGCGGATCGCTCCCAGCTTGAGGCCGCCGCCCAGGAACGCCGCGAGCGCCGCGCCGCCGACCAGCGCGGCGACCGGCATCCCGAGGACGAGCAGCAGGAGGACCATGGCTCCGCAGGACCCCCAGGCGATCAGCTTCTGCCGCTTGTTCGCGGCCTCGGCCATGACGTCGAGCATGATCCTGTCCTTGAGCCGGGCCACGGGCTCCTGCGCCTCGGGGAGCGGCTTGACCGTCCCCGGCCGCATTCCCGGCACCGTCCCGCCGTTGCCGGCCTGCGGGTGGGCGGCGATGATCGCCGCTTCGCGGGCACGCGCCGCGGGGTGCGGGTCCCGGTACATCCGCACCAGGATCAGCATGCCGTTGTGGCCGGTCCGGTGCGCCCGGTCGTACGCGTAGCCGTACTGCTCCGCGACGTGGGCCAGGGCGGCCACCCGGCCGACCGTCTGCTCCGGGCCGATCTCGACGTCGTCCTGGCGGGCGATCTGCCCGAGCATCGCCGATATCTGGCGTTCCGTGAACATGCCTGTTTCCGCCCCACCTGCGCGCCTACGGCTGACAGCCGCACAGCCTAGCCCGCCGCCCCCTGCGCGAACGTCCCCCGACCCGTGCCGGGGGACGCCGCGTCGCTGCAGGTCAGGTACCCGCTACGGCAGGTTGCGGGCCATGACGATGCGCTGGACCTGATTCGTGCCTTCATAAATCTGCGTGCTTTACGGCACATGCAGCTCTGACCAGCATCGACGCCCTTTCCATAGGGGGTCACCCCAGGATTCCCCCATGATCGCTAGCGCGTCGTCCCTGGTCAGAGCAAGGTGCGCCGTTCCATCCCGGCTCAAGGGCTGTTTCCGCCCCCTTGACGCTCGCGCGCCGCCACGACGAAGCTCGTGCAAGTTGGCGTAAGCCACTCGACACCGGAGGCAGTCATGGCACTACGGTTCATCGGGATTGATCCAGACACCGGGCAGCAGGGCTCCCCCACCGTATGGGTGGACGAGGAAAAGGGGGAGTTGGTGCTCCAGGGCTGGAAGCCAGACGAGAAGCTAGAAACGGAGTGCGCGGCGTTCGAGGTTCCCGGGCACGCTCCGGGCATCCCTCCGCACGAAGCCGTGATTCGGATTCCGGCCCGTATGGTGCCGATGCTCAGGAAGGCGTGCGATGTCGCAGAACGAGCCGGGCTTTAACGAGCTGCTGGCCACAGCCAAGCACTCGGCTGTGCACCTGGAGCTGCGAGACTCGTACGGCGTCGGGGATGAGGCCGAGGACTTCGAGACCTGGACGCGTACGGGTCAGCGCGACATTGACCCGGCCTCCGCCTACTGGACGCCATGGGTTGATTTGATTCGCAGCACCGTGGCCCGAGGCGTGGCCGTCCGCCGCGCCCGCGTCGTATCGGAACCGGTTACGGATTACATCCGGTACGAGCACGCCGGCACCGTGGTCAACCTTCACGCCGGGGAGCAAGTCCGCTGGCTGCCTCGGCGGCAAGCTTCGGACATCGCGCTCCCCGGAAACGACTGCTGGGTGTTCGACGGAGAGATCGTGCTCTTCAACCACTTCTCCGGGGATGGAAACTGGTCCGAGCCTGGCTGGGAGGTTCGTTCCGAGCCCGCTGTCGCACGGCTGGCATCGGCTGCGTTCGAGGCAGTCTGGGAGCGCGGCATCCCGCACGAGAAGTTCACGGTCTGACCTGACGAAATACGAAGAGCCCACTCATGTCTGCGTCCCCCTCGTCCAGCGCCCAAGCTGCCCGCGAAGCCATCGCCGCCCGTCTCGGGGGCCTACGCAAAGACGCGGAGCTGACCGGGCATGAGTTGGCACTTCGGTGCGACTGGAGCCCCGCGAAGTCCTCACGCATCGAGCGCGCCAAGACCCCTGCGTCGGCCGCCGACATCCGCGCCTGGTGCAAGGCGTGCGGAGCAGAAGACCAGACAGACGACCTGATCGCGGCCAACCGCCAAGCCGACCAGATGTACGTCCACTGGCAAAAGCTGCACCGCCACGGCATGCGCCGGGCGCAGGAGGAAGTTGTCCCCCTGTACGAGGAGACCCGCCACTTCCGCGTGTACTGCTCGAACGTGGTGCCGGGCATGCTCCAGACCGAGGCGTACGCGGCAGCCCTGCTATCGACCATCGCCGCCTTTCAGGGCACCCCTGACGACTCACAGACAGCAGCGGAATCCCGAATCGAACGCTCGCGCGTTCTCCACGAAGGTGGCCACCGCTTCGCGCTGCTGCTGGAAGAAACGGTGCTCCGCTACCGCATTGGCGACGCCTCCGCCATGGCCGGACAGCTTGGCTATCTGCTGGCTGTCATGGCGCTGCCGAACGTGAGCCTTGGGGTTATCCCCTTCACGGCCCAGCGGTTTGTCTGGCCCCTGGAAGCCTTCTATCTGTTCGACGGCCGTCAAGCGAGCGTGGAACTGCTGACGGCCGCAGTGAACGTCACGGCGCCCAGCGAGGTTGCCACGTACGCCAAGGCGTTCTCAGAGCTGTCCAAGCTCGCTGTCTACGGTGCCCCCGCCCGGGCTCTGATCTCGGACGCGATTACCTCAATCGGTTAGTTCGCGTGCAAGCTCGTGCAAGACCCTGGATGCCTCACTGGTGCCCTCCCTAACGTCGTCTTCACACCGAGTAACGGCGAGCACCGCACAGGGTGCGTGTGCGGTTAGGGGCGCGATATGGCGAGGGCGAAGAAGACGAAGGCCCCGGAGTTCGACCGGGACGCGTGGGAGTACCTGACCTTCGCGCCCGGACACGAGTGCTCCGCCTGTCACCGGCCCATCGGGGACCTGGAGCCGGCCCTCCGAGGGGCCATTGACCGCACCTCGGGCGCGCCCGCCCCCGTCTATCGGCACGACAAGTGCCCCACCCGCGCGGTGGCCGCGTGATGGACATGCAGACATGGCGGGACGGCCACACACGGGCCACAGACGCCGCCGAATCCCTACGTGCAGCTTTGGCTGCCCTTGGAGTCCCCGAAAGCGCCTGGAGCGGCATGCGGCCCACGGTCACCTACAACGGCCTCCCGTACGTGCACCTGGGGATGCTCCCGGCCGACGTGGTGGAGCAGATAGCCGAGGCCATGAGGGCCACGAAGACTTCCGCCCACTGAGGGGCGGGAGACGGCCCTCAGCGGGCCGTCAGATGATCAGGAAGGGCAACGATGACCGACCTGTACGCGCTCGATATCGACACGGCCGCCTTCTCGAAGGCTTGCGGCGGCAGCACCCACCCGGACGGCGAGGCGTGCGTGACACTCGCCAAGATCGGCCCCGATGCGTGGGCCCTGGGTGACAGCAAGCGCCCGGACGCGGAGCCGCTGCGCTTCACCACGGCGGAGCTGGACGCGGCGGGCATCGACCCCAAGCGGTTCGACCTCTCCGCCTGATCCCTGAGCACCACCTGACTGACGGCCCCGCCCACACGCCGACGGGCGGGGCCGTCGCCATTCCCAGGATCGGAGCAGAGCAGTGCATCACCACGGCTACGCATGGGTTGGGGAGAAGGCAGCGTTCGACAAGGAGGGGCTTCGTCGGCCGCCCGGTGAGCAGCCGACTGCTACCAGTCCGGAAGATGTGAGACAGCGCCACCGTCAGGCGGCGGCGGAGTTCCCGTACTCCGACCTCCCGCCTCTCCAGACAGCGCACTGGCTTATGAAGCCCGCCTCCTTGGTGCGCGGAACGTGGGAGGAGCCCAAGGAGGCCGGGGAATGGGTGGGGCTTCAACTCGCTCAGTTCGCGCCCCGTTTTGGCTCCATCCAAGACGCTGAGGCGACGCGTCTCGTACTCCTGGTGAAGTCTGCCGTCGAGCGGCTGACGTGGGGCGGGGATGTGTCCCTGGGCCACTATCTGAGCGGCAAGGTCTTCCATTCCGTGGCCGTAGTGACTTGCTCACCGAACCGCGCTGAACGCCATCTGCCCTGTCCTCTGAAGTAGTCGAAGCAACGAATCAAGCCCCGGCCGATTGGCCGGGGCTTGATTCGGGGTCGGGCGGTAGGCGTCCATCTGGACGACCGTGGCGCGCTTCACGTCACGCTCCGCGTTGGCCGGCTGAGGGGTGAGAGAAGGGCCCGGCTGCTCTGAGTGAATGGGAGTGTCACCGCGGAGCGTGAAAACGGTGGCCGGTCGGCCGGTCTTTCCCGACCGTTCCACGGTGACGACTATTTCGGGCAGTGCCTTGACCTCTTCAGCGGTCGCCCCCACCTACGGGAGGACCTGAGAGGAAGTGGCCCGTCCACGTTCAGTTCGATCCGGGCCCGGACCTTGTCCGCTAGACCGAGCGGCTGCCGCTTCACCCTCGGGGCGTCGGCCCCTTTGGTGATCCGTACCGCGTCCTGGACGGAGCGGCGTACGAGTGTGAAGGCTGCGGACAGGATTTCGTCCGTGATGATCTCGGAGCACTCGGAAGCGGCAAGGCAGGCGGCCACCCGAAGGGTCTGTTCCGCAGTCCGTTCAATGAAGACCGCCTGCCCGTCGGGCAGGGGCTCGCCGAAGATGCGCGCGTACCGGCGAACGATCCGCCACAACGGGCGAGCGTCCTCGGACAGCGTGACTCGGGGCTTTTAGAAAATATGAAGTTCGAGAACTACGGGTTCAACCAACCGTCACTGCTCACCACCGAGCCCCAGTACCGCCTTGGCCTTGTCGGTCACCTCTCCGCCGGCCTTGCCTGCGAGGGTGCCCAAGTAGCCGTCCCGCCGCGCCTTCTTCAGGTGATCCTTGACCGTCTCGGGCCGACGTTCGATCAACCGGGCGAGCCAAGGAATCGGAGCTGGGGCACCGCTATCCGCCATGGCGGAGTACGCCAGCGTGAGCGTCGCCAGATAGCGCTCTGAGACTCCCTCGGCCGCCAGGAGGCGCCCGGCAGCCTCGCCCGTAGCTTCCACCTGCCGCGAGAGGTCCTCAAGCGTTCGCTGGGCCTCAGGAGCCTTCTTGGCCAGGTTCAGCGCGGCGGCAATGTCCAGCCTCCTGAGAACGGTCGTAGAGATGCCGCGCGCAACGTCACGTGGCTCGGCGCCGTCAACCGGCTCCAAGGTCATGCGCTGCGGGCCTCCCGTGATCGACCCAGTCGGCCACCACATCCGGATCACCCAACTGCCCTGCTGCTGGGTGATCTCGAATCCGCTCTCGTCTACCTTCATGCCCCCACCGTACACCACCCGGGGTGACCCACCCTGTGTTGACAACCCAGGGTGGTCACCGTGCAGACTGAGGCCGGGGCGGCCATGCACGACCGGGGAGCGGCCCATTCATCGACTGGAAGGCCGGCAGTGCTGTGGCAAGAGCATGGGTAGCGCGCTCGAAAGACGACGCGAAGAAGTGGACGACGTTTTGGTACGACCCGGATGGCAAGCAGCGTCAGAAGTCGTTCGAGACCAAGAAGCGCGCCGACGACCACCAGAAGCGGAAGGAGCAGGAGCTCGACGCCGGGACCTACCTGGACGACAAGTTGGGGAAGCAGCCCGTTACTGCGGTCTGGGAGCAGTGGACCCAGCAAAGGAAGTTGGAGAACAGCACCAAGAAGCAGTACCGCTCGATCCAGAGAACGACTCTGGAGCCGTTCTTCAAGGCCCGCTCGATCGTGTCGTTGAAGGTCGCGGACATTGAACAGTGGCTGCTGTGGATGGAGCAGGATCGGAAGCTGTCGGCCCGGACCCGGCGCCAGCGGTTCTCGTTCTTCTCCGGGATGATGGATTGGGCCGTCGTCAACGAGATCATCGGGCGCAATCCGTGCAAGAAGATCCGGCACGCGGGCAGCCGCGCCAAGGAGATACGCGAGCACAAGAGCAATGCCCGGCGGCTGACCACCCGGGAAGTCCTGGCGACGCTGAACGGGGCTCCGCCCCGGTACCGGGCGATGCTCTGGCTCATGGCGGGATGCGGTCTCCGCATCGGTGAGGCCATGGCGGTCTCGCGCGATCAGATCGACTTTCAGGCCGAGGCTCTGCGCGTCGATTTCCAGATGGCGGAGGACGGCGAATCCGAGTCGGGGAAGAACAGCACGCTACAGCGGCGGCACGTCAAGGCCCGGGATGAAGAGGAACCGGGGCGCGTTGTGCCCCTTCCGCCGAACGTGGCGTTCGAGCTGCGCAGGCACATCAAGAACCACGGCGTGTGGGGACCTGAGCGTCTGCTGTTCCCGAACGTAACCCGGACCGGGTACCTGTACGCGTCGTATTTCTACCGGCAAATCTGGCTGGTCGCCCTGGCGAAGGGCGGGGTGACCTACTGCAAGCCGCACTCCATGCGGCACTACTACGGGTCTCGGTTGCTCTATGCGGGCGTGCCTGAGAACGATGTGGCCGACTGGATGGGACACAGCAGCACGGACGTGCTCCGCGAGCACTACCACTACATCTTCGAAGGGGCCGAGCAGCGCGGGCGCGCAGCCATCGCGACCATGCTGACCGCCGACGCGGACGACCCCACCGAGCGGGATGAAGTCGCCTGATCCGACCCACACGAAAGGCCCCCGCCTCATGCCGGGGGCCTTGTCGTTTGGGCAGGTCAGCACATGTTTCCAACCCAGTGTCAGCCCAGGATTTCCCCAGCATGACGCCCAGGAACACCCCGGAACGGACCCGAACGGACCGGAAGCCGATCAGGGGTGCCGGATCGGCCGAGTGGGCCGCTGACCTGCGAAAACCTCGCTACGGAAGGTTCCTCGCCATGACGATGCGCTGGACCTGGTTCGTGCCTTCATAAATCTGGGTAATCTTGGCGTCGCGCATCATGCGCTCCACCGGGTAGTCACGGGTGTAGCCGTAACCGCCGAGGAGCTGGACGGCGTCCGTGGTGACCTCCATGGCCACGTCTGAGGCGAAGCACTTGGCCGCGGCGCCGAAGAAGGTCAGGTCCTCCTTCTCACCTCCGGCGGAAACACGCTCGGACTTCGCGGCGGCCGAGTAGGTCAGCTGGCGGGCGGCCTCGATCTTCATGGCCATGTCCGCGAGCATGAACTGCACGCCCTGGAAGTCGCCGATCGGCTTGCCGAACTGCTTGCGCTCCTGGACGTAGCCCTTGGCGTAGTCCAGGGCGCCCTGGGCGATGCCGAGCGCCTGGGCCGCGATGGTGATGCGGGTGTGGTCCAGGGTCTTCATCGCGGTGGCGAAGCCGGTGCCCTCGGCGCCGATCATGCGGTCGGCCGGGATCCGGACGTTGTCGAGGTAGACCTCGCGCGTCGGGGAGCCCTTGATGCCGAGCTTCTTCTCCGGGGCGCCGAAGGAGACGCCCTCGTCGGACTTCTCGACGACGAAGGCGCTGATGCCCTTGGAGCGCTTCTCGGGGTCGGTGACGGCCATCACCGTGTAGTACTCGGAGACGCCCGCGTTGGTGATCCAGCGCTTGACGCCGTTGAGCACCCAGAAGTCCCCGTCGCGCACGGCGCGGGTCTTCATGCCGGCGGCGTCGGAGCCCGCGTCCGGCTCGGAGAGCGCGTACGAGAACATCGCGTCGCCCTTGGCGAGCGGGCCCAGGTACTTGGCCTTGAGCTCCTCGGAACCGGAGAGGATCACCGGGAGCGAGCCGAGCTTGTTCACGGCCGGGATGAGGGAGGAGGAGGCGCAGACACGGGCCACCTCCTCGATCACGATCACGGTGGCGAGGGCGTCGGCGCCCGCGCCGCCGTAGGTCTCGGGCACGTGGACGGCGTGCAGGTCGCTGGAGACCAGGGCGTCCAGGGCCTCCTGCGGGAAGCGGGACTCCTCGTCGACCGCGGCCGCGAACGGCAGGATCTTCGCCTCCGCGAGCGAGCGGACCGACTCGCGGAGCATGTCGTGCTCCTCGGCCGGGCGGTACAGGTCGAAGTCGGCAGAACCCGCCAAGATCTCTCACTCCCCAGGGTGATGCGTGATGCTAACTACCGTTAAGTAACCCAAGCTTAGTGGGCCGGTCACGGATGGCGATATGGACGGCCCACGTGAGTTGCGTGACAGCGGGGCACTCCTGGGGAACGTCCCCGCTGGTGGGCCCGACTATGCTCAGTGGCCGCAAACGGCCCCGCACCTCTGGAGCACCCATGGCCCCCCTCAGGATCACTGTGATCGGCACCGGCTACCTCGGCGCGACCCACGCCGCGGCGATGGCGGAGCTGGGCTTCGAGGTGCTGGGGCTGGACGTGGTACCGGAAAAGATCGAGATGCTCGCCTCCGGCCGGGTGCCCATGTACGAGCCCGGGCTGGAGGAACTGCTGGCCAAGCACGTGGCCGGCCTGCCGGGCTCGACGGGACGGCTGCGCTTCACCACCTCCTACGAGGAGGTCGGGGAGTTCGGCGACGTCCACTTCGTCTGCGTGAACACTCCGCAGAAGCACGGCGAGTACGCGTGCGACATGTCCTACGTCGACTCCGCGATGGCCTCCCTGGCCCCGTACCTGACCCGGCCGGTCCTGGTCGTCGGCAAGTCCACGGTCCCGGTGGGGTCGGCGCAGCGGCTGGCGGCGAAGCTCACCGAGCTGTCCCCGGCGGGCGCGGACGTGGAACTGGCCTGGAACCCGGAGTTCCTGCGGGAGGGCTTCGCCGTGCAGGACACCCTGCACCCCGACCGGATCGTGATCGGCGTACAGGGCGAGCGCGGCGAGAAGCTGCTGCGCGAGGTGTACGAGACGCCGATGTCCGAGGGCACCCCGCTGGTCGTCACCGACTTCCCGACGTCGGAGCTCGTCAAGACCGCCGCCAACTCCTTCCTCGCCACGAAGATCTCCTTCATCAACGCGATGGCGGAGGTCTGCGAGGCCGCCGGCGGCGACGTGGTGAAGCTGGCCGAGGCCATCGGCTACGACGAGCGGATCGGCGCGAAGTTCCTGCGCGCCGGGATCGGCTTCGGCGGCGGCTGCCTGCCGAAGGACATCCGGGCCTTCATGGCGCGCGCCGGCGAGCTCGGCGCCGACCAGGCGCTGACCTTCCTGCGCGAGGTCGACTCCATCAACATGCGGCGCCGCGGGCACATGGTCGAGCTGGCCCGGGAGGCCGTGGGCGGTTCCTTCCTCGGCAAGCGGGTCGCCGTGCTCGGCGCCACCTTCAAGCCTGACTCGGACGACGTCCGCGACTCGCCCGCGCTGAACGTGGCCGGGCAGATCCACCTCCAGGGCGGCCAGGTCACCGTCTACGACCCCAAGGGCATGGACAACGCCCGCCGCGTCTTCCCGACCCTCGGCTACGCGGACTCCGCGCTGGAGGCGGCCCGGGGCGCGGAGGTCGTCCTGCACCTCACCGAGTGGCGCGAGTTCCGCGATCTCGACCCGGCGGAGCTGGCCGGTGTGGTCACCGACCGGCTCGTGCTGGACGGGCGCAACGCGCTGGATCCGGTGCGGTGGCGGGCCGCGGGCTGGACGTACCGGGCGATGGGCCGCCCGCGGGCGTAGCCCTCCGGCCGGGCCGGGGTACGGATACGGGTGCCCCGCTGCGGCGCTGTTGCGGGGGCGCTGCCCCCGGGGCCCCCGCGCCTCAAACGCCGGCGGGGCTGGAGGGGTGCGGCGCGGCCGGGCTAGCGGCGGTGGCCGGCGGCGCGGGAGGTGAATTCCGCGTCACGGACCACGCGCTGGGCATTGCCCCAGGTCAGCAGGGCCACCTCGGACTCCGGCCAGCCGCGTTCCAGCAGCTCCGCGATCAGCCGCGGGTAGCCCGAGGGGTCGGTCAGGCCCGTAGGGCGGGGGTGGCCCGGTCCGGTGCCGAAGGTGGCGCCGAGTCCGACGCCGTGCGGGCCCGCGATCGCCCGTACGTGGTCGAGGTGGTCGGCCACCGCGTGCAGGGAGTCCCCGGTGCGCTCGGTGTCGAAGGTGACCATCGCAAGGCCGTTCGCCTCCCGCAGCGCGGCCAGGACCTCGTCGGTCACGTTCCCGGGGTGGGGGTTCAGCGAGGCCGCCGCCGTGTTCGAGATGATCACCGGGGCCTTGGAGGCCCCCGCGAGGCGGCAGGCGACCGCCGGCGGGCAGTCGGTGAGGTCCAGCAGGATCGCCAGCCGGTTCGCCTCGCGGACCACCTCGTGGCCGAAGGCCGTCAGCTCCTCCTGCGCCCAGGGCGCTCCCGCCGGCGCGAGGATCCGTACGCCCAGCGCGTGGAAGGCGCGCAGCGCGCCCAGCGAGTCGGTCAGCGTGCGGCCGGGCACCGGGCCCAGGAACGAGGCGATCCGGCCCCGGTTGCGGGCGTCCGCCATGTCGTCGGCGCTGAGCGCCAGGCACAGGCTGTCGGGGTAGCGCCCCAGCAGCGCCAGGGCCGTGTCGATCTGGTCCAGGGTGTCGGAGAGCACCTGGTCACCGGTGGCGTCCTCGTGCACCCGCGCCGACGGCACGAGCAGGGACCAGAACTGGGCTCCCACTCCCCCGGCGCGCAGCCGAGGGATATCGGTGTCCACGCCCGTGTCCGAGGTTTCGATGTCGTGGTACGGACGCTGGTGCAGGGTCCGGACCAGGGTGTTGCACCCGTCGGCCACGGGATGGACTGCCAGCAGCGCGACGGCCCGGTCGAGGGCGCCCGCCGCCACCGCTACCGCGGGTGGGGGGAGGTCTTCGGCTCCGATGCCCACGGAGTGGGGTTCATCCTGCAGGTCGGCCATGGCGTTCGCTCCGGTCTCGGCGGCAGCAGGGAGAGGTGGTGCCACCGTGACACGCGGGACGGCCGAGCCGCCCGGCGGACGCAGCGTTCGAGTGAACCCGCAGGTCACACCCTGTCACCGCATCCGCCGGGCACCGCTTGCGCTACCCGATCACCGCGTTCGACGGGCCCCGGGACGACGACAGCTCACGGGCGACCGCCTCCGCGTCGCGCAGCACCCGTACCGCGTTGGACCAGGTCAGCTTCGCCAGGTCGGTACGGGACCAGCCGCGCGTGAGCAGCTCGGCGACGAGGTTCGGGTAGCCCGCCACGTCGTCCAGGCCGGAGGGGGTGAAGGCCGTGCCGTCGTAGTCGCCGCCGATGCCGATGTGGTCGATGCCGGCCACCTCGCGCATGTGGTCCAGGTGGTCGGCGACCGTCGCGGCCGTGGCCACCGGGCGCGGGCGCTGTGCCTCGAAGGCCCGGTGCAGGGCCATCGCATCGGGGGTGGTGTCCAGGTGGTGGAAACCGTGCGCCCGCAGGTTCTCGTCCGCGGCCAGGGTCCACTCGACCGCCGCCGGGAGGATGAACTTCGGCACGAAGGTGGCCATCGCCACCCCGCCGTTGCCCGGCAGCGTCGCGAGTACGTCGTCGGGGATGTTGCGCGGGTGGTCGCAGACCGCCCGCGCCGAGGAGTGCGAGAAGACCACGGGCGCGGCCGAGACCGCGATCGCGTCGCGCATCGTCGTCGCGGCGACGTGCGAGAGGTCCACCAGCATGCCCACGCGGTTCATCTCGCGGACGACCTCGCGGCCGAAGTCGGTCAGACCGCCGTGCCGGGGCTCGTCGGTCGCCGAGTCCGCCCAGTCGATCGTGTCGTTGTGCGTGAGCGTCATGTACCGCACGCCCAGCTGGTGCAGGGCGCGCAGGGTGGCGAGCGAGTTGTTGATGGAGTGGCCGCCCTCGGCGCCCATCAGCGAGGCGATCCGGCCGTCGGCGCGGGCCGCCTCCATGTCGTCCGCCGTCAGCGCCCGCACCAGGTCGCCGGGGTAGCGGTCGATCAGCTGGGCGACGACGTCGATCTGCTCCAGGGTGGCGCTGACGGCCTCGTCCCCGGCGTAGTCGGAGCGCACGTAGACGGACCAGAACTGCGCGCCGACCCCGCCGGCGCGCAGCCGGGGGATGTCGGTGTGCAGGTGGGCGGACTGGTCGCCCGCGATATCGCGTTGCGCCAGGTCGTAGCGCACCTGCTGACGCAGCGCCCAGGGCAGGTCGTTGTGGCCGTCCACGACGGGGTGCTCGGCCAACAGCTCGCGCGCCTCGTCCAGACGCTGCGCCGCGCTCACTTGCCGAACCCGAAGGACTCCGCGTTCGCGACCTTCGTACGCAGCCGCTTGCCCTTCTCGGTGGCCTGGTCGTTCAGCTCCTGCTGGAAGTCGCGCATCCGGGCCAGCAGCTCCGTGTCGTGCGCGGCCAGCATCCGTACGGCCAGCAGACCCGCGTTGCGCGCCCCAGCGACCGAGACGGTGGCGACGGGAACCCCGGCGGGCATCTGGACGATCGACAGCAGCGAGTCCATGCCGTCGAGGTACTTCAGCGGCACCGGCACGCCGATGACCGGCAGCGGGGTGACCGAGGCGAGCATGCCGGGCAGGTGGGCGGCTCCGCCCGCGCCCGCGATGATCGCCTTCAGGCCGCGGTCGGCGGCCCGCTCCCCGTACGCGACCATCTCGCGCGGCATCCGGTGGGCGGACACGACGTCGACCTCGTAGGGGATCTCGAACTCGTCCAGGGCCTGGGCGGCCGCCTCCATGACGGGCCAGTCCGAGTCGGAGCCCATGACGATGCCGATGACGGGGCCTGCGGAGGTGGTGCTCATTCGGTGATCGTTCCCCTGAGGTAGCCGGCTGCGTGGCGTGCGCGTTCCAGCACATCGTCCAGGTCGTCGCCGTAGGTGTTGACGTGGCCGACCTTGCGGCCGTGCTTCACGTCCTTGCCGTACATGTGGATCTTCAGCTGGGGGTCGTGGGCCATGCAGTGCAGGTACGCCGCGTACATGTCGGGGTAGTCCCCGCCCAGCACGTTCGCCATGACCGTCCACCGGGCGCGGGGGCGCGGGTCGCCGAGCGGGAGGTCCAGGACCGCCCGTACGTGGTTGGCGAACTGGGAGGTGACGGCGCCGTCCTGGGTCCAGTGCCCGCTGTTGTGCGGGCGCATCGCCAGCTCGTTGACCAGGATCCGGCCGTCGGTGGTCTCGAACAGCTCCACGGCCAGGTGGCCGGTCACGTCGAGTTCCTTGGCGATGCGCAGGGCGAGGGCCTGGGCCTCGCCCGCGAGGGCCTCCGAGAGGTTCGGGGCCGGGGCGATCACCGTGTCGCAGACGCCGTCCACCTGGACGGACTCCACGACGGGATAGGCGACCGCCTGTCCGTGCGGGGAGCGGACGATGTTGGCCGCGAGTTCGCGGACGTACTCGACCTTCTCCTCCGCGAGGACCGGGACGCCCGCCTTGAACGGGGCCTCGGCGTCGTCGGGGGTCCGGACGAACCACACCCCCTTGCCGTCGTACCCGCCCCGCACGGTCTTGAGGATGACGGGGAACCCGCCCACCTCGTCCGCGAAGGCGGCCACGTCCACCGGATCGCTCACGATCCGGTGCCGGGGGCTGGGCGCGCCGATCTCGTCGAGCTTGGCGCGCATCACCCCCTTGTCCTGGGCGTGTACCAAAGCGTCGGGCCCCGGGCGGACGGGGATGCCGTCCGCTTCCAGGGCCCGCAGGTGCTCCATGGGTACATGCTCGTGGTCGAAGGTGATCACGTCACAACCGCGCGCGAAGGCACGCAACGTCTCCAAATCGCGATAGTCGCCGATGACGACATCGCTCACGACCTGGGCCGCCGAGTCCTGCGGGGTGTCACTGAGGAGCTTGAATCTGATGCCGAGGGGGATACCCGCCTCGTGGGTCATGCGGGCGAGCTGTCCGCCGCCGACCATGCCGACTACCGGGAACGTCACTCCTCCAGGGTATCCGCCGGTATTCGGCCACCGGGACCCGCGTCGACGCGCCCCCGGCCGGATCCGCCCGCGGGCCGTGTCCGTGTGCCGTGCGTCGCACGGAGCCGGAAGGCACAGACGGACCACAGGGGGGAGACTTAGCATGGGTGGGTTGACGGAGAACACCGGACGCCCCGTAAGCGGGCGGTGACCGACAGGACTGACCTACTGATGAGCACGCCGGGCGGATCTGTCCTCGAACGCGTACGCGGCCTCGTACGGGAGGTCGCCAAGTTCGGGGCGGTCGGCGGCCTGGGTGTCCTGGTCAATCTGGGCGTCTTCAACCTGATCCGCAACACGACCGACCTGCAGGTGGTGCGGGCGAGCGTGATAGCCACCGTCGTGGCCATCGCCACGAACTACATCGGCTTCCGCTACTTCGCCTACCGGGACCGCGCCCAGAGCGGCCGCACCCGCGAGCTCGTCCTGTTCGCCCTGTTCAGCGGTATCGGCCTGGTCATCGAGAGCGGCGTGCTCTACGCCGCCACCTACGGCTTCGGCTGGGACGGCCCGGTCGCGAGCAACGTGTTCAAGTTCATCGGCATCGGGACCGCCACCGTGTTCCGCTTCTGGTCGTACCGGACCTGGGTCTTCAAGGCCCTGCCGGCTCCGGCCGAGCCCACCGAGCCGATGCCGGATCCCGCGCCCGTGCCGAAGCCGGAGCGTCGGCCGGAGCCGGTGCCCGAGCCGGCCCCTGCGAGCAACTAGCTCCGCCGCCGCTCACCCGCTCCCGGTCGTTCAGCGCACCATGGCCTGCGGTTCGGCCGGTTCCGGCGCCGTCCGGCTGAGGAACAGCGCGAACACCGGCGGCTGTGTCTGGAGCAGCTCCAGACGTCCGCCGTCCGCCTCCGCGAGGTCCCGGGCGACCGCGAGGCCGATCCCGGTGGAGTTGCGGCCGCTGATGGCCCGTTCGAAGATCCGGTTCCCGAGGTCCGGCGGAACGCCCGGCCCCTCGTCCGTGACCTCCAGCACCGCCTGGTTGCCGATCACCCGGGTGCGCAGCGCGACCGTGCCGCCGCCGTGCATCAGTGCGTTCTCCACCAGGGTGGCCAGCACCTGCGAGACCGCGCCCGGAGTGCCGACGGCCCGGACGCCCAGCTTTCCGGAGCGGACGATGGCCCGTCCCGCGCTGCGGTAGGCCGGCCGCCACTCCTCCACCTGCTGCTTGACGACCTCGTCCAGGTCGAAGGGGACCGCGGAGCCGGTCCGCGGGTCCCGCGAGTTCGTGAGCAGCCGCTGTACGACGTCCGTGAGCCGCTCCACCTGGGTCAGGGCGATCGTCGCCTCCTCCCGTACGGTCTCCAGGTCGTCGGTGACGGTGATCTCCTCCAGCCGCATGGAGAGCGCGGTGAGCGGGGTGCGCAGCTGGTGCGAGGCGTCCGCGGCCAGGCGCCGCTCGGCTGTGAGCATCCGGCCGATCCGCTCGGCGCTGGAGTCCAGTACGTCCGCGACCCGGTCCAGCTCGGGGACCCCGTAGCGCTTGTGCCGGGGCCGCGGGTCGCCCGATCCCAGGCGCTCGGCCGTCTCGGCCAGGTCGGTGAGCGGGGAGGCGAGCCGGTTGGCCTGCCGTACGGCGAGCAGGACGGCCGCCACGACGGCCAGCAGGGCCACCGCGCCGACCACCGCCAGCGTCCGGCCGACCTCGCGGGTCACCGTGGAGCGGGACTCCTCGACGACCACGACCTCGCCCTGCTCACCGCGGGCGATGCCGCGGATGACGCTGTCGGCGATCGGGACGCCCACCTGGACGGCCTGCCGGCCGGGGATGGTGATCCGCGCGTAGTGGCCGGCGTCCAGTTGCTCGCCGAGGGCCACGGGGTCGATCGGCTTCTTCTCCAGGACGTCCGTCTCAACGATGCCCACGAGCCGCAGCGCCTCGGACTCGATGCGGTCCTGGGCGCTGCTGGTGATGGTCCGGGTCTCCACGATGACGAGGGAGACCCCGAAGACGGCGATCACGACGAGCACCACGGCGAGTGTGGAGTTGATCAGGCGGCGGCGCATGCCCTAGAGCATGCCCCAGGTGGGGCCGCGGGAGCGGTCAGCTCTTCTCGAAGCGGAAGCCGACGCCCCGCACGGTGGCGATGTAGCGGGGGTTGGCGGCGTCGTCCCCGAGCTTCTTGCGCAGCCAGGAGATGTGCATGTCCAGGGTCTTGGTGGAGGACCACCACGTGGTGTCCCAGACCTCGCGCATGAGCTGGTCGCGGGTGACGACCCGGCCGGCGTCGCGGACCAGGACGCGCAGCAGGTCGAACTCCTTGGCCGTGAGCTGGAGCTCCTCCTCCCCCATCCAGGCGCGGTGCGACTCGACGTCGATCCGTACGCCGTGGGTGGCGGGGGGCTGGAGGGCCTCGGTGGCGCCGCGCCGGAGCAGGGCCCGGACCCGGGCGAGCAGTTCGGCCAGGCGGAAGGGCTTGGTCACGTAGTCGTCGGCGCCGGCGTCCAGGCCGACGACCGTGTCGACCTCGTCCGCGCGGGCGGTGAGGACCAGGATCGGGAAGCCGTGGCCCTCGGCGCGCAGCCGGCGGGCGACCTCCAGGCCGTCCATGCCCGGCAGGCCCAGGTCGAGGACGACGAGGTCGACGCCGCCCTGCAGTCCCGCGTCCAGCGCGGTGGGGCCGTCCTCCCGGACCTCGACCTCGTACCCCTCCCGGCGCAGAGCGCGGGCCAGGGGTTCCGAGATGGATGCGTCGTCCTCGGCGAGCAGTACACGCGTCATGTGGGTGATGGTAGTCCGCGGCGGCTGCATCCAGGGGCCCGCCCGCAGACCCCTCTCGATCTGGGCTTATGAACGGCCGGACGCCTTCGAATATGGTCGAACGGTTCCCGACGCACCTTGTGATCCATCTCTCAAGTCCTTTTAAATGCCACAGTGTCGTGTCGTATGGTGGCGAGACGCCTGATGCAATACCTCCGGGACCTTTGTGCCGAAAAGCAGCACAAGGGTCTCTATTTCTGTCCTGAACCGGACGGACGGTCCCTTCAAGGACCGCCCCGGCCGACCGTGACGACAGTGAATGACCTGTTGGCCGGGCCCTCCGCGTGATGATGCGCGGGAGGGCGTGGATCCCGGTTACGGATGTCCTGCCGCCCCCATCCCCGTGGGGCGGGACCCCGAGGCGTGGGGTGGGAGATCCGTCCGCCGGTGCCGGCCACCCCCCACCGGGCGCGGATGAGCTCACGAAGCCGAAGCGTCCCGAGCAAGCAAGGATCGACCATGGCTTCCAGCCTGACGACGGCCTCACCGAGCCCCGCTCACGAGAAGACCGTCCTCGGCCACCCGATCGGCCTGGCCACGCTGTTCATGACCGAGATGTGGGAGCGCTTCTCCTACTACGGCATGCGTGCGCTTCTCGTTCTGTACCTGGTCTCCGGCGGCGTCGACGCCGCGACCGACAGCCAGGGTGGCGGCCTCGGCTTCACCGCCGCGACGGCCACGGCGATCTACTCCGTCTACGTGGCCATGGTCTACCTCATGGCCATGCCCGGCGGCTGGTTCGGTGACCGCGTCTGGGGTGCCCGCAAGACGGTCACCATCGCCGGTGTCGTGATCATGGCGGGCCACCTGGCGCTCGCGCTGCCCGGCCAGATGTCGTTCTTCATCGGTCTGCTGCTGGTCGCGATCGGTTCCGGTCTGCTGAAGGCCAACATCTCCACGATGGTCGGCCACCTGTACCGCGGTGTGGACGACCCGCGCCGTGACAGCGGCTTCACGATCTTCTACATCGGCATCAACGTGGGTGCCCTCCTCGCGCCGATCGGCATCGGCATGGTCGGCGAGCTCGTGAACTGGCACCTCGGCTTCGCGCTCGCCGCCGTCGGCATGGGCATCGGCCTCGTGGTCTACCTGCTCGCCGGTCGCACGCTGAGCCCGCAGAGCAGCCTCGTCCCGAACCCGCTGTCCGCGGCCGAGCGCAAGGCCGTGATCGTCAAGGCGCTCACCGTCCTGGCCGTCATCGCCGTCTTCTACAGCGCCGTGGTCGCGGCGGACATGTTCACCATCAAGTGGGCGCTGTACCCGATCACCATCGCCGGTCTGATCATCCCGGTCGCCGTCCTCGCGCGCATCAAGCGGGACAAGGACCTGTCCACCGTCGAGCAGACCCGGATGAGCGCCTACATCTGGTTCTTCGTGGCCGCCGCCGTCTTCTGGATGATCTACGACCAGGGCGGTTCGACACTCTCGCTGTTCGGTGACAAGAACTCCGAGCGCAGCCTGTTCGGCTGGGAAGTCCCGACCACCATCTTCCAGTCGCTGAACCCGCTCTTCGTGGTGGCCCTGGCCCCGGTCTTCGCCGCCGCGTGGGTGGCCCTGGCCCGCCGCAACCGCGAGCCCAGCACCATCGTGAAGTTCTCGGTGGCCCTGGTCATCGTCGGCGCCTCGTTCTTCGTCTTCGCCCTGCCGCTGAACCAGACCGCAGGCAACGACACCAAGGTCACCATGTGGTGGCTGGTGCTCATCTTCCTGATGCACACCCTCGCCGAGCTGTGCCTGTCGCCGGTCGGCCTGTCGGTCACCACGAAGATGGCTCCGCAGAAGTACGGCTCCCAGATGATGGGCGTCTGGTTCCTGGCCGTCACCGCCGGTGACTGCGTCACCGGTCTGCTGGGTCTGGCCGAGGTGCAGATGAACGGCGTCGGAGTGATCCTCTTCCAGGCGACCGCCGCCGTCCTCGCCGGCCTGGCGATCTTCATGTACCGCAAGAAGGTCAACCAGCTGATGGACGGCATGGGCTGACGCCCTCGCGCCCCGTACGACGCAACGGCCCGGCACACCACACGGTGTGCCGGGCCGTTGCGGTGTCAGCGGGTGCCGCGCAGCCGGCGCCACGGGGTGAACGTGAACACCGCGCCGCCGAGCAGGATCACCGTGCCGGCCACCAGGGCCAGGGCCTTGATGCCGCCCTCGTCCTCCGCACCGGTATCGGCGAGGCCGCCGCCGGAGGTGGCGCTGCCGGAGGCCGACGAGGAACCGGAGCCGCCCGGCTGGGCGGTGGTGTCCAGCTCCAGCGAGACGCCGCTGCTCGTCGCCTTGCAGGGGACCTTGATCGGGGTGGAGCCGGGGGCCATCGTCACGTCGATCGTCAGCTGGTCCGGGCTCAGCGTCACCTTGCCGCTCTTCCCGGGCTTGTAGGTGCCGGTCATGTCGCTGAGGCTGACCGGGGCCTTGTCCGGGATCGGCTCGGCGTTGGCCGGGCCGGAGACCTTGACCGTGCCGCTGTCCGCCCCGCCGAGCTTCACGTCCATCGAGGGCTTGAGCGCTCCCGCGGGCAGGGCCATGGGCGCCGCCATCGCTCCCTTGGCGGTTTTCACCGTCAGGTCGTAGCTGCCGCCGTTCTTCTTGGCGCTGATGGTGACCGGGGTCTTGATGCCGCCCGGGACGACCGGCCCGCAGTCGAAGGCCACCTCGACCGCCTTGCCCGGGAAGTCGGTCTGGCCGCCTCCGCCGCCGGTGGTCGCACCGCCGGTGGTGGCGCCGCCCGTGGTCGTACCGCCCGTGGTCGTACCGCCGGTCGTCGTACCGCCGCTGGAGCCCGCCGCCACGTCGATGGTGGCCCCCACGGCCACGGCGCCGGTCGGCGCGCACTTGGTGACGAACGTGCCGAAGGAGAAGGTGACGGCCACGTCGTACTTGCCGGGGGTCAGCGTGATCTTCCCGGCCTTCGTGAGCTTCAGCTTGCCCTTCATCACGGACATCTGCATGGGCGCCTTCTTCGGGATCGGCGGGTTCTTCTTCTCCCCGACGACCTTCAGCTCACCGCCACCGCCGCCGACCGTGATCCAGCCGGTGGGCTGGACCGCGTCCTGCGGGATGTCCATCAGGTCCGTGTTGTTCGAGGCCGGCTTCACCGTCTCCCAGGACACGTCGACCTCGTCGCCGACCTTCGCCGAGGCCGGGGCGGTGACCTTGGCGGTGGTCTCGCCCTCCACCGGACTGCCGCCCCCGGCCGGGGGGACGCACTTGACGTTGAACTTGGTCTCCGCGGCCTGGGCGGGGGTCGTTCCGATGGCGATACCGGCGCCGCCGAGCAGCAGCGCGATCACGGCCGCGCTCACCCTCCGTTGGGTTTTCACGAATGTCCCTTCGTCGTCGAACGGTTCTCAGACGGTGCGGACGCCTGTGGTGCTGTGCCCGGCGCGCTGTCCGGGGTGAACCACGGCAAGGCCGCCGTGGTGGTCTGGGGGGACGGCTCCGGGCGGTCGGAGCGCGCGGCCGGCCCGGGGGCCCGCAGGGCCGGGATCCTCGGCAGCCGGGCCGTCACCGCGGCGGCCGCGTCCGGGAGCCGTGCGCTCCGGTGGCGGCCGGCGGCGGGCACGGTGCGCGGCCGGACCCGGTCGACGACGGCCATGCCGATACGGAAGACCGCGGCCGGGATCACCAACAGGAGCAGGCCCCAGAAGAGCAGCACCCCGTACGGGCGGTCCACGCCCCAGGGCTGCGTGGCCACCACGGTCTCGCCGTACTTGAGGGAGACCGCGTAGTCCCCGTGGGCTCCCGCGGCGAGGGCGACGTCGAGCGCGATCTCCGCCTTGCCGCCGGGCGCGATGGTGCCCTTCCAGCGGGCCTCCTCCCACAGCGGGGCGAACACCCCGTGCGCGGTGCCGAGCTGGAAGACGGGGTCCTTGACCGGGACCGGGCCGAGATTGCCGACGGTGACCTTGAACTTCCGGGCGGGCGGGGCGCCGAACCAGGTCAGTACCCCGTCCCCGCCCTCCAGCCGGACCCCGGTGAGCACCGCGAGGCGGGCCGTGCCGGATTCGGCGGGCAGCTCCGCGACCGGGTGGTCGGTGATCTTCAGCGGGGTCGCGACGGTGGACTGGTCGCCGTTGACGGAGGTGACGTTGACGATGCAGGGGCACGGCTTGGGCGGTGCCACCACGGGCAGCCGGGCGGTGAAGCCCCCGTCGGCGGCGACGGAGACGGCCGCGCCGTCGGCGTTGGCGCAGCTGTTGGTGCCGCCGATCATGTTCTGCCCGCAGACCAGCAGCATCACCAGGGTCTTGGCCGGCCAGCCGGTACCGGTGACGGTGATGCCGGTGCCCTTGGCGGCCTCCTGGAGCGAGAGCGCCACGGTCGGCCTGGCCTCGGCGGCGGCGGACGGGCCCGCGGGGAACAGGGCGAGGGCGCACACCGCCAGCCCCGCGGCCAGCAGGGCTGCGACTCTTCTCACCTGGTGGCTCCCGTCAGTTCGTGGTGCGGTGCAGGGGTGGTCGGGCCGGCCGCGGGCGGCACGTCCGGCGCCGGACGTGGGTCGGGCCGCCGGACGCGTACGAGGTACAGCGCGGCGGCGGCGGTCGCGCCGAGGCCGAGCAGGCCGGCCCCCGCCCGGCCGGCGAGGCCGCCGGGGACGAGCCAGCGCGAGGCGGTGGCCTCGGCGCGGGCGCCTCCGGGCGCGGTCACGGTGACGGTGACGCGGACCCGGTCCAGGGCCGGGGCGCCGGGCCAGGGCTCGGTGAGCTCCACCCGCTGGCCGGGGAGCAGTTCCACCGGCAGGGTGCGGCCGCGGGACGGGTCGGGCGCCCCGCCGACGAGGGTGTCGGCGCGGATCCGCAGTTCGGGGGCGAGGGCCACGTTGCCGCGGTTGACGAGGGTGTAGGCGACGACGGCGGACCCGCCGCGGCCGCGTACGGCGACGTCCTCGACGGTGAGGGCCGCCAGGGCGGGTCCGCCGACGCGCAGGTGGACCCGTATTCCCGCCTCGTGTCCGGCTTCGGCGGCGACCACGGCGGCGGGGTGGTCGCCGGGCGGGGACGCGGGCGGCACGGTGAGTGTGAAGGGGACCACGGCGCGGGTGCGCGGCGGGACCGTCACGGTGGTGGCGGTCCCGAAGCTGATCCAGGAGCCGGCCCCGGTGGTGGCGGGGGCGGCGCCGTCGGCCGGGCGGACCGCGAGGGCGCCGTCGGCGGTGTTGTAGGCGTCGGCCCCGCGCAACGTGATGGTGCGCTCCCGGTCGCTGGTGTTGACGAGGGCGAGGCGGTCCTCCAGGACGGTGCCGGGCGCGCCCGCGAGGTAGAAGTACGGGCGGGTGGCGGTCGCCGTTCCGGCGGCGGGCTCGGCGGTCCAGCCCGGCTCGTCGGCGGCCGCGGGGTGCGCGGGGGTCGCGTACAGCGCGGCGGCGGCGAGCAGGAGCACGGCGCCGGCGCGCCTGAGGGTGTGGAGCACGGGCATGTGCGGGTGCTCCGTTCAGGACCGGGCCCGCCGGCCGCGCCGGGTCAGCCAGAGCACTCCGGCGGCGCCGGAGAGCAGCACGGTGGCGCCGAGGGTGCCGAGGGCGAGGGCGGAGTCGGTGGGCCCGGTCTGCGGGAGGGTGTCACCGGTGGTGGCGGAGCCGGAGCCGGGCTGCGCGCCCCCGCCGCCGCCGGGCGCCGTGACGTCCATCTCCAGCGAGGGCCCCGGGCTGTTGCTGGGGGTGCAGGTGGTCGTCGTGCTCATCGCCATGATGGTGAGCACCCCGGCGGTGAAGGTGACCCTGCCGCTCTCCTTGGGCGTGTAGGTGCCGGAGAGGTCGGTGATCTTGATGGGGGTGTCGGGCGGCACGGCCTCGGGGTTGGGCGGACCCGAGACCGGGACGGACACCTTCTCGGCGCCGCCGACGAGGATGACGGCGCTGGGGTTCATCGCGCCCTTGCCCAGTTCGATGGGGCTGGACGAGACGCCCTTCTGGAAGGACATCGTCAGCTTGTAGCCGTCGCCCTCTTTGACGGCCTTGATGTCGATGGGCGACACCGCCGACTTGTCCCCGATCGGGGTCTTGCAGTCGTAGGCCACGTCGACGACGGCGGCATGGGCCGCGGGGGCGGTGAGCAGCACCGCCGTTCCGGCCAGCGCGGAGGCCAGCGCGAGCGCGGTGGAGCGTTTGCGGTCGGACACCTTCGTCTTCCCCTCGGGCCACGGAACTGACGGAACATCAGATCGGTGGCTCAAGGTACGCCCGGGGTCTTACGGAAGGAAGACAAAGGACAACCCGGGATTGACCGTTCGTCAGTGCACGCGGCGGCCCCGCTGCCAGACCGCGGAAACCAGCGGTACACCGGGCCGGTAGGCGAGGTGGACATGACTCGGGGCGTCCAGGAGGGCCAGGTCGGCGCGGGCTCCCGGGGCCAGGAGGCCGATGTCGTCACGGCGCAGGGCGCGGGCGCCGCCGGCGGTGGCCGACCAGAGGGCCTCGTCGGGGGTCATGCGCATGTCGCGGACGGCGAGCGCGATGCAGAACGGCATCGAACTCGTGTAGGAGGAGCCGGGGTTGCAGTCCGTGGACAGGGCGACGGTCGCGCCCGCGTCGATCAGGCCGCGGGCGTCGGGCCACTGCGCGCGGGTGGAGAACTCGGCGCCCGGCAGCAGGGTGGCGACGGTGGTGCCGGCGGCCTGGGCGAGCGCGTCGACGTCGACGTCGGTGAGGTGGGTGCAGTGGTCGGCGGAGGCCGCCTCGAGCTCGACGGCGAGCTGGACGCCGGGCCCGTAGGAGAGCTGGTTGGCGTGGACGCGCGGGATCAGCCCGGCGGCCGCGCCGGCGGTGAGGATCGCGCGGGCCTGGTCCCCGTCGAAGGCGCCCTTCTCGCAGAAGACGTCCACCCAGCGGGCGTACGGGGCGCAGGCGGTCAGCATCTCGCCGGTGACGAGGTCGACGTAGCCGGCCGGGTCCTCGGCGTAGTCCGGGGAGACGATGTGCGCGCCGAGGTAGGTGACCTCGTCGGTGTGCGTGGCGGCGATGCGCAGGGCGCGGGCCTCGTCGGCGACGGTGAGGCCGTAGCCGGACTTGGTCTCGAAGGTGGTGGTGCCCTGGCGGCGGGCCTCGTCGAGGTGCCGGACGAGGTTGGCCTCCAGCTCGGCGTCGGAGGCGGCGCGGGTGGCGGCGACGGTGGTGCGGATGCCTCCGGCGGAGTAGCTGCGGCCGGACATCCGGGCGTTGAACTCGGCGGTGCGGTCGCCGGCGAAGACGAGGTGCGAGTGGGAGTCGACGAAGCCGGGGATGACGGCCCGGCCCTGGGCGTCGAAGACCTCGTCCGTGGCGGGGGCCTTGGCGGCGGGGCCGACCCAGGCGATCTTGTCGTCCTCGATGACGACGGCCGCGTCCTGGATGAGGCCGAGGGGGGAGCCGTCGCCTGCGGCGGGGTCGTTGGTGACGAGGCTGCCGATGTTGGTGATGACGGTGGTGGTCACGGGGTTCCTCTCAGAGCTTTCTTGTCCCCCACCCCGCCCCTTCCCGAAACCGGGCTCCGCCCGGACCCGGTCCTCAAACGCCGGACGGGCTGGAATACAGCCTCGCCAGGGGGCACCTCCCAGCGGTAGCTGGGGGAGTTTGAGGCGCGGGGTCTGGGGCGGAGCCCCAGGAAGCGGTCAGGAGCGCAGGGCGGCGATCGATTCGGCCAGGGCGGACGGGACGTCCGGAACGAGGGTGTGGGCGCCGTCGCGGACGATGTGGCGGCCGCCGACCACCGTGTGGCGGACATCGGCGGCGGTCGCCGCGAACACGGCCGTCTCGGCGCCCAGCCGCGGCAGCGGACCGGCCGTGCGGACGGAGTCGAGCGCGATCGTGGTGAAGTCGGCGAGCGCGCCCGCCTCCAGGCGGCCCGCGTCCGGGAGCCCGAGGGCGGCGTGGCCGTCCTCGGTGGCGGCCGTGAGCAGGGCGTTCGCCGTCCAGTGGCCCCGGGTGCGGCTGCGCAGTCGCTCGTTCAGCTCCATCGCGCGGGCCTCTTCGAGCAGGTCGATCACCGCGTGGCTGTCGCTGCCCAGGGACAGCGGGCTGCCCGCGTGCTGGAGGCGGGTGGCCGGGCCGATGCCGTCCGCGAGGTCGCGTTCGGTGGTGGGGCACATGCACGTGCCGGTGGAGGTCCCGCCGAGGAGGGCGATGTCCGTGTCGGTCAGGTGCGTGTTGTGGACACCGGTGGTGCGCGGGCCCAGCACCCCGTGGTCGGCCAGCAGCTGGGTCGGGGTGCGCCCGTGGGCGGCCCGGCAGGCGTCGTTCTCGGCGGTCTGCTCCGAGAGGTGGACGTGCAGGGGCGCCCGGCGCTCCTCGGCCCAGCGGGCGACGGTGGCCAGCTCGGCGGCCGGTACCGCGCGCACCGAGTGGATGGCGGCGCCGATCAGGGCGTGCTCGCGGGGCTTGAGCGCGCTCGCGCGCTCGGCCCAGGCCTCGGCGGTGCCGTCGGAGAAGCACAGCTGGTGGCTGGTGGGGGCCTCTCCGAAGCCGGCGGACAGGTACGCGGTGTCCAGCAGGGTGATCCGGATGCCGGCCGCCGCGGCGGCCTCGATCAGGGCCTCGCCCATGGCGTTCGGGTCGGCGTACGCGGCGCCGCCGGGCGCGTGGTGGACGTAGTGGAACTCGCCGACGTTGGTGATGCCGGCCAGGGCCATTTCGGCGTAGACGGCGCGGGCGAGCGCGAAGTAGCTGTCGGGGGTGAGGTTCTGGGCGACCTTGTACATGAGGTCGCGCCAGGTCCAGAAGGTGCCCGAGCCGACCTGGACGGCGGCGCGCAGGGCCCGGTGGAAGGCGTGGCTGTGCGCGTTGGCCAGGCCCGGGAGCGTCAGGCCGCGCAGCACCTCCGCGCCGGGCGGCGGGCTGCTCACGCCGGTGCGCAGGGCGCCGATCCGCCCGTCTTGCGAAACCTCCAGGGCGACGCCCGGCTCGACGTGGGTGCCGAGCCAGGCGTGCTCCAGCCAGTACGTCGTCAGCGGCATGCCAGGCCTTCCAGTACGTCGGCGAGTGCGAGGACGCCTGCCACGCAGTCGTCCTCGGCGGCGAACTCCCGCGGGGAGTGGGAGACGCCGGTCGGGTTCCGTACGAACAGCATCGCGGTCGGGACGGCGGCGGAGAGGATTCCGGCGTCGTGTCCCGCCCCGGTCCCGAGGACGGGCACCGAACCGCCCAGGATCCGGTTCATCTCGTCGCGCAGGGCGTGCTCGAACTCGACGACCGGGGTGAAGGACTCCCGGACGATGCCGAGGTCGATGCCGTCCTGGTCGGCGCGCTCGCGGGCGGCCTTCTCGATGGCGGTGACGACCGTGTCGAGGGTGGCCTGGTCGGCGGCCCGCGAGTCGAGCCAGCCGCGCACGAGCGAGGGGATGGCGTTGACCCCGTTGGGCTCGACCGAGATCTTCCCGAAGGTGGCGACGGCCCCGGCGAGGGCCGCCTCGCCGCGGGCCGCGAGCACGGTCGCCGCGTAGGTGAGCATCGGGTCGCGGCGGTCGACCAGCCGGGTGGTGCCGGCGTGGTTGGCCTCGCCACGGAAGTCGAACCGCCAGCGGCCGTGCGGCCAGATCGCGGAGGCGATGCCGACCCGGTCCCCGGACAGGTCCAGGGCCCGGCCCTGCTCCACGTGCAGCTCGACGAAGGCGCCGATGCGGCCCAGGCGTTCGGGGTCGGCCCCGATGGCGTCGGGGTCGTAGCCGGCGGCCTCCATGGCCTGGGGCAGGGAGGTGCCGTCGGCGTCCCGCAGCTCGTACGCCTTCTCCTTGGTCAGCTGCCCGGCGGCGAGCCGGGAGCCGACGCAGGCGAGGCCGAAGCGCGCGCCCTCCTCGTCACCGAAGTTGGTGATGGCCAGCGGCCTGGAGAACTCCGCGCCCCTCCTGCGGAGTTCGTCCAGGGCCGCGAAGGAGGACACCACCCCGAGGGGGCCGTCGAAGGCCCCGCCGTCGGGGACGGAGTCCAGGTGCGAGCCGGTGACCACGGCGTCCCCCGCGAGGGGGTCGCCGAGCCAGGCCCACTGGTTGCCGTTGCGGTCGGTCTCGTACGTGAGCCCGCGCGCCTCGGCCTGCTCCTGGAACCAGGTACGGCAGTCCGCGTCGGCCCCGCTCCAGGCGTACCGGCGGTACCCGCCGGTGTCGGCGTTGCGGCCGATGGGGGCGAGCTCGGCCCACATCCGGTGGAAGGTCACGCGTCGTCGCCCTCGCGCATGGGGACGCGGACACCGCGCTCGTCGGCGACCGACTCGGCGATGTCGTAGCCGGCGTCGACGTGGCGGATGACGCCCATGCCCGGGTCGTTGGTGAGGACGCGGCGGATCTTCTCGCCGGCGAGCGGGGTGCCGTCGGCGACGGTGACCTGGCCCGCGTGGATGGAGCGGCCCATGCCGACGCCGCCGCCGTGGTGGATGGAGACCCAGGAGGCGCCGGAGGCCACGTTGACCATGGCGTTGAGCAGCGGCCAGTCGGCGATCGCGTCGGAGCCGTCGAGCATGGCCTCGGTCTCGCGGTACGGGGAGGCCACCGAGCCGCAGTCGAGGTGGTCGCGGCCGATCACCAGGGGCGCGGCGAGGGTGCCGTCGGCCACCATCTCGTTGAAGCGCTCGCCGGCCTTGTCGCGCTCGCCGTAGCCGAGCCAGCAGATCCGGGCGGGCAGGCCCTGGAAGTGGACGCGCTCGCCGGCCATCTTGATCCAGCGGTGCAGGGACTCGTTCTCGGGGAAGAGCTCCAGCATCGCCTTGTCGGTCTTGTGGATGTCCGAGGCCTCGCCCGACAGCGCCGCCCAGCGGAAGGGGCCCTTGCCCTCGCAGAACAGCGGGCGGATGTAGGCGGGGACGAAGCCGGGGAAGGCGAAGGCGCGGTCGTAGCCGGCCAGCTGGGCCTCGCCGCGGATGGAGTTGCCGTAGTCGAAGACCTCGGCGCCGGCGTCCATGAAGCCGACCATGGCCTCGACGTGCTTGGCCATCGACTCGCGGGCGCGGGTGGTGAAGCCGGCCGGGTCCTTGGCGGCGTAGTCCGCCATGTCGTCGAGGTCGACGCCGACCGGGAGGTACGCGAGCGGGTCGTGGGCCGAGGTCTGGTCGGTCACGATGTCGATCGGGGCGCCCTCGGCGAGCATCTGCGGGAGCAGCTCGGCGGCGTTGCCGAGGAGGCCGATGGACAGCGGCTTGCGGGCGTCGCGGGCCTCGACCGCCAGCTGGAGGGCGTGGCGCAGGTTGTCGGCCTTGACGTCCAGGTACCGGTGCTCGATGCGGCGGTCGATGGCGCGCGGGTCGACGTCGATGCAGATCGCGACGCCGTCGTTCATCGTCACGGCCAGCGGCTGGGCGCCGCCCATGCCGCCGAGGCCGGCGGTGAGGGTGATGGTGCCCGCGAGGGTGCCCTGGAACTTCTTCGCGGCGACGGCGGCGAAGGTCTCGTAGGTGCCCTGGAGGATGCCCTGCGTGCCGATGTAGATCCAGGACCCGGCGGTCATCTGGCCGTACATGGTCAGGCCGAGGTGCTCCAGACGGCGGAACTCCTCCCAGTTCGCCCAGTCGCCGACGAGGTTGGAGTTGGCGAGCAGGACGCGCGGCGCCCACTCGTGCGTCTGCATCACGCCGACCGG
Source organism: Streptomyces sp. NPDC097617 (assembly GCF_044761485.1). Taxonomy (NCBI): domain Bacteria; kingdom Bacillati; phylum Actinomycetota; class Actinomycetes; order Kitasatosporales; family Streptomycetaceae; genus Streptomyces; species Streptomyces sp. NPDC097617. The sequence continues at coordinate 52,941 of NZ_JBIWCL010000033.1, forward strand.
GCGGCCGGACTGGACCAGCATCGTCTCGTCCTGCTTGAGGGTCTGCAGGGTGCGGACCATGGCGTCGTACGAGCGCCAGTCGCGGGCCGCCTTGCCCGTGCCGCCGTAGACGACGAGCTTGTCGGGGTGCTCGGCGACCTCGGGGTCGAGGTTGTTCTGGAGCATCCGCAGCGCGGCCTCCTGCTGCCATCCCAGGGTGCTGAGCTCGGTGCCTCGCGCGGCACGTACGGGGCGGGGTCCTGACATGGCGGTGCCTCCTCCGATGTTGGTCAATCTATTCACATAGTCGCGCGCTGAATAGATTCAGTCAACAGCTGCGGTCGGCCCTGTCGAATGATGGGATGGCCGATATGGGCGCACACACGCATGAGGGCGACGGCGCCGCCGCGCGCCGTGACCTGGCCGTACGGGCCGCCGTCGAGCAGGGCCTCGTGGGCGGGGCCGACTCCGCGGAGCCACTGACCTGCCTGCTGGACATCGCCGGCATTCGGGCCTCCGCCGCCGCCCTGACCGGCGCGTTCGCCGCCGCGCTGCCCCCCGGCACTCCCGTCCTGCACGCCTTCGCCGTCAAAGCCGCCCCGCTCGTCCCCGTCCTGCGCCTGCTCGCCGACGCCGGACTCGGCTGCGAGGTGGCCAGCCCCGGCGAGCTGGCGCTGGCCCGGGCGGCGGGGGTCCCCGCGGCCCGGACCGTCCTGGACTCCCCCGCCAAGACGGTGGCCGAGCTGCGCGAGGCGCTGGCCCTGGGCATCGCCCTCAACGCCGACAACCCGCAGGAGCTCGCCCGCCTCGACGCGCTCGCCGGGTCGGCGCCCGCGCCGATCGCGACCCCGATCGGTCTGCGGATCAACCCGCAGACCGGCGCCGGAGCCATCGACGCCCTGTCCACCGCGACCTCGACCTCGAAGTTCGGGATCGCCCTGCGCGACCCGGGCGCGCGCGACTGGCTCGTACGGGCCTACCTGGACCGGCCGTGGCTCACCCGCCTGCACATCCACTCCGGCTCCCAGGGCGTGCCCCTGGCCCGGATCGCCGAGGGCGTACGGGAGCTGCACGCGCTGGCCGAGGAGATCAACGCGGCGGCCGGGCGGCGCCAGGTCGACACCCTCGACATCGGCGGCGGCCTGCCGGTGAACTTCGCCTCGGACGAGGAGACCCCGACGTTCGCGCAGTACGTCGCCGCCCTGCGCCAGGCGGCGCCGGCCCTCTTCGACGGCTCGTACGGCCTGGTCACGGAGTTCGGCCGGGGCCTGCTGGCCAAGCACGGCCTGGTGCTGGCCCGCGTCGAGTACACCAAGACCAGCGGCTCCCGGCCGATCGCGCTCACCCACGCCGGGGTGCAGGTGGCGACCCGTACCGCGTACGCCCCGGAGGCCTGGCCGGTGCGGATCCTGCCGTACGACGCGAAGGGCGCCCCGAAGGCCGGCGATCCGGTGGCCCAGGACATCGCGGGCCCGGCCTGCTTCGCGGGTGACCTGCTGGCCACCGCGCGCGAGCTGCCGCGGCTCGCCCCCGGCGACCTGATCGGCGTCCCGGACACCGGCGCGTACTTCTTCACGGCCCACTACGGCTACAACAGCCTCCCCCGTCCGGCGGTCCACGGCTTCGCGGTCACACAGTCGGGCGAGGTCGGCTTCCGCCTGGTGCGCCCGGCGCAGGACACGTCGGCGATCGTCGCGGAAGCGGGCGGCACGCTGCGCGACGCCCTGTTGTAAGACCCGGGGCTCCGGCGCCGTTTCAGCCCCGCCGGCGTTCGAGGCGCGGGGGTCCGGGGGCTGCGCCCCCGGCCGCGGCGCGGGCGCCGGACGACGGCCTCAGCCGGAGAGGGTGGCCGCCAGGGCCGGGGCCAGGCCCTCCACGACCTCGGCCGGGGTCAGCGCGACGACCCCCGGCAGCCGCAGCAGGTAGCGGGTCAGGGCCAGCCCCAGCAGCTGCGCGGAGACCAGCCCCGCCGCACGCGCGGCCCGCTCGGGGCCGACGGCAGCCGCCAGCGCCGGGGCGACCTGCGCCGCGAACACCTCCCGCATCCGGTCCGCCGCCTGCTCGTTCGTCACCGCGGAGCGCAGCAGCACCAGCAGGGCGTCGTCCGCCGGATCGCCCTCCCACCGCTCCACGAAGTGGCGCACGAGGGCGGCGGGGAGCTCCCCGGCCGGGACCGCGCCCAGGTCGGGCAGGCGCAGGTCCACCGCGAGGGCGGCCCCGAAGAGCTGCTCCTTGCTGCCGAAGTAGCGCATGACCATCGAGGGGTCGATCCCCGCGTCCGCCGCGACGGCGCGGATGGTGGTGCGCTCGTAGCCCTGCGCGGCGAAGCGCTCGCGCGCCGCCCGCAGGATGGCCGTCTTGGTCGTGTCGGAAGTACGTCGCGCCGTCATGCCAACAACCGTAGGCCAACAGTCGTTGACATGCCAGCGAAGCGGGCGCACTCTTGAGTCAACAGTCGTTGGCCAACAACCGTTGGCCCACCGGAGGAGGCCCGCATGAGCAGCACCGCCGCACTCCCGACCCGTACGGACGTGGCCATCGTCGGCGCCGGCCCCACCGGCCTCGCCCTCGCCGTGACCCTGGCCCGGGCCGGTGTCGACTTCGTCCTCCTCGACCGGCAGGCCGAGGGCGCGAACACCTCCCGCGCCGCCGTCGTGCACGCCCGCACGCTCGAGGTCCTCGACGAGCTCGACCCCGTTTTCGCCGACGTGGTCATGGACTGGGCCCCGGGCCGCCGGGAGGTCTCGCTCGCCTTCGGCGCGGCCGGACTCACCGTGGTCGCCCCGCTGCCCGCGGGCCGCTACCGGATCGTCACCACCGTCGACGAGGCCCCGGCCGAACCGGACCTCGCCTTCGTCCAGGCCCTGCTGGACGAGCGCGTCCCCGGCCAGGCCACGGTCCGCGAGCTCGTCCGGTCCTCCCGGTTCCGCATCCACCACCGGGTCGCCGACCACTACCGCGCCGGCCGGCTGCTGCTCGCCGGGGACGCCGCCCACGTGCACAGCCCGGCCGGCGGCCAGGGCATGAACACCGGCATCCAGGACGGCCACGCCCTCGGGCAGGTCCTCGCCGACGGACTCGACCTCGACCGCTACGAGGCGCGCCGCCGCCCGGTCGCCCTGCGCGTGGTGGCCCTCACCGACCGGATGACCCGGATCGCGACCACCCGCAACCGGGCGCTGCGCACCGTACGCAACACCCTGCTGCCGGTCCTCCTGCGGATCCCGGCGCTGCACGACCGGCTGGCGAACGAGCTGGCGGAGCTCGACTACCGCTGAGGCCGCGGGGCTATTCCACGAACAGGCCCCGTGCCGCCGCCCGCGCGTCGAACGCCTCCAGCCGCGCCTGCGCGTCGGGCAGCGCGTCCGCCATCGACTCCAGCAGCACCCGCCCCAGCAGCATCGGCGCGCACGCCGTGTCGAAGGCCAGTCCGGTACCGACCTGCGCCGGAATCAGCAGGTCCGAGTGGCGGGCCACCGGCGCGAAGGCCGAGTCGGCGACCGTCACCACGGTCAGGCCGGCCCGCCGCGAGCGCTCCAGCGTGTCCACGACCTCCCGCGGGTGGCGGGGCAGCGCGAAGCACAGCAGGGCCGTGGCGCCCTCGTAGAGCGCCGCGTCGATGCGGTCCTCCAGCATCGTGCCGCCCTCGTCGAGGAGCCGTACGTCCGGATGCACCTTCGAGGCGAAGTACGCGAACCCGCGCGCCTGGGACGAGGCCGCCCGCAGCCCGAGCACCAGCAGCGGGGCCGAGGCGGCGAGCAGCCGCCCGGCCTCCTGGACCGGGGCGGGATCGGCGAGCATCGCCGCCAGCTGCCGCAGGTTCTCGATCTCGCCGAGGACCGCCTGCTGGTACTCGTTGTACGAGTCGTCGTGCGCGGCCCCGGGCCGCTCGGCGGGGGCCACCTCGCGCAGGTGTCGGCGCAGCGCGGGATATCCGTCGAAGCCGAGCGCCACGGCGAAGCGGGTCACCGACGGCTGGCTCACCCCGGCCAGGTCGGCGAGCTCGACGCTCGACAGGAAGGGCACCTCCGCCGCCCCGCGCACCATGCAGTGCGCGATCCGCCGCTGGGTCGGCGTCAGCCGGTGCCCCTCGAACAGCTTCTGCAGCCGCGCGGCCGGGCTGTCACTCATCCCGTCCCCTCCGTCCCGGTGAATTATTCAGTCACGGAGCACTTTGCATGCGGTTATGCAGCGGGGCAAGCCGTGCCCGCGATGCGGATACGGCCCTGTTCTGCCGAAGCTGCCGCGAAGCGACAAGTTGCTCAGCGTGTCGTCAGGGTGATGACGGAGCGGGAAGGCCGAGGGTCATAGCTGTACGGCCGTGCGGATCAGCCCGGCGAGGGCGAGGGAGCGGCTGTGCGGGGGCCAGACGATGTGGGTGCCGATGGGGCGTGCGTCGGTCAGAGGGACGGCGGTGTGCTCGGCCCATAGCCGGGCGCGGGCGGAGTCGGGGAAGATGGCCATGGTGCGTCCGAGGGCGATCAGTTGGGCCAGTTGCGTCTGGTCGTGGATCTCGGGGCCCGGGCCGGGTGGGTACGTGCCGTTGCGGGGCCAGCGGGCGAGCGGAAGGCCGGGGATGTCGCTGACGTCGGCCAGCGACAAAGTCTTGTGCGCGGCGAGGGGGTGCCCGGCGGGCAGGATGGCGATCTGCCCCTCGGTCAGCAGTTCCTCGCTGTCGAACCCGGCGAGGGAGTTGTACGGCGTGTACATGAGCGCCACATCAGCGCGGCCGTCGCGCAGCATTTCTTCCTGCCCGCACATGCCGCTCGGCAGCACCTCGATCTCGGCGGCGTCGGGCTCGGCCGCGTAGGCGTCGAGGAGCTTCTGCAGCAGTTCGTGAGACGCGGCGGCCTTCACTGCCAGCACCAGGCGGTTGCGGAGGCCGCCCGGACCGTCGGTGCCACCGGCGCGACGGGTGCGGCGAGCGGCAGCGGTGGTCGCGTCGAGGGCTGCGCGGCCCTCGTGCAGCAGCACCTCTCCGGCGCCGGTCAGGGAGACGCCGCGGCGGTTGCGTTCCAGCAGGCAGACACCGAGGCGCCGCTCGAGCTGCTGGATCGCCCGGGACAGCGGTGGCTGGGCCATGCCGAGGCGCTCGGCGGCGCGGCCGAAGTGCAGTTCCTCAGCAACGGCCGTGAAGTACTTCAGCTCGCGAGTCTCCAAGGTGTCCACGGCCACAGCGTACGTCGGTGATACCTACCGGGTATCACAGGGCACCGTATGGGTGTTGGATGCGCCGCTCGTCCACGAGCGAGCATCAACGACATGAGCGAAACGAGGATCGCGCTGGTGACCGGCGCGAACAAGGGAATCGGGTACGAAATCGCGGCCGGGCTCGGCGCCCTCGGGTACCGCGTGGGCGTGGGGGCCCGTGATGAGGACCGGCGCGAGGACGCCGCCCAGAAGCTGCGCGGCGCCGGGGTGGACGCGTTCGCGGTGCCGCTGGACGTGACCGGCGATCAGAGCGTCACCGATGCCGCGGAACTGATCGAACGGCAGTCCGGGCGCCTGGACGTGCTGGTCAACAACGCCGGCATCTCAGGACCGCCTACGGGTCCGGGGTGGGGGCAGGACCCGACCGTTCTCGACCTCGACGTGGTCCGTACGGTCGTGGAGACCAACGTCATCGGTGTCATCCGGGTGACCAACGCGATGCTGCCGCTGCTGATGCGCTCGACGTCGCCGCGCATCGTGAACGCCTCCAGTTCCGTCGGCTCCCTGACCTTGCAGGCGGACCCCGACATCGACATCGGCCCGATCATGGCGGCCTACTCGCCGACGAAGTCGTTCCTCAACGCCGTAACCGTGCATTACGCCCGGCAGTTCGCCGGCACGAACATCCTGATCAACGCCGCCTGCCCGGGCCTGGTCGCGACCGACTTCAACGGCTTCTACGGGTCCCGCACTCCCGAGCAGGGCGCGGCCACAGCCATTCGTCTCGCCACGCTGCCCGACGGCGGCCCCACCGGCTCGTTCTTCAACGACGCCGGCGTCATCCCCTGGTGACCCCGACCCTGTCGTGATCACGCCGTAGGCCCTGGCGTGCTCGACGCGACCGCGGATACGGAGGCCGGTGCGCGGGGGCACTACCGCTCCCGGCGATTCGGGGGATAGCCCCAGTGCCGGGGCCCGCGGGGGTTCCTACGGTGGGGACATGGACGCCCACGCCCAAGAGCTGAAGAAGGAATTCGACGCGACGATGGACGCCCGGCGCGAGCTGGGCCCGGAGTACGAGGCCGCGCTGGTGGACTCGTTCGTCGAGAAGGTCGACACCCAGGTCCGGCGCCGGCTCGCGGAGGAACGCCTGGCCGCGGCCCGCGGCGACGGCCGCGGGCACTCCGCCGCCACGGGGGACGGGAACTTCGGCGAACGCTTCGGCTTCGCGATCATCACGCTGGTGCTGGCGATCCCGCTGTCGGCGGTCGCCGTCGCACAGGCCCGGCTGCCGGGGCTGATCGTCGCCTGGGCGGGGATCGTGGGCGTGAACTTCATCCACGCCGCTCGCCTCCGGCGCGGTACGCGGGATTCCCTGGACTGACCGGCCGTCGGCCGGGCGCGGGTCCGCTGCGGGCGCGCTGCCCCGAACCCCCGCGCCGCGAGGGCCGGCGGGGCTGGATGGCGGGGCTGAAGTATTGCGCGGGGACCGCCGCACCCCCGGTTGCCCGGGGGGCGGGACGACGGCGGTCCCCGCGAAGGACACGGCCGGGTCAGGGCCGTCCGCGTCCATGGCGCTCGCGCAATCCGGGAGCCGCTCCGGAGGTGCGCGTACGCCGTTCGGTGGTGCCGGCCGGGCTCCGGTCTCCCGGTCCTCCCTGCCGACAACCACCACTGTGCCCCGGCCGTGTTAAGCCGGTGCTGCCGTCACGTGTCGGGCCCGTACCGATTGCGCGAAGGCCGTGAGCGGCTCCCTGCGCCTACGGGCTACTTCGCGGTCTTGGCCAGGAAGGCCAGCAGGTCCTGACGGCTCACCACACCGGTGGGCTTGCCCTCGACCAGCACGATCGCCGCGTCCGCCTCGCCGAGCACCGCCATCAGCTCGGACACCGGCTCGCCGGAGCCGACCTGCGGCAGCGGGGAGCTCATGTGCTTCTCCAGCGGGTCGGTCAGCGCCGCCCGCTGGGCGAACAGCGCCGCCAGCAGCTCCTTCTCGACCACGGAGCCGATGACCTCGGCGGCCATCACGTCCGGGTGACCGGCGCCCGGCTTGACGATGGGCATCTGCGAGACGCCGTACTCGCGCAGGACCTCGATGGCCTCGCCGACGGTCTCCTCGGGGTGCATGTGGACGAGGGACGGGATGCCGCCCTCCTTGTCCCTGAGCACGTCGCCGATGCGCGCGGCGGGTCCGGCGTCCTCCAGGAAGCCGTGTCCCGCCATCCACTCGTCGCTGAAGATCTTGCTGAGGTAGCCGCGGCCGCTGTCCGGCAGCAGGACGACGACCACGTCGTCCGGGCCGAGGCCCTCGGCCGCGCGCAGGGCGGCGACGACCGCCATGCCGCAGGAGCCGCCGACGAGCAGGCCCTCCTCCTTGGCGAGGCGGCGGGTCATCTGGAAGGAGTCCTTGTCGGACACCGCGATGATCTCGTCGGTGACGTCCGGGTCGTAGGCGGTCGGCCAGAAGTCCTCGCCCACGCCCTCCACCAGGTACGGACGGCCGGAGCCGCCGGAGTAGACCGAGCCCTCGGGGTCGGCGCCGATGACCTTGACCTTCCCGCCGCTGACCTCCTTGAGGTAGTTGCCGGTACCGGAAATCGTGCCGCCCGTGCCGACACCGGCGACGAAGTGGGTGATCTTCCCGTCCGTCTGGTCCCACAGCTCGGGACCGGTGGTCTCGTAGTGCGAACGGGGGTTGTTCGGGTTGCTGTACTGGTCCGGCTTCCAGGCGCCGGGCTCGCGCGCGAGGCGGTCGGACACGTTGTAGTACGAGTCCGGGTGCTCGGGGTCCACCGCGGTCGGGCAGACGACGACGTCGGCGCCGTACGCGCGCATCACGTTGATCTTGTCCATGGACACCTTGTCAGGGCAGACGAAGATGCACTTGTAGCCCTTCTGCTGGGCCACGATGGCGAGTCCTACACCCGTGTTGCCGCTGGTCGGCTCCACGATGGTGCCGCCGGGCTTGAGGGCTCCGCTCTGCTCGGCGGCCTCGATCATCCGTACGGCGATCCGGTCCTTCACGGATCCACCGGGATTGAAGTACTCGACCTTCGCAAGGACGGTGGCCTGCAGGCCTTCGGTCACACGGTTGAGCTTCACCAGCGGGGTGTTGCCGACGAGGCTGATCATCGAGTCGTGGAATTGCACCATGTTCTCCAAGGAGGGGACTCCACGGGTTCTCCGGGAGGTCCGGCCAGAGTATGCGGAAAGGGATTGGCCGACCGTCCGTACGGGGCAGGTAGGGGTCAATGAGGACCGAGGAGGTGGCCTGAAGGATGTCCAGGGCGAGAACAGCCCGCCGGATCGCGGCGGGGGCGGCGTACGGCGGAGGCGGCCTCGGGCTGGTCGGGGCCGCCGCGGTCGGGCTCGTGGTGGCCGAGATGCAGTTCGCCAGGCGGGCGGTCGGGTCCGGGCTGCCGGACCCGCCACGCGCCGACGGGCTGTACGGGAGCGAGTTCGGCGGGCCGGAGCAGAGCCCGGGCCCCGTGCGCCTGGGCATGCTGGGCGACTCCACGGCCGCCGGGCTGGGCGTACGGCGGGCCCGGCAGACTCCGGCGGCCCTGCTGGCCTCCGGTCTGGCGGCGGTGGCCGAGCGGCCGGTGGAGCTGCGCAACGTGGCCCTTTCGGGCGCCATGTCCGACGATCTGGACCGGCAGGCCGGCCTGCTGCTGGACGGCGTCGTGCCGCCCCCGGACGTCTGCGTGATCATGATCGGCGCGAACGACGTGACCCGCCGGATGCCGCCCACCCAGTCGGTGCGGCTGCTGACCTCGGCCGTGCGCAGACTGCGCATGGCCGGCTCCGAGGTCGTCGTGGGCACCTGCCCGGACCTCGGCACGATCGAGCCGGTGTACCAGCCGCTGCGCTGGATGGCCCGCCGCGTCTCGCGCCAGCTGGCCGCCGCGCAGACCATAGGAGTGGTCGCGCTGGGCGCCCGTACGGTCTCCATGGGGGACCTGCTGGGCCCCGAGTTCGCCGCGAACCCGCGCGAGATGTTCGGCCCGGACTCCTACCACCCGTCGGCGGAGGGGTACGCGACCGCCGCCATGGCCATGCTGCCCACCCTGTGCGCGGCGCTCGGCCTGTGGCCGGAGTCGGACCGGCTGGACGTGTCCCGCGACGAGGACATGCTGCCGGTGGCGAAGGCCGCGTCGGCCGCAGCGGGCCAGGCGGGTACGGAGGTCACCGCGGTCCGCGGCCCCTGGGTACTGCTCAAGCACCGCCGCAGGCGGCGGGTGCCGGCCACGGACCCGGCGCAGCCCGTGGTGCCGTAGCCCCGGGCCGGGCGACCCGCACGGGCTCACGGGCCCGGCACGGCGCCCGGCACGGGCCGGCACGACGCCGCCCTCGAGGCCCGTCCGCAAGGCCGTCCGCAAGGCCGTCCGCAAGGCCGCAGCGACGCGGCGGCGCACCGTCGCGTCGCGCGCGTACGGTCGGACGCCGCGGGCGAGTGCGGCCCGTGTCACACGCCCCGGCCGGTGACCTGGACCGTACGGGGCGGTAACTTCGCTTGCGGTCCCGCTCAGAGCCGCAACACACCCCTTGGAGTCCCGATGCCCGAAGCCGTCATCGTTTCCACTGCCCGCTCCCCCATCGGGCGCGCCTTCAAGGGGTCCCTCAAGGACGTGCGGCCGGACGACCTGACCGCGACGATCATCCAGGCCGCCCTGGCCAAGGTCCCCGGGCTGGACCCGCGCGAGATCGACGACCTGATGCTCGGCTGCGGCCTGCCCGGCGGCGAGCAGGGCAACAACCTGGCCCGCATCGTGGCGGTGCAGATGGGCATGGACTTCCTGCCCGGCACCACGATCACCCGCTACTGCTCCTCCTCGCTGCAGACCTCCCGGATGGCGCTGCACGCCATCAAGGCGGGCGAGGGCGACGTCTTCATCTCGGCCGGTGTCGAGATGGTGTCGCGGTTCGCCAAGGGCAACTCGGACTCCTGGCCCGACACCCACAACCCGCTGTTCACCGAGGCCGAGGCCCGTACGGCGGCCGTCGCCGAGTCGACCGGCTCCAGCTGGCAGGACCCGCGCGAGGACGGCCTGGTCCCGGACGCGTACATCTCGATGGGGCAGACCGCCGAGAACCTGGCCCGCATCAAGGGCGTGACCCGCCAGGACATGGACGAGTTCGGCGTCCGCTCGCAGAACCTCGCGGAAGAGGCCATCAAGAATGGCTTCTGGGCCCGCGAGATCACCCCGATCACCACCCCGGACGGCACCGTCGTCTCCACGGACGACGGCCCGCGCGCCGGCGTGACCCTGGAGGGCGTGCAGGGCCTCAAGCCCGTCTTCCGCCCCGACGGCCTGGTCACGGCCGCCAACTGCTGTCCGCTCAACGACGGCGCCGCGGCGCTGGTCATCATGAGCGACACCAAGGCCCGCGAGCTGGGTCTGACCCCGCTGGCCCGGATCGTCTCCACCGGCGTCACCGGCCTCTCCCCCGAGATCATGGGCCTGGGCCCGGTCGAGGCGTCGAAGCAGGCCCTGAAGCGGGCCGGCCTCACCGTCGGCGACATCGACCTCTTCGAGATCAACGAGGCCTTCGCGGCCCAGGTCATCCCGTCGTACCGGGACCTGGAGATCCCGCTGGAGAAGCTGAACGTCAACGGTGGAGCCATCGCCGTCGGTCACCCCTTCGGGATGACCGGTGCGCGCATCACCGGCACTCTGATCAACAGCCTGCAGTTCCACGACAAGCAGTTCGGCCTCGAGACGATGTGCGTGGGCGGCGGCCAGGGCATGGCCATGGTCATCGAGCGGCTGAGCTAGCCGTAGCGGAGGGTAGGGGTCGCCCCGAGGCACGAGGGACGACACCTGCCCGCAGCGGTGGCGAAGCACAGCGCGACCAAGAAAACGAGCGGCTGAGCTGAGCCGTAGCGGAGGGTAGGGGTCGCCCCGAGGCACGAGGGACGACACCTGCCCGCAGCGGTGGCGAAGCACAGCGCGACCGAGAAAACGCGCGGCCGAGCTCATTCGATCAAGAGTTGAACCCAGACGCCGCAAGGGATTCGGCCGGATCCCTTGCGGCGTACTGACGCCGGATCTAACCCGCTCGCGGCCGACCTGTGACCAAATTTCCCCCAGGATGTGACCTATCTCCTGGGGGATCGGTGTTTACGCAGGTCACAGCCGGTACAGGTGCTGCCTGTGTGACGAAAGCCCTGTCCATTTCGTGACGTAATGCACTGCACGGCATTCCCAGGTCGGGACACTCTGATGTAGGAAGTCGGGGGATCGAATCACCTCAGGAGTTAGTCAGTGAGCGCCATGTCTCTTGCCCTGCTGCTGACCACGGCCGCTGCCACCGCCGTGGGCGCTGCTGCGCTGCACGCCGTCCATGGTCTGCGCAAGCAGGTCACCGCCCTGCGCACTGAGCTGGCGGCGCCGGTCCACCCCCGCGGTGCGACCGTCCCGCACGCCCGCAGCGCCGTGGAATCGCCCGCCGCGGAGATACGAGCCGCCGTGGCCGAAGCCCTCGCCGAGGAGCGCGAGCGCGAGCTCGCCGAGGCGCGGGCCTTCTGGGCCGCGCAGGAGGCCCGTGACGCCGCCGACGCCCCCTCGCTGCTGGGCGGCCTGCCCGGGCTCGGCGAGGACAGCCCGGTCTTCCTGCCCCGGCAGGCCGACCTGGTGGGTCTGGAGCCCGTCATGGGCGAGGACGTCCTCGACGAGCTTCCCGGGTACCCCGAGGATTCGGCCGAGCTGGCCGCCGCGCGCCGGCGCCACCCCTCGCACCCCGACTTCGTCCCCGTCCAGGCCTCGCACCCCGGCGCCGACCACGAGCGCACCGTGAACCGCCTGGAGGAACTCGCGGAGGCCCGTACGGCCCTCGCGGACGTCCGCCCGGGCCCGCTGGGCACGCTCGACGTGTACGTCTTCACGGACGGCACGACGCTGTGCATGACGCCCGGCCACCGGGAGACCGCGGAGCGCCTCGCCGAGGCCCTGCGCGCCGGCACCGCGCCGGTGCTGCTGGGCGGCTCGGGCATTTCCGGCGCCTACGCGCTGACCTTCTCCTGCGGCGACAGCGAGGACCCCGACAGCAACGTCTACATCCTCGCGGACCGCGTCATCGCATCGCTCTGATCTCCGCCTGCTCCACCAGCCGCACGGCCTCGTCCAGCAACGCGGACGGGGCCTTCGCGCTGTCCGGGGTGGCGGCGTGCGCGGCGTGCAGCGCCTCCGCGAGGTCCAGCCCGGTCACCGCCACCTGGTCGCCGACCACGAAGATCCCCGCGTCCGGCACCTCCTTCGGCGGCTGCCCGGGCGTCTCGATCCGCTGGGCGCGTACGGAGAGTTCGCGGGCGAGGTCGAGCGCCGCGGCGGCGGCGCCCTGCTGCAGCCGGCTCTGCGGCGCGGCCCGCAGCCGGTCGGCGAAACGTTCCACGACGGCGCTCAGGGGCGAAGTATCAAGCACGCGGCCGACCCTACGCGCCGCCCGGGCACCATTGCCAACGGGCGAACTCTCCGGCACGGTGGCGTGAAGAGAACAGCACGGCGATACCTCCGGAGGCGCCCATGTCCGTAGAGTTCTCCGAACACACCCACCGCAACATGATCGACAGAATCCCCCAGACCACCGGTCGTGAAGTCTCCGACTGGCTCCGCACCGTGGACGACGGCCCCTCACTCGTCCGGTTCGAGGAGAAGGTCAGCTGGCTGCGCGGCGCGCACGAACTGTCGTACGGCCAGGCCAAGGCGATCATCCACGAGTACGACCTGCGCAGAGCCGCGCGCCGGTTCGGCTGAGCCCTCTCCCCCGATCCCCCGATCCCCGGATCCCTCGATCACGTTCCCGCACCCTGGATGCGGGAAGGCCCCGCGAGCGGTGTGCTCGCGGGGCCTTCCCCATGCTGTGCGCGGGCCGGTCGGTCGGCCTGCGGGTCCTGCTAGTCGTCGCCCGAGAGGATCGAGAAGATGCGCAGCATCTCCACGTAGATCCAGACCAGGGTCATCGTCAGGGCGAAGGCCGCCAGCCAGGACTCCTCGCGGGGGGCACCGTAGGTGATGCCGTCCTCGACCTGCTTGAAGTCGAGGGCGAGGAAGCAGGCGCCGAGGATGACTCCGATGGCGCCGAACAGGAGGCCGAGGCCGCCGCTGCGGAAGCCGAGGCCGTCACCGCCGCCGAAGACCGCGAACAGCGTGTTCACGAGCATCAGGAGGATGAAGCCGAGCGTCGCCGCCATCACGAAGCCGTAGAAGCGGCGGGTGACGCGGATCCAGCGCATCTTGTACGCGAAGAGCACGGCGGCGAAGACGCACATCGTGCCCATCACGGCCTGCATGACCACGCCGGGGCCGAGGTAGGTGCTGACCGCGGCGCTGATGACGCCGAGGAACACGCCCTCGAAGGCCGCGTAGGCCAGGATCAGGGCCGGGACGGGCTTGCTCTTGAACGACTGGATGATCGCGAAGACGAACGCCACGAGGGCGGCGCCGATCGCGATGCCGTACGACATTCCGAGGTTGGCCGGGTCGACCGGCAGCAGCACCCAGGAAAGGGTCGCCGTCACGATGAGCGTGCCGAGCGTCATGGCCGTACGGCTCACGACGTCGTCCATGGTCATCACGTTGGCGCGGGCCGGGGCCTGCGGCATGCCCGTGGTCGGGTCGGTCGCGTACGGGTTCGTCGCGTACGGGTTCGTCCCGGCCTGCTGCGGCTGCGCGTCAAACCCCGCGTAGCCGCCGTTGTCGCGGCTGAACCCCCGTCGCGAGAAGACCGGGTTACTGCTCCTCATCTCACTCCTCCGTGGCCACCGAGCGCGGCCTTGCAACAAGAGTAATGCGCTCGCAAAGAAAGCACCCTACTGCTGGAGGAGGATCTTAGGAGAAGGCGTGGCGAAGCGCAGGAGTTAAATGAGGGGATCCCCGCGAGAGCTGCGGAGTGCCCGGAGCCGGACTTGAACCGGCACGGCCCGAAGGCCAGCGAGGTTTAAGCTCGCCGTGTCTGCATTCCACCATCCGGGCAAGGCGTGGCGGCCCCCGTCAAAAAGCCTTGAACGCTGAGCCGAGCCTATCCGGAACGGCCCGCCCGCCGATCGGCCGCCTATCCGATGTTGTCTGATTTTATTGGCGCTTGAGGGTTCGTCAGACCCGAGATTGCACGGTGGGCCCGTTCTGGACGTCGATCACCGCCGGTACGGGAATGACGGGATTTCGATGGCTCGCGCCACCCCTCGCGCCACCCTCCGCGCCACCCCGGGCCGCAGCCCGTCGATCAGGCCCTCCGTCATACCAAAGGAGGAGACGCACCCGCCCGCCGTCAGACTCCAGTGGGCCGGGGAACAGGCACGGCGGCTGATCCGCAACGGGCATGCACACGGCGAGGATGGAATCGTCCCCGCACCGCAGACCGAGGAGCCGTCCCGTGACCACCATGAACTACGCCCCGCACACCGCACAGGCCGTGGCCGCCCGCGCCACCGGCCTCTCCAAGGTGTACGGCCAGGGCGAGACCCAGGTGGTCGCGCTCAACAACGTCACCGTGGACTTCGAGCAGGGCCAGTTCACCGCGATCATGGGCCCCTCGGGCTCCGGCAAGTCCACCCTGATGCACTGCGTCGCCGGCCTGGACACCTTCTCCGCGGGCTCCGTCCGCATCGGCGACACCGAGCTGGGCAGCCTCAAGGACAAGCAGCTCACCCAGCTCCGCCGGGACAAGATCGGCTTCATCTTCCAGGCCTTCAACCTGCTGCCGACCCTGACGGCCCTGGAGAACATCACGCTCCCCATGGACATCGCCGGCCGCAAGCCCGACAAGCAGTGGCTGGACGACGTGATCAGCATGGTCGGCCTCTCGGGCCGCCTCTCCCACCGCCCCACCCAGCTCTCCGGCGGCCAGCAGCAGCGCGTGGCCGTGGCCCGCGCCCTGGCCTCCCGGCCCGAGATCATCTTCGGTGACGAGCCCACCGGAAACCTCGACTCTCGCTCCGGCGCGGAGGTCCTCGGCTTCCTGCGCAACTCGGTGCGCGAGCTCGGCCAGACCGTGGTGATGGTCACCCACGACCCGGTCGCCGCCTCCTACGCGGACCGCGTCATCTTCCTCGCCGACGGCGAGATCGTCTACGAGATGCTCCACCCCACCGCCGACAGCGTGCTGGACCGTATGAAGTCCTTCGACGCCAAGGGCCGCACGAGCTGACCCGGGCCACCTCCGCAGCCCTCCTCCAGACTTCCAGCCCCAGGACTCGAATCCCATGTTCCGTACAGCCCTGCGCAACGTCCTCGCGCACAAGGCCCGGCTGCTGATGACGGTGCTCGCCGTCACCCTCGGCGTCGCCTTCGTCTCCGGCACCCTCGTCTTCACCGACACCCTGAAGAAGTCCCTCTCCAGCCAGTCCGCCAAGGACTACGCGGGCGTCGCCGTCTCCGTCACCTCGTACGGCCAGGGCCGCAGCGAACAGGGCGAGAAGGAGGGCGAACCGGGCCTCGGCCAGGCCACCCTCGACAAGGTCAAGGCGCTCCCGGGCGTCGCCTCCGTCTCCGGACGCGTCACCGGCTTCGCCGGCGTCGGCGACGAGAACGGCAAGCTGATCGGCTCCGGCTGGTCCAACCAGGGCGCCAACTACACGCCCGTCACGGACGGCAAGGACCCGCGCTACACCTTCGTCCAGGGCGCCGGCCCGGCCAAGGCCGGCGAGGTCGCGCTCGACAGGGCGACCGCCGAGGCGGGCAAGTACCAGGTCGGCGACAAGGTCCGCGTCGCCACCAACGGCCCGGTCAAGGAGTACTCCCTCGCCGGTGTCTTCACCACCGAGGACGGCGCCGTCCAGGCCGGCGGCAGCCTGGTGCTCTTCGAGACCAAGGTCGCCCAGGAGCTCTACCTCACGCCCGGCTACTTCCTGGAGATGTCGGTCGCGGCCAAGGCCGGCACCTCCGCCGACAAGCTGCTCGCCGACATCGAGCCGCTGATCGACAGCAAGCACGCCAAGGCGCAGACGGGCGCCGCGCTCGCCCAGAAGCAGGCCAAGGACATCGAGCGGGGCCTCGGCCAGATGGGCACCATGCTGCTCGTCTTCGCCGGCATCTCGCTCTTCGTCGGGATCTTCCTGATCTACAACACCTTCACCATGCTGGTCGCCCAGCGCACCAAGGAACTGGCCCTGCTGCGCGCCGTCGGCGCCAACCGGGGCCAGGTCATGCGCTCGGTGCTCGCCGAGGCCCTGGTCGTCGGCGCCCTGTCCGCCGTCGTCGGCCTGCTCAGCGGTGTCGGCCTGGCGGTCGCCATGCGCTCCGTACTCGAATCCTTCGGCGCCAAGCTCCCGGGCGGCGACCTCGTGATCGCCCCGGGCACCATCGTCGCGGCCCTGGTCATCGGCGTCATGGTCACCACGGTCGCCGCGGTGCTGCCGGCCTGGCGCACCGGCCGGATCGCCCCGGTCGCCGCCATGGGCAGCGCCCACCTGCCGGCCACCGCGAAGTCCCTGGTCGTGCGCAACATCATCGGCTCGATCATCAGCGTCATCGGCATCGGCCTGGTCCTGCTCGGGGTCTCCACGGGCGGCAACAACGGCCGCATGTCCATCGGTGCGGGCGCCTTCTTCATGCTGATCGGCATGATCGTGCTGCTGCCGCTGCTCGCCAAGCCGGTCATCGGGACCGTCCGCCCGCTGCTGCAGAAGGTGTTCGGGATCCCCGGCAAGCTGGCCTCCCAGAACGCCGTCCGCAACCCGCGCCGCACCGCCGTCACGGCCGCCTCCCTGGCGATCGGCCTGACCCTGGTCACCACCCTGTCGGTGCTCGGCATCACCATCGGCAAGGTCGTCGACCGGATGAGCACCGAGAAGCTCAAGGCCGACTACAAGGTCTCCATGGCCGGCGGCATGGGCTACCTCGACAAGTCGGTGGCCGAGACCCTGGCCAAGACCCCCGGCATCAAGGCGGTCTCCCCTCAGACGGCCGGCTACTTCATGGTCGGCGACGACTTCCGGTCCGCCTCTGGCGTCACCCCGGCCGCCATCGGCCAGCTGCTGAACATCGAGACCGTCAGCGGCTCGGTGGACTCCCTCGGCAAGGGCGAGGTCCTGGTCGCCGAGAAGACCGCGAAGAAGGCGGACCTCGCCGTCGGCTCCACGATCAACGTGAAGTACGAGGACGGCCAGCAGGCCACCCTCAAGGTCGGCGCGGTCTACAAGGACATGGAGGGCCTGCTCTCCCCGTACGTCCTCGACGACAAGATCCTCACCCAGCACACCGAGGAGAGCGCCGTCTCCGAGGTGTACGTCAACGTCGAGGGCGGGTCGTCCAAGGCCGGCCAGCAGAAGGTCGTCGACGCCCTGGGCAAGAACCCGGCCATCAACGTCGCCACCCAGCAGGACATGCGCAACGAGATGGGCGGCCAGATCAACCTGATGCTGAACATCATGTACGGCCTGCTCGGCATGGCGCTGCTCATCTCGGTGCTCGGTGTGGTCAACACCCTGGCGATGTCCGTCTTCGAGCGGACCCAGGAGATCGGCATGCTGCGGGCGATCGGCCTCGACCGGGGCCGGGTCAAGAACATGATCCGCCTGGAGGCCGTGGCGATCTCGCTCTTCGGCGCGGCGCTCGGTGTCGCCATCGGCGTCTTCCTCGCCTGGGCGGTCGGCAGCACCATCGCGAAGTCCATGCCGAACTACGAACTGATCCTCCCGTGGGACCGGATCGGCATCTTCCTCCTGCTGGCCGCCGTGGTCGGTGTCCTGGCCGCCATGTGGCCGGCCCGCAGCGCCGCCCGCCTGAACATGCTGACCGCCATCAAGACGGAGTAGCTCCGCGGCAGCGGTGACGGACACGCGAGGGGCTCCAGGCATCGCCTGGAGCCCCTCGCGCCGTGTCGACGCCCTGCTGGACCGGCCGCTAGACCGTTTCTGCGTTCCAGGTGCGCAGCCGCAGCGGCAGCCGGGAGTCCCCGGCGGCCGCGGGACGCACCGCCAGCACCTGGTTGACGCCCAGTCGGCCCCGCTCGAAGCCGAGGGCGCAGGCGGCCATGTAGAGCTGCCAGACCCGGGCCCGGCCGGGCGAGGTCAGCCGGACCGCCTCGGTCCAGTGCTCCTCCAGCCGGGTCACCCAGGCCCGCAGGGTCATCCCGTAGTGCTCGCGCAGCGCCTCCACGTCGCGGACCTCGAAGCCGGCCCGCTCCAGTTCGCCCACGGTGGTGCCGAGCGGGGAGAGCTCCCCGTCGGGAAAGACGTAGGCGTCGATGAACTCGTCGATCCGGTAGGAGTCTTCGTCCGGATCCGGCCGGCGGGCGATCTGGTGGTTCAGCAGCCGCCCGCCCGGGCGCAGGAGGGCGTGCAGGGTGCGGGCGTAGTCCCGGTAGAGGTCGGCGCCGACGTGTTCGGCCATCCCGATGGAGGAAATGGCCTCGTACGGTCCGTCCTTGACGTCCCGGTAGTCCTGGATCCGGATGTCCACCTGCTCGGTCAGCCCCGCGTCCGCGACCCGTTTGCGGGCGTACGCGGCCTGCTCGTGGGAGAGCGTGACCCCGGTGACCCGGACGCCGTACTCGCGGGCGGCGTGCAGCGCCATGGAGCCCCAGCCGCATCCGACGTCGAGCAGCCGCTCCCCCGGCCGCAGGGCGAGTTTGCGGCAGACCAGGTCGAGCTTGTCGCGCTGGGCCTCCTCCAGGGTGGAGCCGGGGCTCCAGTAGGCGCAGGAGTACACCATCGAGGGGCCGAGCACCCGCTCGTAGAAGTCGTTGCCGACGTCGTAGTGGTGGCTGACGGCCCGTCGGTCGCGGCTCTTGCTGTGGCGCGTCCCGGCCCGCCGGGACGCCGCCTCCTCGGCGGGGGGCGCTGGCGGAGGCAGCGGTCCGGCGAGGGCGATCAGCTCGCGCGCGGCGGCCCGCAGGGCCGGGTCGCGCCACCTCGCCCCCGGCAGGCCGGACAGTGCGGGCAGCCCGGCGCGGCGCGCCAGGCCCCCGAGGGCGGCGATCGGCCCGGGACCACCCTGGGCCGTGGAGACGGCGGGGCCGACGGGCGGCCGGTCCGGCTCCCGTTCCCACAGCAGCCCCGCCACCCGGTCCAGGAGGTCGAACAGATTGCCCTCGACCGTCAGTTCCCCTGCCACCCATGCGCGCGCGAGCCCGAGCTCGCCGGGCCTCCACAGCATCCGCCGCACGGCGCGGCGGTCGTGGATGACGAGCACGGGGCCGTCGGGCGGGCCCGCCTCGCTGCCGTCCCAGGCCCGGACGCGTACCGGCAGCGGGGCACCCAGAAGTCTTTCGGCAACAACGGCGAGCCGCGGCGCGGCGTCGGTCATGGCGCACCTCCACAAAAGCTCCGACCCATCCGTCTACCCATCCCGGGCCCCGGGTACGCCGAAGGGGCCTCCCGCACCACGGATGGCGGGCGGCCCCTTCGGGGACGTGCAGGTCGTACAGGTGAAGCGAGTGGAGCGGGTGGAGCTCAGATCCCGCCGGTCACACCGGTCAGGAGGCCTTGGCCTTCGCGGCCGGGGCAGCGGCGGCGGCCGGGGCCGGCGCCGGCTTGGCGGCCTCGTAGAACTCCTCGCGGGGGGTCTCCAGCGCGCCGAGGGAGACGACCTCGCGCTTGAGGAACATGGCGAGGGTCCAGTCGGCGAAGACGCGGATCTTGCGGTTCCAGGTCGGCATGGCCATGCCGTGGTAGCCACGGTGCATGTACCAGGCGAGCCGGCCCTTGAGCTTGATCTTCGTCTTGCCCATGACGATCATCGCGACGCCCTTGTGGAGGCCGAGGCCCGCCACCGCACCCTTGTTGGAGTGCGAGTACTCGGCCTGCGGGAAGCCCCGCATGCCCGAGATGACGTTGTCGCCGAGGACCTTGGCCTGGCGCAGCGCGTGCTGGGCGTTCGGCGGGCACCAGGCGTTCTCGACGCCGGCCTTGCGGGAGGCGACGTCCGGGACCTGGGCGTTGTCGCCGGCGGTCCAGATGTAGTCCGTGCCCGTGACCTGGAGGGTCGGCTGGGCGTCCACGTGGCCGCGGGGGCCCAGCGGCAGGCCGTAGCGGGCCAGCACCGGGTTCGGCTTGACGCCGGCGGTCCAGACGATGGTGTTGGAGTCGACCTCGAGGCCGTTCTTCAGCACCACGTGGCCGTCCACGCAGGAGTCCATGGAGGTGTTGAGGTAGATCTCGATGCCGCGGGACTCGAGGTGCTCCTTGCCCCAGGTGCCGAGCTTGGGCCCGACCTCGGGAAGGATCTTGTCGGCCGCGTCGACCAGGATGAAGCGCATGTCCTCGCGCTTGATCGTGGAGTAGTACTTCGCGGCGTCGCGGGCCATGTCCTCGACCTCGCCTATGGTCTCCGCGCCGGCGAAGCCGCCGCCGACGAAGACGAAGGTGAGGGCCTTGCGGCGGACGTTCTCGTCCGTCGTGGACTCGGCCTTGTCGAGCTGCTCGAGGACGTGGTTGCGCAGGCCGATGCCCTCTTCGACGCCCTTCATACCGATGCCCTGTTCGGCGAGGCCGGGGATCGGGAAGGTGCGGGAGACGGCGCCGAGCGCGATCACCAGGTAGTCGAAGGGCAGCTCGTACGCCTCGCCGACCAGCGGCGTGACGACGGCGACCTTGCGGTCCTGGTCGATGCTGGTGACCCGGCCGGTGAGAACCTCTGCCTTGGGCAGCACGCGTCGCAGCGGGACGACGACGTGCCGAGGCGAGATGCTGCCTGCGGCCACTTCAGGGAGGAAGGGCTGGTAGGTCATGTACGAGCGCGGGTCGACGACCGTGACGGTCGCCTCGCCGTAGCGCATCTTCTTCATGATGCGCTTGGCTGCGTACAGGCCTACGTACCCACCTCCTACAACGAGGATCCTGGGACGCTCCGTGGTGCTCATGGAACGAGTATCCAGCACCCAAAGGGGTGTCGCTCGTGAGCCCCTTCACAAGGACTGGGAGACCCTCTGCTACACTCCGCCGCCCACGTGACGGAGGTCATGGCGCGCGACGGGAACCAGCAGGTGTCCGGAGTCGTTGTTCACCCGTCCTGAACTGGCCTCCAAGGCCGAAAGCGGACTGGACCACCGGGCTTCGTCCATACCTCCGACACGGATCCCGTCGCCTCCGCCGATCGCACGAACGCACGCGAAAAAGGGCCGGTGGACCTCCGGAGGGCCCCAAAGAACCCTTCCGTCGACCCAACAGGCCCCTTTTCCTTGTGAAGAACTTCACGAAGTTCGTTCGGGCCACGGTGGCAACACCGGCCGAACAGCCCCTCACAACCTGCTTCGAAGGTCGTTCAAGCGATGGACCAAGCGATTCCATCGAGGATGTCGTGCTCCGACACGACAACCTCGGAAGCCCCGATCCGTTCCATGATCGCCAAAAGCACCAGCGCGCCCGCGCCGATCACGTCCACCCGGCCCGGATGCATCACGGGGATCGCCGCGCGCTCGGCGTGCGTCGCCGTCAGCATCCGCTCGCTGATCTCCCGCACCTGCTCGTAGGAGATCCGGGAGTGGTGGACGGCCGACGAGAGGTACTCCGGCAGCCCCAGCGCGATCCCTGCGACCGTGGTCACCGAGCCGGCCAGGCCCACCAGCGTGCGCGCCTCGGACAGCGGGACGCTCTCGGCGGCCAGGTCCAGCGCCGCCTCGATGTCGGCCCGGATCGCGGCGACCTGCTCCGCGGTCGGCGGGTCGCTGACGACCCCGTCCACCACCAGGTGGCGCTCGGTCATCCGCACGCAGCCGATGTCCACGGAACGGGCGGCCCGTACGTGCTCCTCGCCGACCACGAACTCGGTCGAGCCGCCGCCGATGTCCACCACCAGGAACGGCCGCTCGAGCTGGTCGTGGGCCGTGAGCTCTTTGGTGGCGCCGGTGAAGGAGAACTCCGCCTCCTGGTCACCGGAGATCACCTCGGGCTCGACGCCCAGGATGTCCAGGACGCCCCGGACGAAGTCCGCCCGGTTCTCGGCGTCCCGGGAGGCCGAGGTGGCCACGAAACGCACCCGCTCCGCGCCGAACTCCTTGATGAGCCCCGCGTACTCGCGGCAGGCGGCGAAGGTGCGCTCCAGCGCCTCCGGAGCCAGCCGCCCGGTCCGGTCCACGCCCTGGCCGAGCCGGACGATGGTCATCCGGCGGTCCAGCTCGACGAGCTCGCCGGTGGCCGGGTCGCAGTCCGCCACGAGCAGCCGGATGGAGTTCGTGCCGCAGTCGACGGCGGCGACCCGGGTCACGCCGGCGACCCCTCGTCGTCCGTCTTCTTCTCCGCACAGGGGACGACGCAGGCGCCCTTGGCCCACCACTGCGGCAGCATCGCCAGGGCCTCGTCGCCGAACGGGTTCACCCCGGGGCCGGCGGCCAGGGAGTGGCCGACCAGCACGTGCAGGCACTTCACCCGGTCCGGCATACCGCCGGCGCTGGGGAAGCCCTGGAGCACCTCGATGGCGTCGCGCCGCTCGATGTAGTCCTCGTGTGCGGCCTGGTAGGCGGCGGCCAGTTCCTTGTCCTCGGCGAGCCGGGCCTGCATCTCCTTCATCACGCCGTTGGCCTCGAGCGTGCCGATCGCGGAGGCCGCGCGCGGGCACGTCAGGTAGTACAGCGTCGGGAAGGGGGTGCCGTCGGGGAGCCGAGGGGCGGTCTCCACCACGTCCGGCTGCCCGCAGGGGCAGCGGTGCGCGATGGCGCGCAGCCCGCGCGGCGGGCGGCCGAGCTGCTGCTCGAACGCCTCGATGTCCGCGTCGGTCGGCTCGGTCCGGTCGGTCTGGGGCGGGGGCGTCTGCATGCCTGGAGGAAGTCTCTTCGTTCTCGTGGATGGGTGCTGCGGTTCGGCGGTACGGGTCACTCGCCGGGGCGGTCGGCCTTGTCGACGCCGTCCCAGACGTTGGAGTACCAGGGGCGGTCCGAGCCGGCGTGGCCGGTCCGGTGCGCTTCGGGGGGCTGGGCCCCGGGGTCGCTCATGATGTAGCTGATCTCCCCCGGGCGCAGGAAGTGCAGGTGCTTGCGCGCCTGCTGCTCCGCGTAGGAGTCGTCCTGCCAGCGGGCCTTCTCGTCGCGGAGCCGCTCCAGGCGGTCCCGCGCGGCCGCGGCGGCCCGCTGCTGCTCCGCGATCTCCGAGCGCTGGGACACGTACTGGCGCATCGGGTACGCGAGGGCGACGACCAGCGTACAGAGGACGAGCACCAGGAGCGCGGCGCGGCCGGTGAGCCGGCTGCGGCGGACCTGACGCCGCGACTGCGACCGGTAGACGTGGGCGGCGGTCCGCTCGCCGAGCTGCTTGAGCCTGGTCGCGGTGGAGAAGGTGGAGAACCGATCCCGGCTCCCGGCCATTGGTCCGCCTCCCCTAGGTACGCACTACGCAATACGTCCCCGCACACGGTACGGGACCGAGTGCGGGGACGTACGGAGGCCAGCCCCTCAGGGGGGTGATTAGCCCTTGAACCGCGGGAAGGCGCTGCGGCCCGCGTACACCGCGGCGTCGTCGAGGATCTCCTCGATGCGCAGCAACTGGTTGTACTTGGCGACGCGGTCCGAGCGGGCCGGGGCGCCGGTCTTGATCTGACCGCAGTTCACGGCGACGGCGAGGTCGGCGATGGTGACGTCCTCGGTCTCACCGGAGCGGTGGGACATCATGCACTTGAAGCCGTTGCGCTGGGCCATCTCGACGGCGTCCAGGGTCTCGGTCAGCGAACCGATCTGGTTCACCTTCACGAGCAGGGCGTTCGCGGAGCCCTCCTCGATGCCGCGGGCCAGACGCTCCGGGTTGGTGACGAACAGGTCGTCACCGACGATCTGGACCTTGGCGCCGAGGCGGTCGGTGAGGGTCTTCCAGCCGGCCCAGTCGTCCTCGTACAGCGGGTCCTCGATGGAGACCATCGGGTACGCGGAGACGAGCTCCTCGTAGTACTCGGTCATCTCGGCGGCCGAGCGGGACTGGCCCTCGAACTCGTACTTGCCGTCCTTGTAGAACTCGGACGCGGCGACGTCGAGCGCGAGCGCGATGTCCTTGCCCGGGGTGTAGCCGGCCTGCTTGATGGCCTCGACGATGAGGTCGAGCGCGGCGCGGTTGGACTCCAGGTTCGGGGCGAAGCCGCCCTCGTCACCCAGGCCGGTGGAGAGGCCCTTGGTGTGGAGGACCTTCTTGAGGGTGTGGTAGACCTCGGCACCCCAGCGCAGCGCCTCGGAGAAGGACTCCGCGCCGATGGGGGCGATCATGAACTCCTGGATGTCCACGTTGGAGTCGGCGTGCGACCCACCGTTGAGGATGTTCATCATCGGAACGGGCAGCAGGTGCGCGTTCGGACCGCCGAGGTAGCGGAAGAGCGGGAGGTCCGAGGCCTCGGACGCGGCGTGCGCGACGGCCAGGGACACGCCGAGGATGGCGTTGGCGCCGAGCGAGCCCTTGTTGTCGGTGGCGTCCAGGTCGAACATGGCCTGGTCGATCAGCCGCTGCTCGGTGGCGTCGTAGCCGACGAGCTCCGGGCCGATCTGCTCGATGACGGCGAGGACGGCCTTCTCGACACCCTTGCCGAAGTAACGGTCGGGGTCACCGTCACGGAGCTCGATGGCCTCGAATGCACCGGTGGAGGCGCCGGACGGGACGGCAGCACGGCCGGTGCTGCCATCGTCGAGGCCCACCTCGACCTCGACCGTGGGGTTGCCTCGGGAGTCCAGGATTTCCCGGGCTACGACGACGTCGATGGACGGCACGAGCATCTCCTTCTGGGATGTGACGCTGGGTGTGCGGTGGCGTGTCAGGCCGTGGGATGGCCTTGCCGCCTAGAGCCTAACCGGATCCGGGCACTCGACCGGCCGACCGCCCGGACCCTGGGACGAAAAAGGGACCGAATACCCCTCTTCCGGGACATAGGTCCCTTGATCACCGGCATTCAGGGGGCGGACACGGCACCGCCCGGCGCGTGGGGCACGCACCGGGCGGTGAAATCCTGCACGCCGTCAGCCGACGCCACGCACAGGGTTTTGCGGCATTTGCCGCACTGTTCAGCTGAGCTTCAGCTTCTGACCCGGGAAGATCAGGTCGGCGTCCGAGACGATGTCCTTGTTCAGCTCGAAGAGCTTCTCCCAGCCGCCCTTGACGCCGTTGGCCTCGGCGATGGTGCCCAGGGTGTCGCCCGGCTTGACCTCGTACGAGCCGTTGCCGGTCTTCGGGGCGGTCGGAGCCTCGGTGCGCTCGGAGCGGGTGACCGGAGCCTCGGCGCGCTTGGTCTTCGGCGCGACCTTGGTCTCGGTCTTCTTCGTCTCGGTCTTCGGCTTCGACTGCGGCTTGTTCTGAGCCGGGGTCTCGGAGCCGCCGCCGTTGTAGGAGGAGCCCGACAGGCCCTTGCCGCAGGACGGCCAGGCGCCCTTGCCCTGGCTCTTGAGGACCTTCTCCGCGACGGCTATCTGCTGCGCCTTGGTGGCCTGGTTGGCCTGCGGGGCGTACGACTTGCCGCCGTAGCCGGACCACGTGGAGGGCGAGAACTGCAGGCCGCCGTAGTAGCCGTTGCCCGTGTTGATGGCCCAGTTGCCACCGGACTCGCACTGCGCGACCTTGTCCCACTCGGAAGCGGTGGCGGCGCTGGCGGAGCCCACGGCCATCAGCGGGGCGGCCACGGCCACACCGGCGACACCGGCGAGCGTGACGATGCGGACAGCCTTGGAACCGCGACGGTGCTTGCCCTTGCCGGAAAGCAGCATGGAGTTTCTCCTCACCGACGCCTACGAGGTGAGCTGTCGGGTTCGGGCGAGTGAGTTGCCCGGTCGTGCGACCTAGCGCACGTCTTAACCCCAAGCCGGTGGCGTGACCGTCTCTCAACGGCCGCTCCCGGCACCTACCTTGGTTCCCCCGCTCCTGCCTTCGGCGCTTGACGCGACGACTGTTCCCCCCGTCCGCCGGCAGGATTCGGCGATGCGGTCGAAGGAGCCCGCGGTGGCGAGCGATTCAGAAGGTAGACAGGTCTCTCCCCGATGTTCAACGAGCAACATCGGGGAGAAACGGCCCCTACTTGCGCTCCCCGCAGGGGTGTTTGCGCAGGTGAGGACAGGGTTTGCGGAAGCCCCGGGGCGGGACACGCCAGTTGACCGGAAGAGACGCATGTCTCACTTGCCGAAAAGCGACATTCAACTCTTACCGGGTATCTCAACTGTCCTTATTCTGCTGTTAGATCCAGGTTTTGACCGGGCTTGATCAGATCGGCGTCCTCGCCGATGACCTGCTCGTTGGCCTCGTAGAGACCGTTCCAGCCGCCCTTCACGCCCTTGGCGACCGCGATGGTCGCCAGGCTGTCGCCCGCCCGAACGGTGTACGTGAGGTTCGACGGGACATCAGAGGGCCCCGACGGTTCGGCCGCCGGAGCACCGCGGTGCTTGCCGCCGCCCTCGGCGGGAGTGGCACCCAGGGTCCCCGTCGTCTCCGGAGTACCGGGGGTCCCGGGGGTCACGGGCGCCGTCGGGTCGACCGGGGGCAGTCCGGGCGTGGTCGGCGCGGTCGGGTCCACCGGCAGCGTGGGAGCCGTCGGGTCGACCGGGGCCGGCGTGGTGCTCGGGTCTCCCGGCAGGGTCGGCGCCGTCGGGTCGACCGGAGGCGTCGTCGGGACGTCCGGCGCGGGCATGACGGGCAGTCCGACGGACGGGGCGTCGGGGATCAGGAAGGGGGTGCCGAACGGGCTCGGGACCGGGGTCGGCGAACCGTAGTCGGTGGACGGCTTTTCGCCCGCGGTGGACGGAACGGCATCGTCCGGGCGGGACGGCGAGGCGAGGAGGGGGCCCTGGCCGCCGGGCAGACCGGGGTCCACCTGTGCGGCGGGGCTCTGGCGGTCCAGGCCGGCCGAGGCCGCGCACAGCGGCCACGCCTGCGGTCCGGTCGAGTTCAGCACCCGCTCGGCCACCGCGATCTGCTGGGACCGGCTCGCGAGGTCGGGGCGCTCGGCGAAGTCGAGACCGCCGGCGCTCTGCCACTCCTCCTGGGTGAACTGGAGTCCGCCGTAGGCTCCGCTGCCGAAGTTGGCACTCCAGGAGCCGCCGCTCTCGCACTCGGCGACCTTGTCCCACGTGGACGTGTCGGCGGCGGTGGCGCTGGTGGCCGCGAGCAGCGGCAGAGCCAGCGCGGAGCCAGTGACTCCGGCTGTGACGACCAGCGCGGGGACCTGGCGGGGGCGTCTGTGACGGCCGTTCCCGGAACGCATGTAGGTTCACCTTTCGCATAACAGCGGGGTAACGGCAGAACCTAGCGGCCTTCGAACGATTGTCACAAGTTCAAGCTGAATCTGACTTTTAATCAGATCTCGCTCAAATGTTTTGAGCCGTGAAGCGAACGGGAAGAGTACGAAGCCCTCGCATGATCAACCCCCCACGCCAGCGCAGGTCTTGAGTCGGAACGGCGAGTTCCAGATCGGGCAGGCGGGTCAGCAGGGTGGCGAGCGCGGTCTGCCCCTCGAGTCGGGCGAGCGGAGCGCCGAGGCAGTAGTGGATGCCGTGGCCGTACCCGAGGTGCTGGTTGTCCGTCCGGGAGAGGTCGAGGGTATCCGGGTCCGCGAACCGCCCGGGATCCCGGTCGGCCGCCGCGAGGACGACCAGGACCGGATCGCCGGCGGCGACGGACATACCGCCCAGGGTCAGCGGCTCGGTGGCGAACCTCCAGGTGGCCAGCTCCACGGGGCCGTCGTAGCGCAGCAGTTCCTCGACCCCGGTGGCCAGCAGGGAGCTCTCGCCGGCGGCGAGGGAGAGCTGGAGCCGCTCGCGCTGCCCGGGGTTCATGAAGAGGGAGTGGACCCCGTTGCCGATGAGGTTCACGGTGGTCTCGAAGCCCGCGAAGAGCAGGATGAAGGCCATGGCGGTGGCCTCGCCCTCCGTCAGATGGTCGCCGTGATCGCTCGCCCGGATCAGGTCGGAAATCAGGTCGTCGCCCAGATCATCCCTTTTGCGGTGAATGAGTTCACCGAGATAGGTCCGCATCTGCTTGACCGACCGGGCGACCCCGCCGCGCGGACCGCCGCCGTGGCGAATCATCATTCCGGCCCAGTCGCGGAAGTCGTCCTGGTCCTCGCGCGGCACCCCGAGCATCTCGCAGATGGCGTAGATGGGGAGCGGGAAGGCGAACTCGTGGATGAGGTCCGCCTCACCCCGGGCCGCGAAGGCGTCGATCAGATGGTCGGTGAGCGCCTGAACCCGCGGGGCGAACTCGGCGACCCTGCGCGGGGTGAACGCCTTCGACACCAGCCGCCGCAGCCGCGTGTGGTCCGGCGGGTCGATGTTGAGCAGGTGCGTCATCAGCTCGGCCTTGCGCTCCCCGGGGATCCCGGTCTTGCCCTTGGCGTGCGCGGGCTCCGCGTGGTGCGCCGGGTTCTTGCTGAGCCGCTGGTCGGCGAGGGCCTGGCGGGCGTCGGCGTACCGGGTGACGAGCCAGGCCTCGACCCCGCTGGGCAGCTTCGTGCGGTGCACCGGGGAGTGCTCGCGCAACCACGCGTAGGCCGGATAGGGGTCGGTCGCGAACTCCCAGTCGAAGAGGGTGGGGCCCTCGGTGGGAGGGGTGTCGGCCGGGTTCGCGGAGGTCTGCTCGTGCACCTGAAGACCGTATCCCGGCGCCGAGCCCCCATCCGAAATAGGCGGTTCGTCGCGGCTGTCCGCAGATCGGCCATCCCTTGACGTGGCCTTCTGTGACATTCCTACTTTCGGTTTTGTGGATGCGAGGATCTTGAAGAGCAGTTTCGCGGTGGTGGAGAGACGGGCCGAGCACGCCGTCAAGTTCTTCTACTCCCACCTCTTCTGGCACAACCCCGGAATCCGCGCCCTCTTCCCGGACTCCCTCCACGACATGGAGCGCCAGCGGGACCGGCTCTTCGCCGCGCTCACCCACGTCATCGCCCACCTCGACGACGGGACCCTGCGCCCCTACCTGTACGACCTGGGTCGCGACCACCGCAAATTCCTGGTCCGCCCCGAGCACTACGCGGCCGTCGGCGCCAGCCTGCTCGCCGCGCTCGCGGAGACCTCCGGGGACGCCTGGACCCCCTCGGTCGAGAAGGCCTGGGCCGAGGCCTACCAGGTGATCGCCGACGCCATGACGGCCGGCGCCGACGCGAGCGGGGACCCGCCGTGGTGGGACGCGGAGGTGGTGCGCCACCTCCAGTACGGGCCGGACATCGGCGTCCTGACGCTGCGACCGCACCTGCCCTTCCCCTATGTCCCGGGCCAGTACACGAGCGTGAGCAGCGAGCGGGTCCCGACGACGTGGCGCACGTACTCCATCGGCAACGCACCGCGCCCCGACGGCACCGTCGACCTGCACGTGAGCCGGATCGACCGGGGGCGCCTGAGCAACGTCCTGGTCCGCGAGACCCGGCCGGGCGACGTGCTGCGGCTCGGCGCCGCCGGCGGGCAGCTGACCCTCCGCCGCGAGGACCGCCCGGTCAGCCTCATCGCCGCGGGCACCGGCTGGGCACCGATCCGGGCCATGCTGGAGGACCTCGCGGAGCATCCGCCCGACCAGGACGTACGGCTCTTCGTCGTGGCCCGGGACGGCGCGCACCTCTACGACCGCCCGCTCGTCGACGCGTACGCCGCCAGATGCGGCTGGCTCGCCGTCACCTACATCACGCCCGCCCCCGGCCGGCACCGCAACCAGGCCACCGACCGGCTCGCGACCGCGCTCGGCCACCGGGGCCTGTGGCCGGACCAGGACGTCTACCTCAGCGGCCCGCCGCAGTTCATCGAAGAGACCGCCCACCTGCTCCAGGAGCTGGGCGCCCGGCCCGGACGCCTCTTCCACGACTCCGTGCCGGCCCGCGGCCCCGCCCCCGGGGAGCGCCCGCTGGGCTTCGGGGAGTGGTTCCTGAACCCCCCGGCGCCCCACTGGCACAACCCCTCGGCCCGCGCGCCGAGGACGTACTAGCCGAGCGGGTACGGGACGGCGTACCGGCGGTGCTCCGGGAAGCTACTCGCCCGGCTCCGCGAGGCCCTCGGCCGCCCGGATCGCGTCCCGGTAGGCGCGGGCCGCCGCGCGCAGCGCGGTCTCGGGGTCGATCCCCTCCGCCTCGGCGCGCGCCGCGAGTCGCAGCAGCTCGTACCCGATGCCCTCGCCCCGGGGCAGCTCCACGGCCACACCGCCGGTCCGGGCCCGGCCGGCGAGCTTGGCCGCGAGGGCCAGGCCGGGCTGGCCCACCGGGATCCCGTCGGTGACCGACTCGCGCCGCTTCTCGACCGCCTTGGTGCGCTGCCAGTGCGCGCTGACGTCCTGCGGGGTCTCGGCCGTGGCGTCGCCGAAGACGTGCGGGTGCCGGTGGATCAGCTTCGTCACGAGGGCCCCGGCCACGTCGTCGATGGAGAAGGCCTCCGCCGCGTCCTCGCCGTCCCCGCCGTCCCCGCCGTCCCCGCCGTCCCCGCCGTCCCCGCCGTCCCCGCTGTACTCCTCGGCGATCCGCGCGTGGAAGACCACCTGGAGCAGGACGTCCCCGAGCTCCTCGCGCAGCTCGTTCCGGTCCCCGTCCTCGATGGCCTCGACCAGCTCGTAGGCCTCCTCGATCGCGTACTTGGCCAGTCCCCGGTGGGTCTGCCGGGAGGTCCACGGGCACTCGCGCCGGACCCGGTCCATCACCTGGACGAGGTCGAGCAGGCGCGCGCCCGGCAGGTCGTAGGAGCCGGGCAGGAGCTCCAGGTCGGGCATGGAGACCCGGCCCGAGCCGGCCAGCCCGGCCAGCCCGTCGGTGAGCCGCTGGTCGCCCTCACCGCCCGGCAGCACCACGACCGTACGACCGCCCGCGCAGGCCTCGACCAGCGCGTGCGCGTCCGGGCTCTCGAACGCCACCGCGACGCCCGCCTCCCGCAGGTACGGCAGCTGCGGGTGGCCGGGGTCGGCGCACAGCACCCGGTCCGCGGCGTGCAGGGTCTGCCACGCCGGCCAGGACAGCACGCCGGGGGCGACCCGGTGGCTGGTGGTCAGCAGGACGATACGGCCGGTGGGCCCGTCGGCGCTGTCGGTGGCTGCGTCGGCGGCGGTGGGTTCGCAGTGGTCGGTCACCCTCCGAACCTACCTCCGATCCACCGGTCCACCGCCCGGTGCCCGGGGCCGGGGCTCAGGCTCCGGCCGGGGCCTGCTCGGTGCGGGTCTTCTGAGTGATCCAGGGCGGCTGCGCCCCGCCGAGCCTGTTCTCGGCGGCGTCCCAGGCGCCGTAGCGCGGGTTCACCTCGATGTGCAGGTCCTTCACGGCGGCCTGGATGGGCCCCTCCACCTTCCCGCCGTACTTGGCGACGAGTTTGTTGAAGAGGACCTGGCTGCGCAGGGAGCGGTCGATCTGGCCGGGGGACATGGCGCCCTTCTGCAGGAACAGCGCCTCCAGCTGGTCGTTGCCGCCCTGCTCCTCGGCCATCGCCCTGCGCTCGTCCTCGATGTCCTTGTCGGTCGCCGTGATGCCCGCGGTGTCGGCCATCTTGTCGATGATCCGGCTCTGGATGATCGCGTCGAGCTTCTGGCGGTCCAGGTGGGGGGTGCTCGCGACGAGTGCCGCGGCCGCCTGCCCGGAACGGTTCTGCGCCGCGCGGACGTCGTTGACCTGGGCCTGGACCGCGGAGGTGGTGATGCGTTCGCCGCCCACGACGGCCGCGGTGCCGGGGCGTGGCTGGCCCGAGCAGGCGGACAGCAGGGGCGCCGCCACGAGCAGGGCGGCGGAGACGGAGAGCGCTGTGCGACGGTGCAAAGGAGCCTCCAGGGCCGGGAGATTGTGCGTCGGTGCACAAGGGGCCGTGCGGTGATCGATGTTATGAGGTCACGGTGATCCGGACCACCGGTTCGACCAACGATTCACGCGCGGACCGAACACGCACCGTTCATAAGCGAGTCGGCGGGCATCGGCGCACGCGCCGCGCCACCCGTCACCCATCCTGGGGACCTCGCCGCCCGGGCGACCGGATAGGCCGCTCGCAACCCTGAGGCCACCCTTCGGCCACCCGGCGCTGCCAAGGTCGGCCCACCATGTCGACCACGCCCCCCTCGCCGCCCCCCTCGCCGCCCCGCTCACCGCGGCGCCGCAGTCTGCTCGGCTCGGCGCTCGCCGCCCTCCTCACGGCGGTGGCCGTGTGTGCCGGGGACGCCGCCGCCCGCGTCTTCCCGTACGGATCGCGCCACCGCAGCATCAACGACCTCGGCAACCAGTTCGTCCCCTTCCACGCGCAGCTGTGGGACCTCCTGCACGGCCGCGCGGAGGGCGGACTCCTGTTCAACTGGCGCTCCGGATACGGCATGAGCTTCCTGCCGGACCTGGGCACCTACCTGGCCAGCCCCTTCGCGGTCCTGGTCGGGCTGTTCCCGCGCGCGGACATAGACCTCGCCGTGTACGTCGTCACCGTGCTCAAGATGTCGGCCGCGGCGGCGGCGATGTGCTGGCTGCTGCGCACGCAGCGCCGTGGCCCCTGGTGGGCGGCGGGCCTGCTGGGGGCCTCGTACGCGCTGTGCGGCTGGTCGGTGATCGAGGCCTCCTACAACCCGATGTGGCTGGACGGGCTGATCGCCTTCCCGCTGCTGTGCCTGACCGGTGAATGGGCCCTGCGCGGGCGGCGGCTCCTGCTCGCGCCGCTGGTCGTCGCGGTCTGCTGGACGGCGAACTTCTACACCGCCTACATGGCGACGCTGGGTGCGGCGCTGGTTCTGCTGGTACGGGTGGTGCTCACCCGGGAGGGCGTCCGGACCCGGCTGCCGGTGATCGCGCGGGCGGCCGGGACGACCGTGCTCGGGATCGCGCTCGCGGCGCCCGTGCTCCTGCCCCTCTTCCTCAGCTCCGGACGGGCCTACCCCGGGTGGGTCAAGGAGTTCCTGCCGGTGTCCTGGGCGGACCTGTTCGCCCGGCTGCTGCCGGGGACGTACTCCTTCTCCTCCCCCGCCGTCTTCGTGGGCACCGGGACCCTGCTGCTGGTGGCCGCGTTCCCCTTCCACCGGGCGGTCCCTGCGCGCACCCGGCTGTGGTGGTCCGGGCTGACCGTAGCCGTGGCGCTCTCCCTCCAATGGGCACCCACGCACCTGGCCTGGCACCTGTTCGCCACCCCGAACGGAAGCCCGTACCGGCAGACCTTCGTACTGGCCGGCATCGCGGTCATCGCCGCCTGGACCGGGCTGGCGGCGGGCCTGCCGAAACCGCCCGCGCTGGCGGCGGGTGCGGGCCTGCTGGCCGCCGCCGTGCTGTGGGCGCACGACAGCACCCTGGTGACGGCGGCGGGCTACGCGCTGTTCGGCGGCGGCCTGCTGCTGGCGGGCGCGGCCTGGTGGGCGCTGCGCCACCGCCGGCTCGCGTGGCCGGCCGCCGGGCTGCTGGCCGTGGTCCTGCTGGCGCAGGCCGCCGCGACCACCGCCTACGGTCACCGGGGCAAGCTCGGCGGCCTGGACGACTACCCGTCCTGGGGGCGGACGCACACCGCGCGCGCCGAGGCCCTGGCCGGCGCCGAGGGCTGGCCCGCGTACCGCACCGATCCGAGCCGGCCCGCGCTGTCGGGCAACGATCCGCTGC
The DNA here is from genome assembly GCF_044761485.1 of Streptomyces sp. NPDC097617. Taxonomy (NCBI): domain Bacteria; kingdom Bacillati; phylum Actinomycetota; class Actinomycetes; order Kitasatosporales; family Streptomycetaceae; genus Streptomyces; species Streptomyces sp. NPDC097617. The sequence continues at coordinate 86,468 of NZ_JBIWCL010000033.1, forward strand.
TGCTCGGGGGTGAGGGCGGCTCGTACTACAGCAGCCACACCCCGGACGTGTTCACCCGCACGATGGTCGCGCTCGGCGCCGGCTGGACCTCGCGCGGACGCAACGTCCAGAGCATCGACAACCCGGTGACGGACGCCGTCTTCGCGGTCGGCGCCCGCCTCCAGCCCGACGGCACGGTGCGGCGCGCCCAGGTACCGCCGCTGGTGACGACCCGGCCGCCCGGCGTCCCCCTCTCCTACGCCGACGACTCCCCCTTCGCCAACCAGGAGCTGCTGCTGGGCGCCCGGGTCTACGAGGACCCGCTCACGCCCGGCGTCTGCCGCGCGGGAACGGAGGCCTACCTGTGGGCCCCGGAGTACAACGCGACGGCCCGCCTCGCGGACGGGCCCGCCTTCCGCCTGAACGGCAACGCCCCCCGCAACCGGGCGGCGCTCCAGCCGATGGGGCACTCGCGCGGGGACTCCTCGGCCCTGGTCTTCGACGCGGCCCCGCCCCCGCGGTGGACCCTGTCCTGCCTGGACCGGGCGCGGCTCGACGCGGCGGTGGCCGACCTGCGGGCCGCGGCGGCGACCTCGGTCCGGGTCGGCCCCTCCGAGGTGCACGCCACGCTCCCGCCGGGCTCGACCGGTACGGCGGTCCTCTCGGTGCCGGCGATCGCCGGCTGGACCTGCAACGACCGCCCGGCCTCCAGCCATCTGGGCCTGGTGGCGGTCCCGCTCCCGGCCGGCACCACCCGCGTGAACTGCGCGTTCCGCCCGCCGGGCCTGGTGGCGGGAGCAGCCGTGGCGGGGTCGGCGGCGCTGGTCCTGGCCCTGCTGTGGGTGGCGGGGCGCCGACGGCGGCTCAGCGGACCTGGCTGAGCCAGTGCAGGGTGCGGCGGACCTCGGCGGGGAAGGGGTGGGCCGGGCCGTGCAGCCGTTCCGCGTCGAACAGCAGGCGCGCCAGGGTGTCGTGGGCGGCCTGGCGGTCGCCGAGGGAGAGCAGCAGGTGGGCTATCCGGCGGCGGACCTCCAGCGGCAGGCCCGGGTCCGGGTTGGCGTAGTGGTTCTCGAAGAACGGGAGCAGCGAGCGGTACTCCGCCAGGGCGGCGGCCGGCTCGCCCAGTTGCTCCAGGCACTGGGCCGCGTCGTAGCGGAAGCGCAGGGACTGGGGGTCGCCGGCCGGGAACTCGTCGGCGAGGCGGCGCAGTTCCGGCAGGGCGCGGCGGTACTGGCCGTCGTCCATCAGCGTGGCGGCGTACTGCTTGCGCAGGGAGCGGACCACCGGGGAGCGCTCCCCGTGCTCGGCGGCCGCCGCCGGGAGGATCCCGCCGAGGATGTCCACGGCCTGGGTGAGCCGCCCCTGGTCCAGGAGCTTGCGGGCCTCGTCCACGGCGCCGGGGACGTCGGCCTTCGGCGGCGCGGGCGGGGTGCTGGGCCTGGGCGGGACGACCGAGGCCCGGTCCGGCCAGGGTGCCTGCGGGCGCAGGAAGGGCCGGGTCGGGTCGAGCGGGCCGGACGGAGTGCGGCTGTCGCGGGCGGGCAGCAGCGGGGCGAGGGCCTCGTAGACCTCCTGGGCGGAGGCGGGCCGGTCCTGCGGGTCCTTGGCGAGGAGGTTCAGCAGGAGGTTCTCGAGCTCCTGCGGAATCTCCGGGCGCAGTTGACGGACCGGGGCCGGGGGCTCGTACAGGTGTCGGTGCAGGACTCCGAGGGCGGTGGATCCGACGAAGGGGACGTTGCCGCTGAGGAGTTCGTAGAGCAGCACGCCGAGGGCGTAGAGGTCGGTGTACGGGCCCACGGCGCCGCTTATGGCCTGTTCGGGCGCCATGTAGGCGGGGCTGCCGATGGGCGAGCCGGTGCTGGTGAGGCGGGTGGTGTCGGTGTCCATCACCGAGGCCACGCCGAGGTCCAGGACGAGCACGGTGCCGTCGGGGCGGACCATCACGTTGCGGGGCTTCAGGTCCCGGTGCACGATCGGCACCGCGTGCACGGCCGACAGGACAGAGCACAGCTGCGCGACGACGGCGACCGCCCACTGCCACGGGTACGGGGTGTGCTCGGCGAGGTGGTCGGCGAGGTCGGCGCCCTCCACGTAGCCCATGACGAGGAAGAGTTCGTCGCCGTCGTTGCCCGCGTCGTGCACGGTGACCAGGCCGGGGTGGTCGACCTGCGCGGTGACCCGGCACTCGCGCACGAAGCGGCGCCGCAGCTCCTCGGCGACCGTGCCGGGGCCCGCGACCTTGTCGGGGCGCAGCAGCTTGACGGCGACACGCCGGTCGAGCCGCTGGTCGTACGCCGTCCAGACCTGGCCCATGCCGCCCTGGCCGAGGATGCTCGCGAGCCGGTAGCGGTCGCCGATGAGGCGTTCGGTCACTGGTGCGGATCCTGGAACGGGGTCTGATGGGGATCGTGACGCGGGCCCCCGGTCGGCGGGGTCTGCTTGCGCAGCAGCTCACTGAGCTCGTCGAGCTCGGCGCGGACCTGTCCGATGCGCGGGGGCGGGGTGGCCTGCGGCGGCACCTGCGGGGGCGCCGGGGTGGACATCGGGGTGGAGGGCACGGTGGTCGCCGTGGCGGGCGGGTATCCGTAGCCGGGCCCGGACTGCTGCGGGTGCGTGTACGGAGCGGGCTGCGGGTACCACTGGGCGGTCGGCGCCGTCCGGAGCGCCTCGTGGTGCTTGATGTCGGCGACGAGGAAGTACACACAGATCGCGAAGCCGGTGAAGATCGTGCCACCGGCGCCCAGGTTGCTCTGCCAGCCGTTGACGTCGGGTGTGGGGTCGATCTGGATGAACGTCATCCACACGACGGCGAGGATGCCGCTGACCACCATCAGCATCCAGTCACGGGACTTGCGGGTGACCAGCGCGAGCCGCAGCATCGACCCCCAGGCGAGGAAGCCGCAGCTGAGGATGGGCAGCAGCATGAACACCACGCGCAATGCCATCACACCCCCGGAATTGGACTGGGGGCCGTGCTGCGGCTGAAGGCCGGGGCCGTGCATCGCTGCTCCTGACGGGCCGTGCGGAAGAGGTTTCGGCTCTGAGGGTATACAGCGTTCCCGGCCAGGAGTGAGGGGATGCGCGCAACCGTTGCACGCTCGCTGCACGGCGCCCGTGCCGGGCGGGGTTGCCGCCGCGACCCGCACGACCTCGGCCGACGCGTCCCCCCGGACGGGCCCGGGACCTCCGGGTCCCGGGCCCGTCCGGGCGTCGTCGCTACGAGCCGAGGATCGTCGTGAGGAACTCGCCGGTCCAGGCCAGCAGTTCCCGGCCGACCACCGGCTTGCCGCCGATCTTGCCCGCCTTCGGGCGCGGGACCAGGACCTGTGAGGTGGCCGGCTTGAGCACGGTCCGCGGGTAGAGCCGCTTGAGGCGCAGTTCCTGCGACTCGCGCAGCTCCACCGGCCCGAAGCGGACGTTGTTGCCCTGGAGGGTGATGTCCCCGACCCCGCAGGCCCGGGCCAGCATCCGCAGCCCGGCGACCAGCAGCAGGTTCTCCACCGGCTCCGGCAGTTTGCCGTAGCGGTCGGTGAGTTCCTCCCGTACGGCCTTGATGTCGGCCTCGGAGTTGGCGGAGGCGATGGAACGGTATGCCTGCAGGCGCAGCCGCTCGCCCGGCGCGTAGTCGTGCGGGACGTGCGCGTCGACCGGCAGCTCGATCTTGACCTCCAGCGGCGGCTCCTCCTCCGGCTGGCCCTCGACCGCGGCCCGGTAGTCGGCCACCGCCTCGCCGACCATGCGGATGTAGAGGTCGAAGCCGACGCCGGCGATGTGGCCGGACTGCTCGCCGCCGAGCAGGTTGCCCGCACCGCGGATCTCCAGGTCCTTCATCGCCACGTACATGCCCGCGCCCATCTCGGTGTGCTGGGCGATCGTCGCGAGGCGCTCGTGCGCCGTCTCCGTGAGCGGCTTCTCCGGCGGGTACAGGAAGTACGCGTACCCGCGCTCGCGGCCACGCCCGACGCGGCCGCGCAGCTGGTGCAGCTGGCTCAGGCCGAAGTTGTCGCCGCGCTCGACGATGAGGGTGTTGGCGTTGGAGATGTCGATGCCGGACTCGACGATCGTGGTCGAGACGAGCACGTCGAACTTCTTCTCCCAGAAGTCGACGACGACCTGCTCCAGGGCCTGCTCCGACATCTGGCCGTGGGCGGTCGCGATCCGCGCCTCGGGCACGATCTCGCGCAGCTTGGCGGCCGCCCGGTCGATGGACTCGACCCGGTTGTGGATGTAGAAGCACTGGCCCTCGCGCAGCAGTTCGCGGCGGATGGCCGCGCCGATCTGCTTCTCCTCGTACGGGCCGACGAAGGTGAGCACCGGGTGCCGCTCCTCCGGCGGGGTGGTGATCGTCGACATCTCGCGGATGCCGGTCACCGCCATCTCCAGGGTGCGCGGGATCGGGGTCGCGGACATGGTCAGTACGTCGACGTTGGCCCGCAGCTTCTTCAGCTGCTCCTTGTGCTCCACGCCGAAGCGCTGCTCCTCGTCGACGATGACCAGGCCCAGGTCCTTGAACTTCGTCTCCTGCGAGAAGAGGCGGTGGGTGCCGATGACGAGGTCGACCGACCCCTCCTTCAGCCCCTCCAGGGTGGCCTTCGACTCCGTCTCGCTCTGGAAGCGGGACAGCGCCTTCACCTTGACCGGGAACTGGGCGTACCGCTCGGAGAAGGTGCCGAAGTGCTGCTGCACGAGGAGGGTCGTCGGTACGAGGACGGCGACCTGCTTGCCGTCCTGGACCGCCTTGAAGGCGGCCCGCACCGCGATCTCGGTCTTGCCGTAGCCGACGTCGCCGCAGATCAGCCGGTCCATGGGGACCGACTTCTCCATGTCCTCCTTGACCTCGGCGATGGTGGTGAGCTGGTCGGGCGTCTCCGCGTACGGGAAGGCGTCCTCCAGCTCGCGCTGCCAGGGGGTGTCCGGCCCGAAGGTGTGGCCGGGGGCCGCCATGCGCGCGCTGTAGAGCTTGATGAGGTCGGCGGCGATCTCCTTGACCGCCTTCTTGGCGCGCGCCTTGGTCTTGGTCCAGTCGGCGCCGCCGAGCCGGTGCAGGGTCGGGGCCTCACCGCCCACGTACTTGGTGACCTGCTCCAGCTGGTCGGTGGGGATGTAGAGCCGGTCGCCGGGCTGCCCGCGCTTGGCCGGCGCGTACTCCACGAGCAGGTACTCGCGGGTGGCGCCCTGGACCGTCCGCTGGACCATCTCGACGTAGCGGCCCACGCCGTGCTGCTCGTGGACGATGTAGTCGCCGGCTTCCAGGGTCAGCGGGTCGATCGTCTTGCGGCGCCGGGTCGGCATCCGGCCGAGGTCCTTGGTGGCGGTGCGCTGGCCGGTCAGGTCGGTCTCGGTGAGGACGGCCAGGCGCAGCACCGGGTCGACGAAGCCGTTGTCGATCGAGCCGCAGGCGACGTGGACCAGGCTCGGCTCCAGGGTGCGCAGCTCCGGCTCCAGCCGGGCGGCGATGCCCTCGCCGCCGAGCACCTCGACGGTACGGGCGGCCGGGCCGTGGCCCTCGGTGACGTAGACGGTGTTCCAGCCGTCGGAGATCCAGCCCTTGGTGTCGGCGAGCGCCCGGGCGGTGTCGCCGCGGTAGGCCTCCGGGGCCCGCATCCCGAGCTTCAGGGTGTCGCTGCCGCCCGTGCTCTCGTCGGCGGCGAAGGGGGACACCGACCACCACATCATGCCGAGCTCGCGGGCCCGGTCGCGGACGTCGGCGATCCCGCGGAGCGAGGCCGCGCCGACATCGATGGGGGCCTCGCCGCCGCCCGCGGTGGCCGCCCAGGACGCCATCAGGAACTCCTGGCTGGTCGCCACGAGGTCGGCGGCCCGGGTCCGGACCCGCTCGGGGTCGCAGACCACGGCCATCGACCCGGCGGGCAGCACGTCGATGAGCAGTTCCATCTCGTCGACGAGGACCGGGGCGAGGGACTCCATGCCCTCCACCGCGATCCCCTCGGCGATCTTGTGCAGCAGCTCGCCGAGCTCGGGATGGGCCTCGGCGAGGGCCGCGGCCCGCTCCCGTACCGCGTCGGTCAGCAGCAGCTCGCGGCAGGGCGGGGCCCACAGTCCGTGTTCGGCGATCTCCAGGGAGCGCTGGTCGGCGACCTTGAAGTAACGGATCTCCTCGACCTCGTCGCCCCAGAACTCGATGCGCAGCGGGTGTTCCTCGGTGGGCGGGAACACGTCGAGGATGCCGCCGCGCACGGCGAACTCCCCGCGCTTCTCGACGAGCTCGACCCGCGTGTACGCGGCGGCCGCCAGCGCCTCGGTGATCTCCCCGAGGTCGGCGCCGCCGCCCTGGCGCAGGCTGACCGGGACCAGCTCCCCGAGCCCCTTGACCTGCGGCTGGAGCACGGACCGGATGGGTGCGACGAGCACGCTCACCGGCCCCGCGGCCGGGTCGTCCTTGCTCGGGTGCACCAGGCGGCGCAGTACGGCGAGCCGGCGGCCCATGGTGTCGCTGCGCGGGCTGAGCCGCTCGTGCGGGAGCGTCTCCCAGGACGGATAGTCCACCACGGTGTCCTGGCGGCCCGGCGGCATCAGCGAGCGCAGCGCGGTGGCCAGGTCCTCGGCCTCGCGCCCGGTGGCGGTGACCGCCAGCACGGTCCGCCCGGTCTCGCGGGCCAGCGCGGCGATCGCGAGGGGCCGCGCGGCGCCGGGGCCGACCAGGTCCACGTGCATGCGCTTGCCGTCCCCGGCCGCGGAGACCGCCTCGGCGAGGGCGGCGTCACGGGTGACGGCGTCGAGCAGTCCGTGCAGGCTCATGAAGAGGCTTTCCGTCCGGTGGAGGTCTGCGGGTGTGAAGGTGCGGGGGTGCGGAGCGGGCAACGCGAAGGGCCCGACACGTCGCACGGGCCGGGGGTTCCCACCCTACGACGACGCCCCTCGCACCGCTTTACGATGTTCGTGTTGTGACTGTCCGAGCTCGCCGCGTCGTCTTCCGCCGGGGAGACGACTTTTCCCGGAGGAGCACGAGTCCGTGACGAGCGATGCGATAGCCCGCCCGGCGCCGGTGGTACCGGCACCCGACCGGCCGGTCCGGTACCCGTGGGCACCGCCCTGGCTGGTGGCCGCCGGACTGTTCGTCGTCTACCTCGCCCTGTCCGTCGGGCGGTTCCGGCGGATGGACTGGTCCTCCTGGGACCTGGGGATCTTCGAGCAGGCGATCCGCGCCTACGCGCACTTGCAGGTGCCCGTCGTCGATCTGAAGGGGCCGGGGGCCAACATCCTCGGGGACCACTTCAGCCCGATCATCGCGCTGGTCGCCCCCGTCTACCGGGTCTTCCCCGGGCCCGTCACCCTGCTGGTCGTGCAGTCCGCGCTGTTCGCGCTGTCCGCCGTGCCCGTCACCCGGGCGGCCGTCCGCTTCCTCGGCCGGCCGCGCGGGTTCGCCGTCGGCATCGCGTACGGGCTGTCCTGGGGCATCCAGCGGGCCGTGGAGTTCGACTTCCACGAGATCGCCTTCGCGGTGCCCCTGCTGGCCTTCGCCCTGGAGGCGGTGCTCGCCCGGCGCTGGCGGGCCGCCCTGCTGTGGGGGGCGCCGCTGATCCTGGTCAAGGAGGACCTCGGCTTCACCCTCGCGGCGCTCGCCGTGGTCGTGACCTGGCGGGCCAGGACCACCGACCGGCGGACCGCCGTGACCGCGCTCGGCATCGCCGCCGCGGCCTGCGTCTTCGCCGTCCTGGTGTTCACCGTCCTCATACCGGCCTTCGCCACGGCGGGCTACGGCTACTGGGACAAGATCGACGGCGCGGGGCCGCTGGGCGGCATCGGCACCAAGCTGACCACCCTGGCGTGGGTACTGATCCCCACCTCCGGGCTGCTCGCCCTGCGCTCTCCGCTGCTCCTGGTCGCCGCGCCCACCCTCGGCTGGCGGTTCCTGTCCGGGGACGACCACTACTGGTCCACCGACTGGCACTACAGCGCCGTACTGATGCCGGTCGTGGCTCTCGCGCTGGTCGACGCCATCGACATCGTCCGGCGCGGCGAGCGGCCCCGGCTGCGCTCGTACGCCCTCCAGCTGCCGACCGCGGTGCTCGCGGCCGCCCTCGCCCTGAGCGCGACCGCCATGCCGACGGCCAAGCTCGCGGAGGCCCGTACGTACCAGAAGCCCGAGCGGGTCACGGCCATCGAGCGGCTCCTGGACCGGATTCCCGACGGGGCGACCGTGGAGGCCGACACCACCCCGCTGACCCGGCTGACCTCCCGCTGCCGCGTGCTGTGGATCGGCGGCAGCAAGGGCGTGGTCCCCGACTGGATCACCATCGACAACTCCTCCAAGTGGGCCGGCGAGGACCCGACCGACTACGCCCGCCAGCTCCACCCCGGCGAGCAGTTCACCCTGGTGGGTGAGGCGGGCGGCATCGTCCTGATGCAGCGGGGGTGACGCGGCGGGAGTGACGGGGAGAGCGGGCCGCCCCGGAAACGACGCCGGTCCGGGACCCTGAGGTCCCGGACCGGCATTCCCCCGAACGATCGTGAGCGGCTACTCGCTCGCGATCGCGTTCAGTACGTTCATCCGCCCTGCCCGGAAGGCCGGGACCAGTGCGGCGAACAGGCCCACGAAGGCCGAGGCGGCGAACACCCCGAGGATCGTCGGCCACGGGATCTCCAGCACCTTCAGGCCCTGGAGCGCCAGGAGCTGCTGGGCGCCGATCCCCCAGCCCATGCCCAGCCCGAGGCCGAGCAGGGCGCCGAAGAGGGCGATGACCACCGACTCCAGGCGGATCATGCGGCGCAGCTGGCGGCGGGAGAGGCCGATGGCGCGCATCAGGCCGATCTCGCGGGTCCGCTCGACCACCGAGAGGGCCAGGGTGTTCACGACGCCGAGGACCGCGACGATGATCGCGAGGCCGAGGAGCCCGTAGACCATGTTCAGCAGCTGGCCGACCTGGTCCTTCAGGGCCTGCTTGTAGTCGGTCTGGTTGCGCACCTTGTACTGCGGGTACTCGGCCATCGCCGTCTTGACCGACTGGTACGCCGCGGCGTCGGCCTTACCGTCCCGCGCGCTGGCCAGCAGCATGAAGGGGAGCGGCAGCTTGTCCGCCGGGACGTTCGCCCGGGCCGTCTCGGTGCTGATGTACTTCATGCCCTTGTCGAGGTTGCCCTCGTCGCTGGTGATCGCGGCGACCTTCAGCTTGACCGTGCTGCCACCGGTGAAGGCGACCGTCAGCTCGTCGCCGAGCTTGACCCCGTGCTTCGTGGCGTATTCGGAACCGACCGCCATCGCGTTCGCCGCGTACGCCGCCGCGTGCTCGCCGGCGACCATCTTGCGCCGGATGTCCTTGGCGTACGTCGGGTCGGTGGCGCCGAGTCCCACCTCCTCGGAGGTGCCGTCGGGGGCGGTGAGCCTGGCCGCCACCTCGCGGTAGGCGGTGACGTGGTCGAGGCCTTCGGTGGCGCGCAGGGCCTGCTCGGCCTGCGGCAGTACGGGCTGACCGGTCTCGGAGTTGATGATGTAGTCCGCGCCGACCGACTTGTCGAGCTCCTCGGTCGCGGAGGCCACCATCGAGGAGCCGACCACCGACAGGCAGGCGACCAGCGCGAGGCCGATCATCAGCGCGGCGGCGGTGGCGCCGGTGCGGCGCGGGTTGCGCAGGGCGTTGCGCTCGGCGAGCCGGCCCACGGACCCGAAGGGCCTCAGCACCGCTCCGGAGAGCACCCGCACCACGCCCGCGGCGAGCAGCGGGCCGATCACGATGAAGCCGATGAGGCTGAAGACGACGCCCAGGGCCAGCCAGAGCGATCCGGGTCCGGCCTTCTCGGCGGCCGTGGCGAGGTAGAGGCCGGCGCCGCCGATGCCGGTGAGGACCAGGCCGAGCACGGCGCGGATGACGCCGGCCTTCTTGTCGCCCGGGGTGCCGGACTCGCGGAGCGCGGCCATCGGGGAGACCTTGCCGGCCCGCCGGGCCGGGACGAAGGCGGAGACGACGGTGACGATGACGCCGAGGACGATGCCGACGACCGGGGTGGTCCAGGCGACGGTCAGATCATCGGTCGACAGGTGCATGCCCATGGACCCCATGAGCTGCATCAGGCCGATCGCGAGCCCCACACCCGCCCCGACGCCCAGGATCGAGCCGACGACACCGAGCAGGAAGGCCTCGACGACCACGGACTTCAGGACCTGCCCGCTGTCGGCGCCGATGGCGCGCATCAGGCCGATCTCGCGGGTGCGCTGGGCGACCAGCATGGAGAAGGTGTTGAAGATCAGGAAGATGCCGACGAGGAAGGCGATCCCGGCGAAGCCGAGCATCACGTACTTCATGACGTCGAGGAAGGAGCCGACGTCCTTGCGGTTGGCGTCCGCGGCTTCCTTGGCGGTCTGCAGCTTGTAGGTGTCCGCGCCGACGGCCGTGGCGACGTGCTGCTTGAGCTGCTCGTCGCTCACCCCGTCCTTGGCGGTGACGTTGACGTGCGTGAAGGCGCCCGGGGAGCCGAGCAGCGCCTGCTGCGAGGTGGCGGTGTCGAAGTAGACGATCGCCGCACCCGGGTTGGTGACGGTGAAGGTGGCGATACCGCTGATCCTGGCGCGGATGTCGCCGGTGATGGCGATGGTGCGCAATTCGTCACCGAGCTTGAGGTGGTGCTTCTCGGCGGTGTCGGCGTCGACCATCACCTCGGTCGGGCCGCGCGGTGCGTTGCCCGAGGTGATCTTCATGGACTTGAGCTCGTTGTCGCTCCAGTTGCCCGCGATGGTCGGGGCGCCGGTGGTCGAGCCCATGTTCTCGTTCTTGGAGTTGACCACCGTGACGGACATCGACACGACGCCGCCCTCGGCGCTCTTGACGCCCTCGGCCTTGCGGACCTGCTCGACGGCCGAGCCGGACAGCGTCTCGGGGCGGCCGCGGGCAGAGGTCTCCTCCCCTTCCTCGGCCTCCTTCGGGGTGACCGTCACATTGGCGTTGGTGACGGCGAACAGCTTGTCGAAGGTGGTGTTCATGGTGTCGGTGAACACCAGGGTGCCGCAGACGAAGGCGACGGAGAGCAGGACCGCGACGGCGGAGAGCGCCATCCGCCCCTTGTGGGCGACGAAGTTGCGCCGCGAGGTCTTCAGGACGGTACTCATGAGGTCCGCCCGCGCGCGTCGAAGTCCTTCATGCGGTCCAGGACCTGCTCGGCGGTGGGCCCGTACATCTCGTCGACGATCCGGCCGTCGGCGAGGAAGATGACGCGGTCCGCGTACGAGGCGGCCACCGGGTCGTGCGTGACCATGACAATCGTCTGGCCGAGCTCGTCCACCGAGCGGCGCAGGAAGCCGAGGACCTCGGCGCCCGCCCGGGAGTCCAGGTTTCCGGTCGGCTCGTCGCCGAAGATGATCTGCGGGCGGGCGGCGAGGGCGCGGGCGACCGCCACGCGCTGCTGCTGGCCGCCGGACAGCTCGGTCGGACGGTGCTTGAGGCGGCCGGCGAGTCCCACGGTTTCCACGACCCGGTTCAGCCACTCCGCGTCGGGCTTGCGGCCCGCGATGTCCATGGGGAGCGTGATGTTCTCCAGGGCGTTGAGCGTGGGCAGCAGGTTGAAGGCCTGGAAGATGAAGCCGATCCGGTCGCGGCGCAGCTGCGTGAGCTTCTTGTCCTTCAGCCCGGTGATCTCGGTGTCGTCCAGGTGGATCTGGCCGCTGGTCACCGTGTCGAGACCGGCGAGGCAGTGCATCAGCGTGGACTTGCCGGAGCCGGAGGGACCCATGATCGCGGTGAACTGCCCGCTCATGATGTCCACGTCCACGTCGTCGAGGGCGACGACACGCGTCTCCCCGGAGCCATAGGCCTTGACGACCTTGCGTGCCCGGGCCGCGACGGCTGCATGCCCTCCAGTACCCCCGTGCCTGGTTTCGGTCATAGCCGTTGTCACGGTCTTTCTCCTTCTTCGAATGCGTGCGTCAGATGGGTGCGCGTCGCCGTCATGAAGTCTCCGCCGGGCGGTGTCGCGGCGCGCTGGTGCCCATCGCCGTATCCGCCCGGGGGTTAACCCCACCCCCCGGCCTCTGTTCCGTAGGTTCCAGTTAAGGAGGCATCGGGGCGCCCCACCTCCTCCGCCGGGAGGAACGGCCCCTGGCCCGTTGTGCGGAGGGACCCCTAGATGAATGAGTCCAAGGGATGACCTGCGGACATAGGACGAGGGCGTCCAGAGTCTGTGTGTGAAGACCGACTTGGACACCCTCGCGACAGC
>NZ_JBIWCL010000034.1:0-89613 GCF_044761485.1 Streptomyces sp. NPDC097617
ACTCCAGCTCCAGTGAAGTCAGAATGATCAAGAGATCGCAGAGTGGCTCACTTTTGATCCGCCGTCCGTGGCCCTCATTTCACCCGTCGCCGAGACAGGGCGGACCGCGCAGAAGCCTCGGCACCCGAGGCCCGCGGCGTCCAGAGTCCAAGTTGCGGTGAGAAGGACGGCGAAGCCGCAGTGGTCCGAACGTCGCCCCCTGGGCCTGTGTGGCGGGCGCAGCGAGGCCATTCGGGTCCGGCTTGCGGTGCCGAAGGGTGGCGGCAAGGAGAGAGTCCGAAGAGGCCACGCGCCTGCCCACCCCCGTCGCCTCGGGAATGCGTCAAGATCGAGAGCCCGCCGATGCCGACGGGCGCGATCACCTCAGGCCGATGCCGATGGATCGGAGGATTCGCTGGCGCGGCGGTATTCGGCGTTGATGCGCTGGGCTTCTTCGAGCTGGTCTTCCAGGATGATGATCCGGCAGGCGGATTCGATCGGGGTGCCGTGGTCGACGAGTTCGCGGGCGCGGGCGGCGATGCGCAGCTGGTAGCGGGAGTAGCGGCGGTGTCCGCCGTCCGAGCGGAGCGGGGTGATGAGGCGGGCCTCGCCCAGGGCGCGGAGGAAACCTTGGGTGGTGCCGAGCATCGCTGCGGCCCGGCCCATGGTGTAGGCGGGGTAATCGTCGTCGTCGAGACGGCCGAACGAGTCGTCTGCTGTCATTGAACCTCTTTCTGGAACGCGTGGAGGGGCCCTGGTGCCTATGGCACCAGGGCCCCGAAGGAACTGCTACACCATCTGCCGGCCCTGATACTGCGCCGGCCTTCTGTTTCCGCTGACCTGGCCGAGATGCTGCCGGGAATGCGGGGATCGCGGTTGCTTGACCGGAGACCACCTCACTATCGATGTCCTGCGGTACCCGGGCTTCTACCTGCCGGCCCGGGCGATCCTGATGGCGCTAAGCTCCTCCGTTCTTCCCTCGGTGATCAACTGCTTACCAAGCGGGGGACTGCGTAATGCTGGTAATGCTCACTGCTCTACCGCGTACTGCTTGTCATGCTCGCGGCCTGACCTAGCGCCGCTTCGGCAGCCAGCCCCGTTACCTGTCCTGCATCTGCTCTGGCTTGGAACCCCACTGCCGAACTTCCTGGTGGCCGCGCCTGCACTCGACGCCTTCACCAAGGTGCTGCTCACTGACTTCACTGCTGGGTACTGCACTTACGAGAACTGCACTTACAGGTACTGCCACTGCGTCAACTGCGGTACTGCTCGTGGTGGCCCCTGATCACTGCGGGCCACCCGGTCCGGTCGTCAGTCCCGTCGCCATCCTGCAGTAGCTCTGGCTTCGAAACTCCACCACCGCACCGTCCTGCGCACTGCAACTACGGGTACTGCGTCTACTGCGGGTGGTGATTACTGCTGTACTGCGAACCGCTTGTACTGCTCGTGACCTGACCTAGCGCCACGTTTCGGCAGCCAGCCCCGTCGCCCGTCCTGCGTCTGCTCTGGCTTAGAACCCCACTGCCGAACTTCCCGGTGCGCGCGCCGCAGCCGACGCCTTCACCGAGGTGCTGCTCACTGACTTCACTGCTGGGTACTGCTCGTGGTGGCCCCTGATCACTGCGGGCCACCCGGTCCGGTCGTCAGTCCCGTCGCCGTCGTTCAACTGCTTGGCTTCGGGACTCCACCACCGCACCGTCCTGCGCACTGCAACTTCGGGTACTGCGTGTACTGCTGCCCGGCAGTTCGTCTCTGCCGGGCCCTGCTGTCTCTCTGGGTTACGAGAGAAACCATAACCACGCCACCACCCAATGTCTACTCCAGTCGCGATAGATTTTTGAGTGCGTGCCACGGAGGTAATCCGGTCGCGTCAGGTTGAACAGTCGTGGGTCAGGGAACAACGACCGGGCAGGCAAGGCCGGACACCGACAACAGACCCGGAGCGCGCGATGACCACGATGAGCGCCGAGTGCACAGCCCTTGCTTCTCCGTCCGCCGTCGCCGAGGCGCGCCAGGCCACCCGGACATTCCTCGGCGCCCTTGGGCCGTGGGGCATCGATCGGGATTGCGCCGACACCGTGATCCTGGTCGTCTCCGAGCTCGTCACCAACGCCCTGCGTCACGGCGGCGGCGCCTACGCGCTTGGCCTGGCCGTGCACTCCGACACCATCGAGGTCGCCGTCGAGGACTCCAGTCCCCACGCGCCGCGCATGCGTACCCCCGACCTCGTCGACGGCACCGGCGGGTTTGGCTGGCACATGGTCAACGACCTCGCCCGCGCCACCATTGTCACGCCCACGCCCGGAGGCGGGAAAGCCGTACGAGCCCTCCTGCCCCGTCGGACCGGCGGAAAGCGCGAGCCTGCGGTCGGGTAGCCGAGCCAGGGCCTCTCCGCGCGGAGTCCTGACGGTCAGGACTCGGTGCCGGGCACGGGGCGGAGGGCCTGGTCCATGCGGATGATCCGCAGGACGTGCAGCGTGTGGGCGGGGACGGCGGCGAGTTCGATGTCGGCCTGGGCGGCCTGTACGCGGTTTCCGGCGGCGGTCAGGGCGCTGATGCCAGGCCAGCCGGAGTGCGGTTCACCCAGGTGCGCTTCCCTGGGGGTATGCGGAAGGGCCCGACCGGCGTACTGGTCGGGCCCTCTTCGCTGTTCGGGTGGCGGCGCGCGCCGGGCGCCCACCGGTCAGGCGGTCGCGGGGGTCCCGAGCATGGCGGAGGCCCGCTGGAGGGGGCTGAGTACGCGTGCGGCCACGGTGGTTTCGGGAAGGGTTCCGCGGCAGGTGAAGCCGAGCTGGGTCATGGCGCGGAGGACTTCGCCGGCACTGAAGTCGCGTCGGTCCTGGCGGGTGACGACCTGGCCGACCTGCTTGACGGGGTAGGTGCGGCGGCCGATGATCACGGACTCGCCGACGACCTGTTCAGGCTTGATGCCCTTCATGGATTCCAGGACTCCCGTCTTGGTCAGGTCGAACGGGAAGCGGGCGATGACACAGCGCATGATGCCTCACAGAGAGAAGAGAGGAGGGGTCCGGCCATGGTGAGGTGGTTCAGCGGGCGAGGGCGAGGACGCCCAGAGCGCTGCCTTGCTCATCGACGACGGGCAGGGCGGCGAGCTTGCGGTAGCGCATCGCGTGCTCGGCCTCGGCCATCGTGGTCATGAATGAGGTGAACGGCCCGTGGTCACCGAGGACATCGCGCAGACGGAGCCGGTCGGTGTACGCGGCGCTGTCGCGGATGGAGCTGAGCTGCTCCCGCGTGATCAGCCCGGTGCAGAGGCCGTCCTCGTCGCAGACGAGCAGATGGTCCGTGCGGGAACTGGCCGTGACGGCCAAGGCCACCTCGACGGTCATGTCGTCACAGACCTGCGGACCAGCCGCCTCCATGGCGTCGTCCACCGTCCGGTGCGTGAGGTCGGCATGCGGGGAGCGGGGCTGCATCTGGACCAGCGTCAAAATCTGCCTCCTGCAGAGATGGGTCAGTTTCCTGATCACGTGGTTCTCAGGCCGCCGCATCGAAGGCGGACTGCCGCGCGCTCGCGCGCCGGGCAGCCGAGGCGGGCCCGCGCCGGCCGCGGGAGGCCGTGCTGCGCTTGGGCCGCTCGGATACCGGTGCGGTGATGGTGACCGGGATGCCGGAGGGTGCCTGGGCGCCGGTGATGCGGTTCAGGGCCTCGTCGCCCGAGTGGACCTGGGTGGTCTGCGGGCTGATGCCGGCGGCCGTCATCAGGCGGGCCATCTCGCGGCGCTGGTTGGGGGTGACGAGGGTGACGACGCTGCCGGACTCGCCGGCGCGGGCGGTGCGGCCGCCGCGGTGCAGGTAGTCCTTGGGGTCGGTCGGCGGGTCGACGTTCACGACGAGGTCCAGGTTGTCGACGTGGATGCCGCGGGCCGCGACGTTGGTGGCGACCAGGACGGTGACGTGGCCGGTCTTGAACTGGGCCAGGGTCCGGGTCCGCTGCGGCTGGGACTTCCCACCGTGCAGGGCCGCGGCCCGTACCCCGTTGTCGAGAAGGTCCTGGGTGAGGCGGTCCACTGCGTGCTTGGTGTCCAGGAACATGATCACCCGGCCGTCGCGGGCCGCGATCTCCGTCGTCGTCCGCTGCTTGTCGGCGCCGTGGACGTGCAGGACGTGGTGTTCCATCGTCGTCACCGCACCGGCCGAGGGGTCGACCGAGTGCACGACCGGGTCGGTCAGGTAGCGGCGCACCAGCAGGTCGACGTTGCGGTCGAGGGTGGCGGAGAACAGCATCCTCTGACCCTCGGGACGCACCTGGTCGAGGAGGGCGGTGACCTGGGGCATGAAGCCCATGTCGGCCATCTGGTCGGCCTCGTCGAGGACGGTGATCGCGACCTGGTTCAACCGGCAGTCACCACGGTCGATGAGGTCCTTGAGGCGGCCGGGCGTGGCGACGACCACGTCGGCCCCGGCGCGCAGTGCGGCGGCCTGGCGGTAGATCGGCATGCCGCCGACCACGGTGGCCAGGCGCAGCTTGACCGCCCGGGCGTAGGGGGTGAGGGCGGCGGTGACCTGCTGGGCAAGTTCGCGCGTCGGTACGAGGACCAGCGCGAGCGGCTGACCCGACTCGGCGCTCTGGCCGGCCGTACGGGCCAGCAGGGCGAGGCCGAAAGCAAGGGTCTTGCCGGAGCCGGTGCGGCCACGGCCGAGGACGTCGCGGCCCGCGAGGGTGTTGGGGAGCGTGGCGGCCTGGATCGGGAACGGCGTGGCCATGCCCTCGCGGGTGAGTGTGGCGAGCAGCTGGGCCGGCATGGCGAGGTCGGCGAAGGCCTCGACGGCGGGCAGTGCGGGGGTGATCGTCTTCGGCGGTGCGAACTCGCCCTGGATCGCGGCGGGCCGGCGGCCGTATCCGCCCGAGCGGCTCGGGGCTCCGGAGCGGCTCTGGGCCGAAGAGCCGAAGCGGCTGCCCCGGCCCGAGCCAGCGCCGGTACCGAAAGCGGGGCCGCCGGTGCGGCTTCGGGTGCGGGAGGAGCGGTCGTTCGTACGTGTGGGGTTCATGCGGAACCTTCCTTGATACGGCACGTATCAAGGAATTCCCGCAGCGTAGGAGCGGCGCAGGGAATTGCGAGAACGGGCCGATTGAAATGCGAAAGCGGATCTGGCGGACAGGAAATCTGTACGGGCTCAGGCGCTGGAATAAGGTGGCGTCATTGTGGACGCGACAACCAAAGCAAGGGACTCGGATGCGGCGCAGAGGGGGCCGGTCGGCCGAGTGTCTCAATGCTCAATACCGCGGGTGAACGCACCGCGGGAAATGCGTGCAGCTGGGGCCCGCACCCCGAGGGATGCAAGCCCCAGCTGCAGAATGCGTCTCAGCGCTTAGGCGGGAACGATGTTCTCGGCCGTCGGGCCCTTCTGGCCCTGCGCGATGTCGAAGGTGACCTTCTGGCCCTCGTTCAGCTCGCGGAAGCCCTGGGCGGCGATGTTCGAGTAGTGGGCGAACACGTCAGCGCCGCCACCCTCCTGCTCGATGAAGCCGAAACCCTTTTCCGCGTTGAACCACTTCACGGTACCAGCAGCCATGTCATATCTCCTTTGGGGCAATACATCAGCGTCTGCACTATGCGGACGCCGTGTCGCCGCGATGATGCCCCGCCCGGTAAACGACCGGAAAATACAAAACGCTTCCAGTGGAATGAATTCCGGCTGGAGGCGCTTGAAGTTTCTTGGGTACCAAAACTGCAACCGAGATCGACAGTAGCACGCTGCAGTGGCTTGTGTGCGTTGATTATTTCCATCGGCCGTGTTGCAGTAGAAACTCTCCCCACTGGATCCATTAAATCCTTAGGCCGCGGTCATAGATATTGATTCGCCCCGAGCGCAGTGTTCTTGCGTGCTCGCCGCAGGCTGCGGCATGCGGTGTCGGGATCCCGCAAGGCAACGAACGGAAAGTCGCTGCTGTGGAGGCGGTCGGGGCGTCCGGAGGGGGCTCGGCGAGGCGCCGCATGCCCGCGCGAACTGGTCGGTGCGGCGGGGTGGTTGATCGCCTGCGTTTCGGGGTGCGAACGGATGGACCCGAGCAGCCTGTGGCGCGGGTCATGCACATGGCCCCTCGCGGGTGCGAGACCGCATCGCGCTCCTACGGTCCAGACGGCCCGTGAAGAGCCTTCTGGCCAGGGGGTTCAGGGGAGTTGGGGCACGCGGAGGGCACGGCAGGGCCCGATAGGTCTAGACAACAAACAAGCCCCAGGTCGCTGACCTGGGGCTTTGTAATGGAGCGGATGACGGGAATCGAACCCGCGCTATAAGCTTGGGAATCTATGGCGTACCGGGCACCGGTAAGGCGTCTGACCTGCGAAAACACCCCGCCGAGCAGGCTGCCGCGTGGGTCTGCCTGCGCCCGTATTGACCGCTGTTCACCGCTCCGAAGGGCACGGATAGGGCACGTGCCCGTCGGCTGGGGTGTATCCCCCGCCGGGTAGGCGGATCGGAAAGGGTTCGACACCGTGCGACGGGGCCCGCGCTGCGCGTGCAACCGGGAGGGTCGGTGCTGGTGAGGGGGCCCGTGCCGCAGGGGAAGCCTCATGCGTCGGGCCGCCATGGAGGCGATTGCGCCTTGCCTCCCGGAATCGTGAGAGTTGACGCAAGACGGTCGGGGTGGGAGGCTGATTGCGTGTTCTCTCCCGCCTTCGTGAGGGCAGCCGCAAGGAGCTGGTCATGGAATTGCTGTCGGTGAAGCAGGCTGCGGCCCTGCTCGGGGTGGATGACTCCCGTGTTCGTCAGTTGCTGCACGACGGAAAGCTCCAAGGCCAGCGAGTCGGTGGCCGTTGGCTGGTTTCCGGGGACAGCGTCCGGGATCGCAAGGACCGGGGCCCTCGTTCGCGGAGACCGCTGTCGGTCCGAAACGCGTGGGGCGTACTGGCGGTACTGGACGGCAATCGGCCCGTGGGTCTGTCCGACGCCGAAAGGTCCCGGGTGAAGATGCGGTTGCGGAATCTCCTGGTTCACGAGCGGTCGGCCCCGGCGCTACTCCAAGAGCTTCTTGCTGCCCGGGCTGAGCTGCGCTCGTACCGCGTTCATTCAGGCATGCTGCCGGCGTTGATCGCCGCTCAGGAAGTGGTGAGGGGTGGAGCAAGCGCCGCAGCCCAGGTGGGGGCGGACTATGTCGCTCTCGGTCGTGCGGAGATCTACGTCCATCCCGAGAAGGTGGACAAGTTGGAAGCCGAGTTCGGGTTGGTCCGTGACGAAGAGCGGGGCAATGTCTTGCTCCGCGTTCCCCCGGCGGAGATGTGGTCGTTCCTGACTTCAAGGCCTGTAACGGCTGGGCAGGTCCGTGATGCTCCGGCCTCGGTAGTGGCGGCCGACTTGCTGGACCTCCACGAGGGCCGAGCCGACACCGCGGCAGCCGGGCTCCTCGAGGTTCTTCTGGCTCGCTACGTACAGCCTCGGAGGGTGTGATCATGGTGGTGGAGATGCCCGACGTGCGACTGGAATCAGACCTATTCGCCGATCCGCTGGTGGAGCTGTGGGGCGTTTTGTTCGACCTGTCGGAGCGCGTGCCGGATGCCTGGTCGCTGATCGGTGGGCAGATGGTGCTCCTGCACGGCCTGGAGCACGGTCGGACTCCACCGGCGGCGAGCGCCGACCTGGATGTCCTGGCTGATGTGCAGTCTGACCAGCAGAGCTTGCGCCGTCTGGTCGCGGCGCTGGAACGGCTCGGGTTCTCCCCAGCAGGGATGTCGCCGCAGGGCAACCTGTTGCATCGCTATCAGCGCGGTGTGGAGCCACAGCGATTGGTGGTGGATCTGCTGGCGCCCGACAACCTCGGCCCCCGTGCAGACCTCACAACGACGCCGCCCGGCCGCACGCTGGAGGTGCCAGGCGGCCGGCAGGCTGCGCAGCGCACCGAGGCTGTGGTGGTTCAGCTGGGGAACCGTACGGGCCGCATTCGCCGCCCCAGTCTGCTTGGGGCGATCGTGGCAAAGGCTGCCGCAGTGAGCATCAAGACCGCTTCACCGGAACGTCACTACCGCGATCTGGCGTTCTTGCTCTCGTTGCCCGCCAATCCTCTGCAACTCAGAGATCAACTCGACAAGGGTGACCGTAAGAAGCTCGCGTTCGCGAAGGCCTTGAACGATCCGCAGCATGCAGCTTGGCGTCAACTGACAGACGAGAGCGCCCGGGTGGACGGCCAGGCCATGTTCGCGTTCTTGTCTCCGTCTTCGTGAAGCGAGGCGACGGAAGGCCCGTGACTTCGTTGCTTGCGAGGTGGTGCACAAGCAAGCAATACAGTTGGAACCGTTGCCGCTCCGTCCTGTTGGCCGCAACGTTGCCCGGTGAGTGCTTTGTCAGTGCCTGCTGTCACTCTTTCTCCTCCACTTCACAGGAGTAGAAGGAGGAAGACGGTGGCGGGACTTCTGAATGCCTTAGTGCAGGTGAGGCGCCCTGGACGGGCCCACTTGCCGGCGGTGGTGCCGCCCCAGAGAGGTGAGCCCAGTGCCGCCGGGGCCGTGGCCGGTCAGCCTGACGGCGGCGGCGCGGCGGGGGAAGTGCTCCCTGCTGCCACTCAGCGCGTCTGGGTGATCGTCGAGGGACCCAACGACCCGGATGAGACCCAGCGCGCGGTCGAGGCACTCGGATCCCAGCCGGGATGGAAGGTACGGACCGCACAGCCGCACGACAGGTTGATGGTGACAGATGGGCGCGTTGTTCTGGTCATCGATGCCCTCGCGTACGGCCAGCGGAGGACGGCGGTTGGTGCTGTCCGCGAGCAGGCGGTCCGCCTATTGAGGAAACCTCCAGTCAACTTCCAGATCCGGGAGGCAAGACTCGCCCGGTACGAGGAGGAGCGGGGTACCACCCTGGTACGGGTGGTGCGACGGACGCCGCCGGGGGCTGGGAGGTTCCGCCGCTGGCTTGGACGCCACATCCAGGCCCTCGGCGGAGCCGATACCGGTCATGTGCTGACTGTTCCGCTCGTCCCCGGGGGAGGACGGTGAGCAGCTGAAGGCCAGGGTGAAGGAGCAGTGGGCGAATCTCACGCAGGGATCTGCGGTGTTCGACGACGACATCCACGACCTTCGCCTTTCTGTCGGGCCCAGACCAAGACGGGAGACAGAGGAATCATCGTCACCGAGTGATGTTCTGCGCCGCTTTGGACCTGCGGCGATGGCACTGCTCGCTGCGGCCTTCCCGCTGCTGTGTGCCTGGACGATTGCGTCGTTCTCCTCCCCGTGGCGGTTTCTGGCGTTGCTGGCGCCTCTCACTGCTTTCGGGCCGGTTGGCCACTGGATTACGTCGAACGAGCCAAGGCCCCGGCTCATGCGCCTCGCGTGCGGTGCGGTCGTCGTGGGCGGCTCGACCTGGGTGGTGCACCAGTGGCTGGTACACGGCCCAGCCGGGTTCGGAGCCCAGGCTTGGGGGTTGGCCCAGGGACTGCTGATGTTGTTGACCGTTTCCGGCTGCTGGCATGCTTTCTCCCGCTCGTGGCTGAGCCGCAATCGGCTGCTGCTTCTGCCCGTGCTCATCGCGCCGCTTCCGTTCGTGCTTCCTTGGATCGGTTCCTTCCTTCACACGGCCTATCTCGAAGATGTGTTGGGAAGCCCCGAGCCTGCCGTGCACATCAGTTTCTACTGGCGCTCCTCTGCGGCACTCAAGCCGGTGGCACTGACACTTGTGATCACACTGATCTACGTGTCCCTTTACGGATGGGCCAAGTACTTCAACCTGCACATCTCGCAAGGCGTGATGGTGAATGGGGTGTTTCCCCTACTCGTCCTGCTCGCAGCCCTCGGGGTGGCTGAGCTGACCTTGAAGGAGGTCCAGGCTGCTGCGGAACGTACATACTCGGCTGCGGTCAAGGGCGATCAGCCTCCGGGATACTTCGGTATCAAGGGGCGGCTGGTTTGCGTGCGACCGGTTGACCCGGCCAAACCGATTTCCGTCCAGCCGGGCCCGCTCCCGACGAGCCGGCCCGTCCTGGTGTTCCCCCGGGAAGGCAGCGACCTGTGGGTGTGGGATCCCTCCCCGGCGCGTGGCCGCTTCTCTTCCGAACATGCCGTCCGCATGCGAGCTGAGGATGTCTCCCTCTATCCGGCGACCGGCACCTCCTGCCCGTGACTCTGGCCACCACGGCGCAGCACCCGCTCCGTGGTGGTCTTGAGCCCAGCGATGGGTCGTTATGAGCCGCTGCTCCCAGTGCCCCCGCCGCATGTCTGGTGATTCCGAAGTGCGGATTGCTCCCTGGGCCGCTGCCACCTCGAAGGCATCTATGGTCCGCGCATGCCGGCCCTCGGATAAGGCCGCGTTGATCTACCGGCACTCTGATCACCACAGGCGGAAGGAGGTGCGGGCGGGGCTGACAGGGATGGTCGCGCGGGGTGACAGGAGGCTGCCGAGCAGGCCGCGCGGGGAAGACAGGTGGTGCGCTAGTGGTGCGCGGCGCCTCGACGGGTCTGGACAACGAAGAAGGCCCAGGTCGATGACCTGGGCCTTCTTGCAAGAGCGGATGACGGGAATCGAACCCGCGCTATAAGCTTGGGAAGCTCATGTTCTACCATTAAACTACATCCGCACATCGGGCCAGTTGCCTGGATCCGTGGCTTTCCACACTCTACCTCATGATCGACCCCCGGTGAATTTGCCGCGGGGTCGTTGTCGTGTGTGGCGTGCACCGAGGCGTGTGGGTGCGGGAGTTGGGGCGTACCGTGTGAGTGCGGAGCGGCGGCTGGAGCGGGTACCGAACATCCCTTAATGTGGCGATTCGTCGCAGTATGGTTTGTTGGGGAAAGGGACTCGATGGAGCACACCGTCGTCCGTTGTGCCGAAGGGCACGTTTTCAGTACCGCCTCCTTCCCGCTGCAGCACCTCGGTGCCGGCCGGATCGGGCCCGGGCGGTTGCTGAGGTGTCCGCGGTGCGCGCGCCTGCGCCACGCCGTGCCCGTGGGGGGCGTGAAGCGCTAGGCAGCGGTGGACGCTGGGCCGGGCGCGCGGGTCGACCCCTCTCGATTGGGGGTGGCCCGCGCGCTCTGCGTATCCTCGGGACGTGCTTCTCTCTGACAAAGACATCCGGGCCGAGATCGACAGCGGACGGGTTCGCATCGACCCGTTCGAGGATTCGATGGTGCAGCCCTCCAGCATCGATGTACGTCTCGACCGGTTTTTCCGGGTGTTCGAGAATCACCGCTACGCCCACATCGATCCGGCGGTCGAGCAGGCGGACCTGACCCGGATGGTCGAGCCGGAGGGGGACGAGGCGTTCATCCTCCACCCCGGTGAGTTCGTCCTCGCCTCGACGTACGAGGTCATTTCGCTGCCCGACGACATCGCCTCCAGGCTGGAGGGGAAGTCCAGCCTGGGCCGCCTCGGTCTGGTGACGCACTCGACCGCCGGGTTCATCGACCCCGGTTTCTCCGGTCACGTGACCCTCGAGCTGTCGAACCTCGCCACCCTGCCGATCAAGCTCTGGCCGGGCATGAAGATCGGGCAGCTGTGCATGTTCCGGCTCAGCTCGCCCGCCGAGTTCCCGTACGGCAGCGAGCGCTACGGGTCCAGGTACCAGGGGCAGCGCGGGCCGACCGCCTCGCGCTCCTTCCAGAACTTCCACCGCACCCAGGTCAGGCACGAGGCATGAGCGACGTACGCGAGAACCTGACCTACGAAGGCTTCGGGCGCGCCGTGCGCGAGCTGGCGCAGACGATCGCCGACGACGGCTACGAGCCCGACATCATCCTGAGCATCGCCCGCGGCGGCGTGTTCGTCGCCGGCGGGCTGGCGTACGCGCTGGACTGCAAGAACATCCACCTCGTGAACGTCGAGTTCTACACGGGCGTGGGTACCACTCTTGAAATGCCCGTGATGTTGGCACCCGTCCCCGAGGCGATCGACTTCACGGACAAGAAGGTCCTCATCGCCGATGACGTGGCCGACACCGGCAAGACGCTGAAGCTCGTCCACGACTTCTGCCTCGGCCACGTCGCCGAGGTGCGCTCCGCCGTCGTCTACGAGAAGTCCCACTCCCTCGTGAAGTGCGAGTACGTGTGGAAGAAGACCGACGAGTGGATCAACTTCCCCTGGTCCGTCGAGCCGCCCGTCGTGAAGCGCGAGGGCCAGGTCCTCGACGCCTAGTCCGCCGGACCGCCCCAGGCATACGGGAAGGGCCCGCCGCGCAGATCGTGCGCGGCGGGCCCTTTTGTCTTCGCGGGGCGGGGCTAGATCGTGCCCAGCTTGATGATCGACAGCAGCGCGACCAGCTGGATCGCGGACGCGCCCAGGGCCTTCGGCCACGGCAGGTCGTGCGACTTGCTGATCAGCGAGGTGAAGAGGGCTCCGGCCGCGACCCAGGTGGCCCAGCCCAGGACCTGGACGACCATGTTGTCGCCGCCGAGGAACACGGCGAACAGCAGGCGCGGCGCGTCCGTGATGGACATGACCAGCATCGACAGGCCCACGGTCGGCTGCCAGCTGCCGTCGCCGCCCAGCTGGCGGGCCAGCGTGTGCGTGACGGCGCCCAGGATCATCCCGCAGATGACGAAGGCCACGCCGGCCGAGAGGACGATCGGGACGGCCTTGGCCAGGGTCGCGTTGATGACGTCCTCGCGGGCGTCGTCGAGGCCGAAGACCGCGAGGAGCCCGTAGAGGAAGGTCACGATCAGCGCGGGGCCCCAGACGGGGTAGTCACGCATCTGCAGGAAGGTCTGCCCCGGCCGCGTCACGATGCCGCGGAGCAGCTCCTTCCACGGCAGCCGCGGCCCGGACGGCGCGGCCGCGGCCGCGCCCGCCTGGTAGGTCGCGCCCTGGCCGTACGGGTCCTCGCCGACGGCGAAGACCTGGGTGTGCCCCGGGTTGTCGTTGGTGTAGCCCCCACCGCCGCCGCTGCCCCCGTGGCCGTACGGGGGCTGCTGCGCATGCGGCGGCTGCTGTCCGTACGGGTCGAAGTACTCCGGCTCGCCCTGGCCCCCGGCGCCCGGCTGCGGCCACTGCTGCTGCGGTGGCGGCCCGCCGACGGGAGGGTAGGGCGGCTGGCCGTACGGCGGCGGCGGTTGCTGCTGACCGTACGACTGCTGCTGCTGCGGGGGTTGTTGCGGAGAGCGGTTGTTGTCCCGGCCGCGTCCGATCCTGAATCCAGCCACGTGATCGAACGTACCTGGTCCGGCGGGCGTCGGTGGCCGGGCGGCCGGAACAGCCACCCTTTGCGGCTGACCTGTGACATCCCTTAGGGGATCCCCGAGGGGTTGTCCCCACCCCGGGTCGGGCCTGACCGTGTGTCCGGTCTACCGGGTTGAGTGGCGTTCTGCGGCTTTCCGTTACGTTGTCGATGGAATACGCGCATATCAGGTCCGTGGCTTCGTACGCGTCGCCGCCCCGCAGCACGAACGAGCACGAGAAGAGCCCACACCATGCGCAACACTCGCCGTACCACTCTCCGCAGCGCAGCCGTCGTCGCCGGCGCGGCCACCCTCCTGGCCCTCCCGGTCGGGTCCGCCTTCGCGGACTCACCGGCCGCACCGGAGGCGGCGGTGAAGCCGGCCCCGGGCGTCAGGGCGTACGTCACCGCGGTGAAGCCGGCGGACGGGTCCGTCGCCAAGGTCCACCGGATCAGCGGCAACCACTTCGAGGCGGACATCCTCGCCGGCTCCACGAGGCTGGACACTCTGGTCAGCAAGGGCGCGGCCGCGTCGTACGGGCAGAGCAACGGCCTGCACGTCGTGCTCCAGCCGAACGGCTCCATCACCTCGTGGATGGACGGCGCGCCGAAGCCGAAGCCGCAGCCGCAGCCCAAGCCCGAGCCGCACGTGAAGGAGGCCAAGAAGGTGAGCTCGGTGCGGATCGCGATGCCCGACGGGCGGATCGCGGTGCTCGTGGACGGCCCGAACGGCAAGCACGTCGAGATATCCCTGCCGAACGGCCGGGTGCTCGGCGCGCTCGACCTCGCGCGGCCGAGCGCGTACAGCGACGGCTGGACGTACCGGCTCGTCCGGGACGGCAAGCGCGTGACGTTCGTCGTCATCGACGGCAGGAGCGGCGGGAACAGCTGGGTGTACGACTTCCCGGCGGGTGTGGCCGGGGTGGGCTTCGCCGTGCCGCGCAGCCACCGCTGAGTCCCCGCCCGTACACGCCGGAACGGCCGGCCCCCGCGTGGGGACCGGCCGTTCCGGTGCTGTGCGTGGCCCTACTTGGTTTCGGACTCGGCCTCGGGGTCGGTCTTGGCCTCGGTCTTGGTCTCGGGCGTGGCGTCGGCCTTCGCCTTCGCCTCGGCCTCGGGCTCGCCCTCGGGCGTGGTGTCGGCCTTCGCCTCGGCCGCCGGCTCCGTTTCAGCCTCCGGCTCGGCTTCCGCCGTGGCCTCCGCCTCCGCGGCAGCCTTCGCCTCGGCTTCCGCCTTCGCTTCCGCCTCGGCAGCAGCCTTCGCCGCCGCGGCCTCCGCCTCGGCCGCGGCTTCCGCCTCGGCCTCCGCCGCGGCCTCCGCCGCGAGCGCCGCCAGCTCCGCCTCCGTCGGGCCCGGAATCTTCACGGAGTCGAGCAGCAGCTGCGCCACGTCGACCACCTGGACGTGTTCCTTCGCCTGGCCGTCGTTCTTCTTGCCGTTCACCGAGTCGGTGAGCATCACGAGGCAGAAGGGGCAGGCGGTGGAGACGATGTCCGGGTTCAGGGACAGGGCCTCGTCGACGCGCTCATTGTTGATGCGCTTGCCGATCCGCTCCTCCATCCACATCCGCGCGCCACCGGCGCCACAGCAGAAGCCCCGCTCCTTGTGGCGGTGCATCTCCTGCTGGCGCAGGCCCGGCACGGCCGACATGATCTCGCGCGGCGGCGTGTAGACCTTGTTGTGCCGGCCCAGGTAGCACGGGTCGTGGTACGTGATCAGGCCGTCGACCGGCGTGACCGGCGTGAGGCGGCCCTCGTCGATCAGGTGCTGGAGCAGCTGCGTGTGGTGGATGACCTCGTACTCGCCGCCCAGCTGCGGGTACTCGTTCGCGATGGTGTTGAAGCAGTGCGGGCAGGTCGAGACGATCCGCTTCGCCGACTTCGGCTTACGGGTCGAAGGATCTTCATCGTCCTCGCCGAACGCCATGTTCAGCATGGCCACGTTCTCCTGGCCCAGCTGCTGGAACAGCGGCTCGTTGCCCAGGCGGCGCGGCGAGTCACCGGTGCACTTCTCGTCGCCGCCCATGATCGCGAACTTGACGCCCGCGATGTTCAGCAGCTCCGCGAAGGCCTTCGTGGTCTTCTTGGCCCGGTCCTCCAGGGCGCCGGCGCAGCCGACCCAGTAGAGGTAGTCGAACTCGGAGAGGTCCTCCGCGTCCTTGCCGATGATCGGGACCTCGAAGTCCACCTCCTTGGTCCACTCGACGCGCTGCTTCTTCGCCAGGCCCCAGGGGTTGCCCTTCTTCTCCAGGTTCTTGAGCATCGTGCCCGCCTCCGACGGGAACGCGCTCTCGATCATCACCTGGTAGCGGCGCATGTCGACGATGTGGTCGATGTGCTCGATGTCGACCGGGCACTGCTCCACGCACGCGCCGCAGGTGGTGCAGGACCACAGCACGTCCGGGTCGATGACGCCGTTCTCCTCGGCGGTGCCGATCAGCGGGCGCTCGGCCTCCGCGAGAGCGGCGGCCGGGACGCCGGCGAGCTGCTCGGCCGTGGCCTTCTCATTGCCCTCCATGTCCTTGCCGCCACCGGCGAGCAGGTACGGGGCCTTGGCGTGCGCGTGGTCGCGCAGCGACATGATGAGCAGCTTCGGGGACAGCGGCTTGCCCGTGTTCCAGGCCGGGCACTGCGACTGGCAGCGACCGCACTCCGTGCACGTGGAGAAGTCGAGGATGCCCTTCCAGGAGAACTGCTCGACCTGGGAGACACCGAAGGAGTCGTCCTCGCCCGGATCCTCGAAGTCGATCTCCTTGCCGCCCGAGGTCATCGGCAGGAGGGCGCCGAGGGCCGTGGAGCCGTCCGCGTTCCGCTTGAACCAGATGTTCGGGAAGCCGAGGAAGCGGTGCCAGGCGACACCCATGTTGGTGTTGAGCGAGACCACGATCATCCAGATCAGCGAGGTGCCGATCTTGATCATCGCGGTGAAGTAGATGGCGTTCTGCAGCGCGCTCGCCGAGAGTCCCTTGAAGGCCAGCACCAGCGGGTACGAGACGAAGTACGCCGGCTCGTAGCTGTCCACGTGGTGGATCGCGCCCTCGAGGCCGCGCAGGCACAGGATCGCGAGGCCGATGGTCAGGATGATGTACTCGACGAAGTACGCCTGCCAGGCCTTCGAGCCGGTGAAGCGTGACTTGCGGCCGGCCCGCGAGGGCAGGCTGAGCAGCCGGATCGCCATCAGGACCAGGATGCCGACGACCGTCATCAGGCCGATGAACTCGATGTAGAGCTCGAACGGCAGGAAGCCGCCGACGATCGGCAGCACCCAGTCGGCCTGGAAGAGCTGGCCGTAGGCCTGCGCCAGGGTCGGCGGCAGCGTCAGGAAGCCGATCGCGACGAACCAGTGCGCGAAGCCGACGATGCCCCAGCGGTTCATACGGCTGTGGCCGAGGAACTCGCGGACGAGGGTGAGCGTTCGGGCCTTCGGGTCATCCGTGCGGCTGCCTGCCGGCACGGGCTGGCCGAGCTTCACGAAGCGGTAGATCTGCGCCACGGCTCGGGCGAGCAGCGCGACGCCGACCACGGTCAGGACCAGCGACACGATGATCGCGGCGAGTTGCATGGAAGGGCTCCTCGGGCGGCACTTACTAAGCGGTAACTTATGAAGTCAAGGCTTGAGGTTACCCATTCCCGACGCCGCAATGTAGCCGAGCGTGCGGTGATCTGTGTCGCTCAGGCGACCCTTTGCCGGTACGCCGCGCGCGGGGTCTGCGCCAGGATCGCGAGGTCCATCCCGAGCCAGTGGCTCTCCACGTAGTGCCGGTCGAGCAGAGCCATCTCCTCCCAGGGGAGGTCCGAACGCGCGCTGACCTGCCACAAACCGGTCATTCCCGGACGTACAAGCAGCCGCTCGGGGCGGTCCGTTCGGGCTTCCGGGCGCGGCCCGACCAGCGACATCTCGCCGCGGAGCACGTTCAGCAGTTGCGGGAGGGCGTCGAGGGCGCAGCGGTCGAGGACCGCCCCGAGCCGGCCCGTGTCGGCGGTGCGCAGCCGCCAGGTCCGGAACGGCCTGCCGGCCAGGCCTGCCGCGGCCTCCCGTGCGAAGGGCCGCCCGCCCTGGGTCGCGTACAGCAGTGCGGTGGCCGCTGTCAGGGCCGGCGCGAGCAGGGTCAGCAGGATCGCCGCTCCGGCGAGGTCGAACACCCTCTTCGCCGGCGGGACCGTGGGGATGCGGGCCCGCAGCAGGGGGGTGGAGAGAGTGAGCGGCATGCCAGCACGCTGCCGTATGCCTGCGGCGGTCTTGCGGTGGCGCGCGGCTGCGGTGACCCGTTCGGCCGTGCCGCCGCTGCCGGGGGCGCCGCCCCCGGACCCCGTGCCGCGCACCACCGGCCCGTGGGCCGCCTTCAAAGATTGCGCGTAAGAGAGGGTTAAAGGTTGAGTCGACTCGACTCAGTTCTGTTGACGCACGCGCGGCGATGGGGCATGGTTGAGTCTGTTCCACTCAAGTCAGCTGGAGGAATTGAAATGGCACGTGCGGTCGGCATCGACCTGGGCACCACTAACTCCGTCGTCAGCGTTCTGGAAGGCGGCGAGCCCACCGTCATCACCAACGCCGAGGGCGCCAGGACCACGCCGTCCGTCGTCGCCTTCGCCAAGAACGGCGAGGTCCTCGTCGGCGAGGTGGCCAAGCGCCAGGCGGTCACGAACGTGGACCGGACCATCCGCTCCGTCAAGCGCCAC
Organism: Streptomyces sp. NPDC097617; assembly: GCF_044761485.1. Lineage (NCBI taxonomy): Bacteria > Bacillati > Actinomycetota > Actinomycetes > Kitasatosporales > Streptomycetaceae > Streptomyces > Streptomyces sp. NPDC097617. The sequence goes on from NZ_JBIWCL010000034.1 coordinate 17,758, forward strand.
ATGGGCACTGACTGGAAGATCAACCTGGATGGCAAGGACTTCAACCCGCAGCAGATGAGCGCCTTCATCCTGCAGAAGCTGAAGCGCGACGCCGAGGCGTACCTGGGCGAGAAGGTCACGGACGCGGTCATCACCGTCCCGGCCTACTTCAACGACTCCGAGCGTCAGGCGACGAAGGAGGCCGGCGAGATCGCGGGCCTGAACGTCCTGCGCATTGTCAACGAGCCGACGGCCGCCGCCCTGGCCTACGGCCTCGACAAGGACGACCAGACCATTCTCGTCTTCGACCTCGGTGGCGGCACCTTCGACGTGTCGCTCCTGGAGATCGGCGACGGCGTCGTCGAGGTGAAGGCCACCAACGGTGACAACCACCTCGGTGGTGACGACTGGGACCAGCGCGTCGTCGACTACCTGGTGAAGCAGTTCGCCAACGGTCACGGCGTGGACCTCTCCAAGGACAAGATGGCGCTCCAGCGCCTGCGCGAGGCCGCCGAGAAGGCGAAGATCGAGCTGTCCTCCTCCACGGAGACCTCGATCAACCTGCCCTACATCACGGCTTCCGCCGAGGGCCCGCTGCACCTGGACGAGAAGCTCACGCGCGCCCAGTTCCAGCAGCTGACCGCGGACCTGCTCGACCGCTGCAAGACCCCGTTCCACAACGTCATCAAGGACGCCGGCATCGCGCTGTCCGAGATCGACCACGTGGTCCTGGTCGGCGGCTCCACCCGTATGCCGGCCGTCGCCGAGCTCGTCAAGGAGCTCACCGGCGGCCAGGACGCCAACAAGGGCGTCAACCCGGACGAGGTCGTCGCCATCGGCGCCACCCTCCAGGCCGGTGTGCTCAAGGGTGAGGTCAAGGACGTCCTGCTCCTCGACGTGACCCCGCTGTCCCTCGGTATCGAGACCAAGGGCGGCATCATGACCAAGCTGATCGAGCGCAACACCACGATCCCGACGAAGCGCTCCGAGATCTTCACGACGGCCGAGGACAACCAGCCGTCCGTCCAGATCCAGGTCTACCAGGGCGAGCGCGAGATCGCGGCGTACAACAAGAAGCTCGGCATGTTCGAGCTGACGGGCCTGCCCCCGGCCCCGCGTGGCGTCCCGCAGATCGAGGTCTCCTTCGACATCGACGCCAACGGCATCATGCACGTCACGGCCAAGGACCTCGGCACGGGCAAGGAGCAGAAGATGACCGTCACCGGCGGCTCTTCGCTCGGCAAGGACGAGGTCGACCGCATGCGCCAGGAGGCGGAGCAGTACGCGGACGAGGACCTGCGCCGCAAGGAGGCGGCCGAGTCCCGCAACCAGGGCGAGCAGCTCGTCTACCAGACGGAGAAGTTCGTCAAGGACAACGAGGACAAGGTCCCGGCCGACGTCAGGACCGAGGTCGAGACGGCCGTCTCCGAGCTGAAGGAGACGCTCAAGGGCGAGGACACGGCCGAGATCCGCACTGCGACGGAGAAGCTCGCCGCGGTCAGCCAGAAGCTCGGCCAGGCGATCTACGCCGACGCCCAGGCCGCCCAGGGTGCGGCCGGCGGCGCCGGTGACGCGGGCCAGGCCAAGGCCGACGACGACGTCGTCGACGCCGAGATCGTCGACGACGAGAAGCCGAAGGGCGGCGCTGCCTGATGTCGGAGGAGACCCCGGGCTTCGACGAGAAGCCCGAAGTCCCCGACGCCGGTCAGAACGACGCCGAGCCGAAGGCCGCCGACTCCGCCAACGAGGAGGCGGCGGCCCCGGCCGGGGACGCGAGTCAGGACGTAGCGCTGCTGGCGCAGCTGGACCAGGCCCGTACCGCGCTCTCCGAGCGCACCGCGGACCTCCAGCGGCTCCAGGCGGAGTACCAGAACTACCGCCGCCGGGTGGAGCGGGACCGGATCACCGTCAAGGAGATCGCGGTCGCGTCCCTCCTGACGGAACTGCTCCCGACCCTGGACGACATCGGCCGGGCGCGGGAACATGGCGAGCTGGTCGGCGGCTTCAAGTCGGTGGCCGAATCGCTGGAGACGGTCGCCGCCAAGATGGGTCTGCATCAGTTCGGCAAGGAGGGCGAGCCCTTCGACCCGACGATCCACGAGGCCCTGATGCACTCGTACGCGCCGGACATCACCGAGGACACGTGCGTGGCGATCCTGCAGCCGGGATACCGGATCGGCGAGCGTACGATCCGTCCCGCACGGGTCGCGGTGGCCGAGCCCCAGCCGGGCGCGGCCCCCAAGTCCGAGTCGGCGGAGGGCGAAGCACCGTCCGACAAGGACACGGATGCCCCCGACAAGGGCTGATGCACCACACGTAGGAGCACGAGAGGAGGGACACCGGGGATGAGCACGAAGGACTTCGTCGAGAAGGACTACTACAAGGTCCTCGGTGTCCCGAAGGACGCCACCGAGGCCGAGATCAAGAAGGCGTACCGGAAGCTCGCTCGCGAGTTCCACCCGGACGCCAACAAGGGCGACGCCTCGGCCGAGGAGCGCTTCAAGGAGATCTCCGAGGCGAACGACATCCTCGGCGACGCCAAGAAGCGCAAGGAGTACGACGAGGCGCGCGCCCTGTTCGGCAACGGTGGCTTCCGCCCCGGGCCGGGCGGCGGCGGCTCGTTCAACTTCGACCTCGGCGACCTCTTCGGGGGCCAGCAGCAGGGCGCCGGTCAGGCCGGCGGCTTCGGCGGCGGCCTGGGTGACGTCTTCGGCGGCCTCTTCAACCGCGGCGGCGGCCCGGGTACGGGCACCCGTACCCAGCCGCGCCGCGGCCAGGACATCGAGTCGGAGGTCACCCTCTCCTTCACGGAGGCGGTGGACGGGGCCACGGTCCCGCTCCGGATGTCCTCCCAGGCTCCCTGCAAGGCCTGTTCGGGCACCGGCGACAAGAACGGCACCCCCCGGGTGTGCCCGACCTGCGTCGGCACGGGCCAGGTCTCGCGCGGCAGCGGCGGCGGCTTCTCGCTGACGGACCCCTGCGCGGACTGCAAGGGCCGCGGCCTGATCGCGGAGACCCCCTGCGACGTCTGCAAGGGCAGCGGGCGCGCCCGCAGCTCTCGCACCATGCAGGTCAGGATCCCGGCGGGCGTCTCCGACGGCCAGCGGATCCGGCTGCGCGGCAAGGGCGCGCCGGGCGAGCGCGGCGGTCCCGGCGGTGACCTCTATGTCGTCGTGCACGTCGGCACCCACCCGGTCTTCGGCCGCAAGGACGACAACCTGACGGTGACCGTGCCCGTGACGTTCGCGGAGGCGGCGCTCGGGGCCGACATCAAGGTCCCGACCCTGAACGGCCCCTCGGTGACGCTGAAGCTGCCGCCGGGCACGCCCAACGGGCGCACCATGCGGGCCCGCGGCAAGGGCGCCCTCCGCAAGGACGGCACCCGCGGCGATCTCCTGGTCACGGTGGAGGTCGCGGTCCCGACCGAGCTGTCCGACAAGGCCCGTGAGGCCCTGGAGATGTACCGCGAGGCGACGGAGCCGCAGGACCCGCGCTCCGCGCTGTTCGAGTCCGCGAAGGGAGCATGACATGGACGGCCGCCGACGACAGTCCTCTCGTCTGGGCAGTGGTGCCTACCAACTCACCGACGAGACCCCGGTCTACGTGATCTCGGTGGCCGCCCAGCTCTCGGGCCTGCATCCGCAGACCCTCCGTCAGTACGACCGTCTCGGCCTGGTCTCCCCGGACCGTACGGCCGGCCGCGGCCGGCGCTACTCGGCCCGCGACATCGAACTGCTCCGTACGGTGCAGGCGCTGTCGCAGGACGAGGGCATCAACCTGGCGGGCATCAAGCGGATCATCGAACTGGAGAACCAGGTCGCGGCGCTCCAGCAGCGCGTGGCCGAGCTCGCCGCGGCCGTGGACGGCGCGGCGGCCACGCTCCAGGCGCGCGAGGCCCAGGTGCACGCCTCGTACCGGCGCGACCTGGTCCCGTACCAGCCTCCGCAGCCGGGCAGTGCCCTGGTGGTCTGGCGGCCCAGCCCCAAGCGGCCGATGGACTGACGCGGGCCCGGGCCCGGGCTCGTACCCGGTCCCCGAGGTCTCTGTCTCACACCCTCAGGCCCCGCCCCCTCCAGGGCGGGGCCTGAGGGCTGTCAGAGGCCTTCCCCGTCCGCTTCGTGGCCCTCGTGGCCCTGATGGTCCTCGCAGTCCTGTTCGGGGCCGGAGGGCCGGCCCAGGATGCCGGACCGGGCGATGAGGTAGCCGAGCTGCGCGCGGCTGCCGCTGCCGAGGGTGGTGGCGAGCTTGGCGATGTGCGCCCGGCAGGTGCGGACGTTCATGCCGAGGCGCCGGGCGATGGCCTCGTCGACGTGGCCCTCGATCAGGAGCTGCGCGATCGTCCGCTGTACGCCCGAGATCCCGCCGGGGGTGCTGCGGTACGTCACTTCCTCCTGGAGGGGCACGGCGCGGTGCCAGAGCTGCTCGAACACCTTGATGAGGTAGTCGACCAGACCCGGGTGGCGCAGCTCCAGGGCGACCCGGCGGTCGTCGCTCACCGGGATGAAGGCGACCGTGCGGTCGAAGATGATCAGTCGTTCGATCAGCTCTTCGAGCGTGCGGATCTCCACCTTGCCCGTCGAGATCCGCTCCACGTAGGCGAGCGTGCCCTGGCTGTGCCGTGCGGTGTGCTGGTACAGGGTCCGTATGCTGACCCCGCGGTCGATCAACGGCTGGTCGCGCTCCAGGGCCTGGGTCAGGGCCAGGGAGGGCCGTGCCCCGCCCGGCTGGACCGTGAGCACCTCGGTGTGGCATTCGGCCGTCGCGAGGTTCAGGGCGGCGTTGATCTGTTCAAAGCCCTCCAGCACCGTGATGGCATGGGTGTTGGCCGGGCTCTGTGCGCTGATGGCGAGGAAAGGCTCGAAAGTGTCGGTGAGATCTACAGCGCTGCGCCGGCGGTCCTGGATCTCACGTTCGATCGGATGAAGCCGTTGAGCCAATGCGACGGACGGGGGAACCGGACGCAGTTGGTTCGCGTCATCCGGGTCGGGTTGCAGGAGAGCGAATTCAAGCAGGCAGGGGGCGTTCTTGATCTCGCCCCGGGCGATCCGGCCGGTACTCAGCGCGGTCGCGTAGAGCCGCGTCCCCTCGGTGCACATAGACGTGACGGGGTGGGGATGTGTCGCTTTCGTCTCGATTCGCGTCAAATCTCCACCCCCCAGGGTCCTGAACATGCAAGAACATGATGCATCGTCCCTGTGGCATTGACGTGCCTGAATGAGCCATCGTCTGTCACGCGGGGGAGAGGATTCCATCAAGTGAGGACGAAGCCGACCATGTACAAGAGAATGCTTCGCTCGGTGCTTGCCATAGTTTTCTCCGCCGTTGCGGTTTTTGGGGCAGTCAGCGCCGTCGAAAGTGACGCGGGGAGCGCTAGGGACGGTCAGGGCACGAGCCTGACGAGCACGGAGATCGATACCGGCTGGACCACGGCGCCCGTGGGTAAGTACGCGGACACCGGCTGGACCAGCGGCCGGCTCAGTGGCGGGGGTAAGGACGATACGGGCTGGACCGAGACCCCTGTGACGGTGTCGGCGTGACCCCCGACGACCGCGGCTTCCGCCGCGAGATGGCCTCCGCCTACCGCTCGGGCTGGCAGTTCATCGATCTCGCCACGGCCATTCCCCACCCGGGCGACTCGCTGATGGTCACCCTGTTCGGTCAACCGATCGTCGTCGTGCGCGAGGAGGACGAGGACGTACGTGCCTACCGGTGCCTGCGCCGCCCGCGGGGCGCGCCGCAGCCCGTCCGCTGCGAGGTGCGCTACGGAATGGTCTTCGTCAATCTCGATCAGCGGGACCACCAGCTCTTCGAACCCGATATCACCACCGCCACCCCCCGCAGTGCCTGAAGCGATTCCCCCGTCGTTGCAGATCGCTCAGGCGCTACCCCCACACAACGGCGCCATCGTGGACCTGACCACGATGGCGCCGTTGTGATGTCCGCGTCCAGTGCCTTAACCGGACAAGATGAAGAATCAACGGCCTACGCGCGCCCCATGGCCCGGTCCAGGGTGATCTCCATGACCACGCGGTCGGGATTGGGCGACGGCGTGCGCCCGTAGCGCTCCGCGTAGCGCGCCACCGCGTCGGCGACCGACGCCCCGTCCGTGCGGATCACCGCGCGGCCCTCCAGGGTCGCCCAGCGGCGCCCTTCCATCTGGCACACCGCGACCCGGGCGCCGGTCCACGCGCCTTCCACCTGGGTCTCCTGCGTCTCCTGCGCCGCCAGGATGTTGCGCACCTTCTTGCTGTGCCGGTTGCTGATCACCCGGGCCAGGCCGGCCTCCGGGTCGTACGTCACGCCCACCGGCACCACGTGGGGCGTGCCGTCGGGCCGCGGGGTGGTCAGGGTGCAGACGTGCCGCTCCCGCCAGAAGGCGAGGTACTCGGGCGTCGGGTTGAGTACGTCATGGGACATGCGCCGAAGGGTACGACTCGACGCTGTCCTCAGGTGCCTTGAGTGGAATAGACTCAACTTTGCATACGCTGACTGTGTCAGTGTTGTTGTCTCACGCACCCCCCGGGGAGAGGAGAAGACGCAGTGGACGCCGAGCTGACCAACAAGAGCCGTGCCGCGTTGAACGCGGCCACCAGCAGGGCCGTCAAGGACGGCCATGCGGACCTGACCCCCGCGCACCTGCTGCTGGCGCTCCTCGCCGGCGAGGACAACGAGAACGTCATCGACCTCCTGGTCGCGACCGAGGCCGACCTGGCCGCCGTACGCAGCGGTGCCGAGCGGCTGCTCGCGGCACTGCCCAGCGTCACCGGTTCCACGGTCGCGCCCCCGCAGCCCTCCCGCGACCTGCTCGCCGTACTCGCCGAGGCCGACGCGCAGGCCGGCAGGCTCGGCGACGAGTACCTCTCCACCGAACACCTCCTCATCGCCGTCGCCGCCAAGGGCGGCGCGGCCGGCGAGGTCCTTTCCACCCAGGGCGCGACGGCGAAGAAGCTGCTCGAGGCCTTCGAGAACGCACGAGGAGGACGGCGGGTGACCACCCCCGATCCCGAGGGCCAGTACAAGGCCCTGGAGAAGTTCGGCACCGACTTCACGGCAGCGGCGCGTGAGGGCAAGCTCGACCCGGTCATCGGCCGCGACCAGGAGATCCGGCGCGTCGTGCAGGTGCTCTCGCGCCGTACGAAGAACAACCCGGTGCTCATCGGCGAGCCCGGCGTCGGCAAGACCGCCGTCGTCGAGGGCCTGGCCCAGCGCATCGTCAAGGGCGACGTCCCGGAGTCCCTGAAGAACAAGCGCCTCGTCTCCCTGGACCTCGGCGCCATGGTCGCCGGGGCCAAGTACCGCGGCGAGTTCGAGGAGCGGCTGAAGACCGTACTGGCCGAGATCAAGTCGAGCGACGGCCAGATCATCACCTTCATCGACGAGCTGCACACGGTCGTCGGCGCGGGCGCCGGCGGCGACTCCGCCATGGACGCGGGCAACATGCTCAAGCCCATGCTGGCCCGCGGCGAGCTGCGGATGGTCGGCGCGACCACCCTCGACGAGTACCGCGAGCGGATCGAGAAGGACCCGGCGCTGGAGCGGCGCTTCCAGCAGGTGCTGGTCGCCGAGCCGTCCGTCGAGGACACGATCGCGATCCTGCGCGGCCTCAAGGGCCGCTACGAGGCCCACCACAAGGTCGTCATCAACGACAGCGCGCTGGTGGCCGCCGCTACCCTCTCCGACCGCTACATCACCTCCCGCTTCCTCCCCGACAAGGCCATCGACCTCGTCGACGAGGCCGCGTCCCGGCTGCGTATGGAGATCGACTCCTCCCCGCTGGAGATCGACGAGCTCCAGCGCTCCGTAGACCGCCTGCGGATGGAGGAGCTGGCCCTGAAGAACGAGTCCGCTCCGGCCTCGATCGAGCGCCTGGAGAAGATCCGCAAGGACCTCGCGGACCGCGAGGAGGAGCTGCGCGGCCTGACCGCCCGCTGGGAGAAGGAGAAGCAGTCCCTCAACCGGGTCGGCGAGCTCAAGGAGCGCCTCGACGACCTGCGCGGACAGGCCGAGCGCGCCCAGCGCGACGGCGACTTCGACACCGCCTCCAAGCTGCTCTACGGGGAGATCCCGACCCTGGAGCGCGAGCTGGCGGAGGCCACCGAGGAGGAGGAAGAGGCCTCCAAGACCGGCAGCTCCAAGTCCGCGATGGTCAAGGACGAGGTCGGCCCGGACGACATCGCCGACGTGGTGGGCGCCTGGACCGGCATCCCGGCCGGCCGGCTGCTGGAGGGCGAGACCCAGAAGCTGCTGCGCATGGAGGACGAACTGGGCCGCCGGCTGATCGGGCAGGGCGAGGCCGTAGGGGCCGTCTCGGACGCCGTGCGCCGCACCCGGGCCGGCATCGCCGACCCGGACCGCCCGACCGGCTCCTTCCTCTTCCTCGGCCCGACGGGCGTGGGCAAGACGGAGCTGGCCAAGGCGCTCGCCGACTTCCTCTTCGACGACGAGCGGGCCATGGTCCGCATCGACATGTCGGAGTACGGCGAGAAGCACAGCGTGGCCCGTCTCGTCGGCGCCCCGCCCGGCTACGTGGGCTACGAGGAGGGCGGCCAGCTGACCGAGGCCGTACGCCGCCGCCCGTACAGCGTGGTGCTCCTGGACGAGGTGGAGAAGGCCCACCCCGAGGTCTTCGACGTCCTGCTCCAGGTCCTGGACGACGGCCGGCTCACCGACGGGCAGGGCCGGACGGTGGATTTCCGCAACACCATCCTCATCCTGACCTCGAACCTGGGCAGCCAGTTCCTGGTGGACCCGCTGACCCCGCCGGAGCAGAAGAAGCAGCAGGTCCTGGACGTGGTGCGGGCCTCCTTCAAGCCGGAGTTCCTCAACCGCCTCGACGACCTGGTCGTCTTCTCCGCGCTGACCCGGGACGAGCTCGCGCACATCGCGGAGCTCCAGATCGGCCGCCTGGCCCGGCGCCTGGCCGACCGCAGGCTGACCCTGGACGTCACCCCCGAGGCGCTGGCCTGGCTGGCGGACAAGGGCAACGACCCGGCGTACGGCGCCCGGCCGCTGCGCCGCCTGATCCAGACGGCGATCGGCGACCGGCTGGCGCGGGAGATCCTCTCCGGCGAGGTCCGGGACGGCGACACGGTACGGGTCGACGTGGCGGGCGAGGAACTGCTGGTCGGCAAGGTGCTCTGAGCTGCTCCGGGGCCGCCCGGAGCGGGCTGCGGGCGGGACGCGTTTGCGCCCGGAGCGGATCGGGCCTCCGGGGCTGGACACGGGGTGGGAGCCATGGGGGAGGATGCAGGTATCCGCACGAAGGGAAGTACACGGTGAGCATCGACCCGGCCTCGATTCCGAACTTCGGAGGGCAGCAGCCCGAGCCGCAGGCCACAGGACCGGCGGGCCCCGTCGTCCCCGACCAGGATCTGGTCAAGCAGCTGCTGGAGCAGATGGAGCTCAAGTACGTCGTCGACGACGAGGGTGACCTCGCGGCGCCGTGGGAGGAGTTCCGCACCTACTTCATGTTCCGCGGCGAGGACGAGCAGCAGGTTTTCTCTGTGCGTACCTTCTACGACCGTCCGCACAAGATCGACGAGAAGCCCCAGCTTCTCGAGTCGATCGACGACTGGAACCGCCGCACCCTGTGGCCGAAGGTCTACAGCCACACCCACGACGACGGCTCGGTCCGCCTGATCGGTGAGGCGCAGATGCTGATCGGCACCGGCGTCAACCTGGAGCACTTCGTGTCCTCCACGGTCAGCTGGGTCCGCGCGTCCATCGAGTTCGACAAGTGGCTCGTCGAGCAGCTCGGCCTGGAGCAGGACGTCGACTCCGCCGACGGCGACGACGACAGCAACGGCGACAGCAACGGCGACACCAACAGCTAGTCGTTACAGCGGCACGCGGGCGACCAGCAGCAGGTACAGCCCGTAGCCGTACGAGAGCCCGGCCACCACCGCGGTCACCATGACCGCGGTGCGGGGCCGGGCTTTCGCCATGACGGCGGCCACCGGCAGGAGCAGCGGGAAGGCCGGCAGGAGGAAGCGCGGCTTGGACTCGAAGAAGCCGGCCCCGCCGAACGTGATCACCAGCAGGACCGCGGTGTACGCGAGCAGCGGCAGCGGGGTGCGGTCCAGTAACAGCAGGACGGCCAGCAGCCCGGCCGCGGCCAGCAGGACCACCGTCACGGTGGTGGCGAGCTGCACGTGCCCGCCGGTCAGCACGCGTTCCGTGGAGCGCAGCGCCCCGATGCCGAAGTCGAAGCGGGAGCCCCAGTCGCGCTGCACGGCGAAATAGCCGCCGATCGGGTCGTCCACCTTCACCCCGACGGCCAGGACGTACGCCGCCCAGCCCGCCGGAGCCACCAGCCCGGCCAGCCACACCTCGGGCGCCCGGGATCTTCCGACGACGACGGTGTGGAGGGCCATGGCCGACACGGCGGCCGCGACGGCCAGCCCGGTGGGCCGGGTCAGCCCGGCCAGTACGGCGAGGCCGGCGGCCCACAGCCAGCGGCCGCGCAGCAGGCAGTGGAGCGCCCAGGCGGCGAAGGCGGCCAGCAGGGCCTCGGTGTAGGCGAGGGTGAGTACCACCGCGTGCGGCAGCGCCGCCCACAGCCCGACGAGCAGCAGCCCTGCGCGCGGCCCTATGAGGTGCTCCCCGACCCGGTAGATCCCGAGGGCGGCCACGCCGGCGGAGACCCAGGCGACGAGGAGCGCGGCCAGGGCGGTACCGCCGGGCAGTATTTCGGAGACGACCCGTATCAGGGCGGGGTAGAGCGGGAAGAAGGCGTGGTCGCTCTGCACGGGCCCGGTCCCGGTGGCGGCCGCGGGCCACATCAGGGTCCGCCCGTAGCCGTGGGCGGCGATCCTGAGGTACCAGTCCGAGTCCCAGGACCGGCCGAGCACCTTGAGCGGATCCCGCCCGGCCCACCAGGCCCCGAGGGTGATCACCAGCACCCCGGTCCCGCGCACGGCGGTGAACACCCCGAGTGCGATCACGGTGGTCGGCGCGGCCGACCGGACGGCCCGGAGCGCGCGCATTTCCAGCGGCGACGCGGACACGCCCGCTCTGCCCGTTGCCATGAATCCCGACTCTCCGGCTCGCCGTGGGTGGTTCCGCTCACCCGTTGGTGAGGGCTTCGGGCACGTGCACGACGCACAGCTTCACACCGCCCGCACAACCCCGCAAGGACGCGTGGTGACGGGCAGCGCAACGCCCGGTCCGCAGGGGATCGGCCCGGCGCGGAGCGCTGCGGAGCTACAGCCGGCGCAGCCGCTCGGCGGCCTCCCGCAGGACGTCCTCGCGCTTGCAGAAGGCCCAGCGGACCTGGGTGGCGCCCGCGGACGTGTCGTCGTAGAAGACCTGGTTCGGGATGGCGACCACGCCGCAGCGCTCGGGCAGGGCGCGGCAGAAGGCCAGGCCGTCCTTCTCGCCGAGGGGGGTGATGTCCGTGGTGATGAAGTACGTGCCCTGCGGGCGGAAGACCTCGAAGCCGGCCGCCGCCAGGCCGTCCGCGAGGATGTCGCGCTTGGCGGCCAGGTCGGCGCGGAAGGTGTCGTAGTACGCGTCGGGCAGGGCGAGGGCCTCGGCGATCGCGTACTGGAAGGGGCCCGAGGCGACGTAGGTGAGGAACTGCTTCGCCGAGCGGACCGCCGTGACCAGCTCCGGGGACGCGGTGACCCAGGCCACTCCCCGTTCGCACACCTATTGGTTCGTACGCCTCTTTGTACGCGGCGCGGATCAGGTGGAGAGGAGGGCGGTCAGGACGACGGCGGGGTCGGCGTCGGGTGGTCCGGCCGGCCACCAGGTGCCCTTGTCCTTGGTGTACGGGTACCACAGCCCGTCCCGGCCCAGGCGCAGTTGGGCAGCGTGGCCCTCGACGGTCCAGCGGTTGCGCCAGGAGCGGAGGCGGGGTGGTCTCCCGTCGGCCCAGTCCGCCCGCAGGGCCTCGCTGTCCCGCTCCAGGCGTGAGGCGGGCGGGCTCCAGGGGGTCTCCAGGACGTCCAGGGATGCCGCGCCGCCCTGCCGCCACGCGCGGGTGCCGGCTGAGAGTTCGCCGGGGGTGCGGCCGCAGTTCGAGGCGATCCTGGCGAAGACTTCCGTGGTGGTGTGCGTGGCGGCGAGGCGGACGGCGTCCTGCCATTCGGTGAGCGGGGCGGGTGGGGCGGTCTCGGCGTGCCGTGCGCCGAGAGCTCCGGCGAGGAGATGGTGGGCGCGCGTCGCGGCGTCGGCGGCGAGCAGTTCGAGGGCGGCCGGGTCCACACCGGGCTCAGGCACGGCGGAATCCACCAGCGCGGGGCCGCGGCCGGGCCGGTCGGCAAGCGGCGGCGGATCGGGCAAGGGTGGCAGCGCGGCACGGGCGTTGAAGGCGGGACCGGCTGGATCACCGGGCCGGGCCGGGAGCGCGGCCGGGCCCGCACTTGCGGTCGCCGTGGACGCGGCGGCTTCGGTGGCGGCGCGGGCGGTGTTGCGGCGGCCGAGCTCGTCCATCAGCTCCCGCTCGCCGCGGCCCCGCAGGAGCAGCAGCACGAAGGGGTCGCGGTCCAGGAGCCGGGCGACCTGGTAGCAGAGGGCGGCGGCGTGTTTGCAGGGGTAGCCCCAGTCGGGGCAACTGCACTCGGGGTCGAGATCCCGGGGGCCGGGCAGCAGCGGGACGCCGGCGGCCGCGGCGTCGTCGGCGAGGCCGGCGGGCATCTCGCCGTCCAGCAGTGCGGCGATGTTGGCGGCCCGCTCGGCGATCATGTCGAGCAGTTGGTCCCATTGCCGGTCCGTCAGCTGCTCGACCTGGACCGTGGAGCGGTACGGGGTGGGGCGGCTGCCGTGCACCGGGGCGGCGGCCGAGCCGGGGCCGACGGTAACCGGTCCGACCGCGCCGCCGCGCGCATAGGTGCGGCCACGCGAAAGGCGGCCGGAGTCCAGGGAGGACTCCTCCAGGGAGCGCAGCCATGCGCGGCCCCACCAGGACTCGGCGAAGGGTGCGCGGCTGCCCTTGGCCGGCGGGAGTGCCTCGAAGGTGCGGGCGCCCGGCTCGCCCGGTCGGCTACGCCTGGTCATCGTCCCGTCCTCCGCAGTGTGACCAGTTCGGCCAGTTCGCTGTCGCTCAGTTCACTGAAGGCCGCCTCACCCGAGCCGAGCACCGAGTCGGCCAGTTCTCGCTTCTGCCGGAGCATCTCGGCTACGCGATCCTCCACGGTGCCCTCGGCGATCAGCTTGTGCACCTGGACCGGCTGGGTCTGTCCGATCCGGTAGGCGCGGTCGGTGGCCTGGTCCTCCACGGCCGGGTTCCACCATCGGTCGTAGTGGATGACGTGTCCGGCCCGGGTCAGGTTCAGACCGGTCCCGGCGGCTTTGAGGGACAGCAGGAACACCTTCTTCTCGCCGGCCTGGAAGGCGTCGACCATCTCCTCGCGACGTTTGACCGTGGTGCCTCCGTGCAGGAACAGGGTGTCCACGCCACGGTCGGCCAAGTGGCGCTCGATCAGCGCGCCCATGGCCACGTACTGGGTGAAGACCAGAGCGGACCCGTCCTCGGCCAGGACGGTGTCCAGGAGTTCGTCCAGCAGCTCCAGCTTCCCCGAGCGGCCCGGCAGCTTCGCGCTCGCAGGCTCCTTCAGGAACTGCGCGGGGTGGTTGCAGACCTGTTTCAGGCCGGTGAGGAGCTTCATCACCAGACCACGCCGGGCGATGCCCTGCTTCTCCTCGATCTCGGCCATGAGCTCGCGTACCAGCGCCTCGTACAGAGAGACCTGTTCCTTCGTCAGGGACACCGGCTGGTCGGTCTCGGTCTTGGGTGGCAGTTCGGGCGCGATGCCGGGGTCGGACTTGCGCCGGCGCAGCAGGAAGGGGCGGACCAGCGCGGCCAGCCGCAGAGCGGCCTGTTCGTCCCGGTCGCCCTCGACAGCGGTGGCGTAGCGGTCACGGAAGGAGGAGAGCGTGCCGAGCAGGCCGGGGGTGGTCCAGTCGAGCAGTGACCACAATTCGGACAGGTTGTTCTCGACCGGGGTGCCGGTCAGTGCGACCCGCCCCCGCGAGGGGATCTGGCGCAGGGCCTGGGCGGTGAGCGCGTGCGGGTTCTTGACGTGCTGGGCCTCGTCGGCGACGAGCAGTCCCCACGGCTGCTCGGTGAGGCGTTCGGTGTCGCGGCGCATGGTCCCGTAGGTGGTCAGGACGAAGCCGCCGTCCGCTCCGTCGTCGAGGCCGGCCAGTTCGCGGCCGGGGCCGTGGAAGCGGCGCACCGGGGTGGTCGGTGCGAAGCGCTGGATCTCGCGCTCCCAGTTGCCGAGCAGCGAGGCGGGGCAAACCACCAGGGTGGGGCCGGCGGTGGTCTTCCGTTCCTGGCGACGCAGGTGGAGAGCGATCAGGGTGACTGTCTTACCCAGGCCCATGTCGTCGGCGAGGCAGCCGCCCAGGCCGAGCGAGGTCATCCGGTGCAGCCAGTTCAGGCCGCGCAGCTGGTAGTCGCGCAGCGTCGCGGCCAGGGCTTTCGGCGGCCCCTGGGGCTCGCGTGTGGCGCGGGCCTCGGGGTCGGCGATCCGGGAGCGCAGCTCCTCCAGTATGCCGCTCGCGGTGACCGCCACCTGTTCGCCGTCCACCTCGAGGCTGCCGGTCAGCGCGGCGCCCAGGGCATCGATCGCGGTGAGCGAGGTCGCCTTGGACTGCGCGGCCCGCCGCAGTCGGCGGACCAGCTCCGGGTCCACGACCACCCACTGGTCGCGCAGCCGCACGATCGGCCGGTGTGCCTGGACCAGCCGTTCCAGCTCCTCCTCGGTGAGTTCCCGGTTCCCGAGCGCAACCCGCCAGCGGAAGTCCAGCAAGCCGCCGGTGGACAGGAAGGACTCGGCCGAGGACTGCGTCCCCGGGCGGCGTACGGGTTCCAGGACCCCGGAGGCGGTCAGCTCGCGTACCAGCTCCTTGGGCCAGTGCACGGCGACACCGGCGGCGCCCAGGCTTTCGGCCGCGTCGCCCAGCAGCGACTGGGCTTCCTCGTCGGACAGCTCCAGACCGGCCGGGGCGGCGGAGTCCAGCAGCCGTCCGGCCGGGGGCCAGGCGCGGGCGGCCCGGCGCAGCGTCAGCAGCGTGTCGACCTTGGCCCGTGGGCCGAACAGTTCGGGGGCGGTGGCCCTGCCGGACCACAGGTCCGCGGCGTCGGCGAGCACCGTGGGATCGGCCAGGCTGCGCAGTTGGACCACGGCCCGGAAGGAGTCCGAGCGGCTCAGCTCCAGCCGCAGCGATACCGCCAGACCCGCGTCGCGGCCGGCGGCGACCTCCGCGGCCCAGCCTCGCTGCTCGGGCACGGACTGCGGCGCTCGGACCGCGAACGCCGGTCCGCCGGTCACCTGGCGGGCGGCGGGAGGGCGGGCGAGGGAATCGGCCACGGCGTCCAGGAAGGCCCGCAGCATGGGCTCGGCCGCCGGAAGGGTGAGGGGGGAGAGTCCGGGAACCGCGACCGCGCGGGCCTCCGGGGGCATGGCGGCGGCCAGGGAAACCAGCCGCTCGTGGTCCTCGGCGTCCAGCGGGCCGGCCCGCCACGCGTCGAAGCCTTCCGGTGACACCCCTGGAAGCATCCGGCCGCGGCCGACCAGGGCCAGACCGAGCAGGGCCGCCGTGCCCCAGAACGCCGTACTGGCCGACGCTCGACCGCTGCCGTCCCCGCCGAGCGCCCGGCAGCGGGTCAGCAGCGGCAGCGCGTTCTCCACCGGCAGCGGCACGGCGGCCACCCGTGCCCGGCGCACGGACGAGCCGTGCGGGCGGACCACGGTGAGTTCCTCGGGTTGCACCCCGAGGCCCGGCGGCGGCTCACTCCCGGGCGTCCAGAATGCCATCCGTCCCATCCGGGGCGGGTCCGCGGGAAGGAACACCGCCTCGCCGGCGGCGAGCTCCGGCAACCAGGAGAGCAGCCGCTCCCGGTCGGGAACCGACGACTCCGGCGCGGTCGACCGGGCGGATCCGGCCGTGCGCGGGGCAGCGGATCCAGCCGACGGGTAAAGCTTCGCCACTACGCCCACTCCTGGCACACGATCGTGTAACTACTCGGGAGGACACGGGTACCCGCGCCGCCCTTGTCGGAGCAAGGCTATCCGCGCCGGCGGACGGGACGTGCCAAGAATGGCTTCGCCCACTCGGCGCAATGCGGGAAGATGTCTCCGGCGCCCACCAGAGACGGCTGCGACGCCTTCGTGGTCGCGGCCCCTCGCCGGTGCCGGAATCCGTCTCCGCCTTGAGGGAATCGTTCGCCGTGACCGCAGAGTCTGTGCCGACCTACCAGTTGAAGATCGCCCTGCGAGACACCAGCCCACCGGTCTGGCGCCGGGTCACCCTGCCGGCCGACACCTCGCTCGGCTGCCTGCACGACATCATCCAGACATGCTTCGGCTGGGACGACTCGCACCTTCATTCCTTCGCCGAACCCAGATCCGGCCGCCAATTCGCCGACTTCGACGCGCCGTTGGACCGCGATCCTGTCCGCGATGCCGACGAGGAGTCCGTGACCGTGGCCGAGCTGCTGCCCCACGAAGGCGGCCGGCTGGAGTACACCTACGACTTCGGCGACGACTGGCGGCACCAGATCACCCTGGAGAAGAGCCTCCCCACGTCCGCTCCCGACCGACGCGTTCGCTGCACCGGTGGACGCCGCGCCATGCCCTACGCCGAGGACACCGGTGGCGCCTGGGGGCTGCAGGCCGTACTCGACGCCGTCGCGGACCGCGGCGCACCGGCCCCCGAGCCGTGGACAGACCTGGTCGAAACGCTGCGCGAGGAGGGGTTCGACCCCGCCGACTTCGACCGCGAGGCCCTGGACCGGGAACTGGCCGGACTGGACCCGCGGCCGCCCACGGCCGCCCCGGCACGACAGTCGGCCGCGGCTGCCCCCGGCGGGCGGCGCTGCTCCTGCGGCGAGGTCCACGACGACGAGTACGACGAGGGCCTCGCCGCGGAGTTCGTCCCGGTGCGCCCCGTCTCCCTGGCACCGCGCGCGGAGCTCGCCGCGGCCGCCCGGAGGGTGCCGCGGATCGCCACCGCGCTCCGCCTGGCCGACTGGTGCCGGGGCGGACGAGCCGTCACGTCCCGGGAGATGCTCAAGCCTGCTCTGGGCCGCCTGGCCGTCCAGGAACTCGAACTGTGGGCCCAGGACGACGAACTGAGCGCACTCCGGCCCGCGGAGCGCGACGAGCGGCTGGCCCGCCTGCGTAGCTCCGGCGATCTGCCCTGCCTGGACAGCCCCTGGTGTCTTGCTCTGGACGCGGACCTGGTGGAGATCAGCGCGGGCACCGCCCGGCCTGGTGCCGGCCTGCCCGCCACCGCGGGGGGCGAGGGAGTACTGGAGCTCTGGTGCCGGGCGCTCGAGGACGAACTCGATGGCCTGGACGACCTCGGGGCCCTCGGCCTGCCCCCGTTGCTGCTGGCCGCGCTGGGCATGCAGGACGAGGACGTCGACGGCTTGGCGGCGGTGGTGCTGCGGGCACTGTACGAAGTTCCCGACGGCGAATGGCTGGATACGGCGCTGCTCGTCGGCGCACTCCGAGAGGGCCTCCCCGAGCAGGAGGCACGACTGGTCGAACTGCTCTTCCTGCAGATCCTCGACCAAGCTGCCCTGCTCCTCGCCGAGTACCAGGCAGCGGAGGTCGAGACCGGTCCGGAGACGGGCCGGGAGCACGACCGCATCCTCCTCGACCTCCTCGGCGTCATGGGGAACACCGAGGACGGCGACGACACTCCCCTGCCCGGGACAAGGCTCAGGCTCACCCCGCTGGGACGCCACGGACTGCGTGAGTACCTGCTCGCCGGGGGAGTCCACGCTCCGCTGGTCGGCGAGCTGGCCGACGCCGACGCCCCGACGCTGCTCGACGCCCTGCTCGACTATGACCAGGACGCCGCCCACACCGAGATCACCGGATGGATCAGCCATCGGGGCCAGGGCCCGGCCGCGGTCCAGCTCATCGACGCCTGCGCTGGACTGGAAGCCGACGCGGCCCTCCGCCGCCTGGCCGCCGCACCGGTGCTGGCAGAACTGGATGAACCCAGAGCGCTCGCGGTCCTGCGCAAGGCCGCGGCCTCGGGTGTCCCTGGCTGCGCCGAGTCCGCGGCGATCACGCTGGTCGGCCGTGGCGAGATCCCCGAGGGACACGGTCCGGAACTCCGGCGCTGGGGGCTCGTCGACCACCTGTGGGGTCCGCTCGGCGTAGCCGACGAGGCATTCGCCACGTTCCTGGACCAGGAAGGGGACTCGGTACTGCCGCTCCTGGAGCAGGCCGCCGACGATCTGTGGCGCTGCGAGCACCCCGCCACCGAAGCCGTCCTGGAAGCGGCGGGGCGGCACCTCAGAGCTCGGGACAAGGCGCTGGCCAAGCGGCTGCGCAGGTCGGCGACCAAAGTCGGATCCCAGCGCCGACGATGAAGTCGAACCCGCGCCGAAAGCCAAGAGGCACGTCAAGCCCAGGTTCCGCCCTTGCCGACATGCGTGATTGCTGCGCGACGCGGGACCGGCAGGGGCTCTGCTCGATCCTTGAGCCGTGTCAGCTCTCGTAGTGGTAGCGGCACTGTGCAATCAGGACGCCATCCTCGGTGGCCTTGTAGATCAGTCGGTGCTCGTCGTTGATGCGGCGTGACCAGTAGCCCTGGAATCCGTGCTTGAGCGGTTCCGGTTTGCCGATCCCCTCGTTGCCGTTCCGGGCAATGTCCGCGATGAGTGCATTGATGCGCTTCAGGATCTTCCGGTCCTGGAGCTGCCACCACAGGTAGTCCTCCCATGCGCGGGAGGCGAAGGTGATCTTCATTCGCGGCCCTTACTCGCCGGTCGCCAGCTCGCGCACGGTGCCGCCGCCGCTTTCCAGCTCGTCGATGGACGCGAGCAGGCGCCGGGCGTTCGCCGGGCTTCGCAGCAGGTACGCGGTCTCTTTCAGGGACTCGTAGTCCTCAAGAGAGACGATGACGACCGGCTCATGTCCGGCCCGGGTGATAACGATCTCTTCACGGTCGTCGGTGACGGAGTTGAGCACCTCGGCGTACCGCGCGCGCGACTCGGAATATGTCATGGTCTTCACGATCGACCCCTTTCACGTACAAGAAATTGTACGCCCCCCTCTGTGGTGTGGGCAAGCGCCAGCAACGACCGGCCCCGTAGGACGGCGGTCAGTATGCGAATGCCTTGCGGAGCCGTTCCGTCGCGTCCATCAGTACCTCGGTGCGTTTGCAGAACGCGAACCGGACATAGGGGGTGCCCGCCTCCGTGTGGTCGTAGAAGACCGCGTTGGGGATCGCGACCACACCCGCGCGTTCCGGGAGGGACCGGCAGAAGGCGATGCCGTCGCTCTCGCCGAGCGGGCGGATGTCGGCGGTGATGAAGTACGTTCCGGCCGGCCGGAAGACTCCGAAGCCCGCGTCGGCGAGTCCCGTACACAGCAGGTCCCGCTTGGCCCGCAGGTCCTCGCGGAAGGCTGTGAAGTACGTGTCGGGCAGCCGTAGAGCTTCGGCGACGGCGTACTGGAAAGGGCCGGAGGCGACATAGGTCAGAAACTGCTTCGCGGAGCGGACGGCGGTGACAAGTTCTGCGGTACCCGTCACCCAGCCGACCTTCCAGCCGGTGAAGGAGAAGGTCTTGCCGGCCGAGGAGATGGTGACCGTCCGTTCGCGCATGCCCGGCAGGCCCGCGAGGGGCGTGTGGGCGCCTTCGAAGACCAGGTGCTCGTACACCTCGTCCGTGACGACCAGCAGGTCGCGCTCGACGGCCAGCTCGGCGATCGCCGTGAGTTCGGCCGGGGTCAGGACGGTGCCCGTCGGGTTGTGCGGGGTGTTCAGGAGCAGCAGGCGGGTGCGCGGGGTGACGGCGGCGCGCAGTTCGTCCAGGTCGAGGACGAAGGCCCCGGCGTGCGGGCGCAGGGTGACGGGGACGCGTACGGCGCCGGCCATGGCGATGCAGGCCGCGTACGAGTCGTAGTAGGGCTCCAGGGCGATGGCCTCGTCGCCGGGCTCCAGGAGGGCGAGGAGCGTGGCGGCGATGGCCTCGGTGGCGCCGGCCGTGACGAGGACCTCGGTGTCGGGGTCGTGGGTGAGGCCGTAGAAGCGCTGCTGGTGGGCGGCGATCGCGGTGCGCAGTTCCGGGACGCCGGGCCCCGGCGGGTACTGGTTGCCGCGTCCGGTGAGGACCGCGCGGGAGGCCGCCTCCGCGATCTGCGCGGGACCGTCGGTGTCGGGGAATCCCTGGCCGAGGTTGATCGAACCGGTGCGGGCGGCCAGCGCCGACATCTCCGCGAAGATCGTCGTGCCGAAGGCCGCCAGGCGGCGGTTCAGGAAGGGGCGGTCGCTGTTCACGGGTGCGCTCATGAGCGCCATCCTGCGGGCAACCTCTGGACTTCCTCAAGTGTGCTTTGGGTCGTGCGGGCCGCGGGAATCCCCCCTTCACGCAGGACGCGGGGATCCTGCTCCCCCGGGAAGACCGGGGTGTGAGAGAGGTGGCGGACATGGGGTTCGTCTTCGTAGTGATCCTGCTCTTCTTTGCGGCCTTCTTCCTGACCAAGCTGGTCCGCTCCTCCAGGGGGCGTACCTCGCCCCGTCGCCGGGGCCGCCGCAGCAGCTGGTGGGTGGACGGCGGGTCCTCGTCGGGCTCGGGCTGCGGGTCGTCGTCGAGCTGCGGCTCCTCCTCGTCGTGCGGGGGATCGTCCTCCTCGTGCGGCGGTGGTGGCGGGTGCGGCGGTTCCAGCTGACACGGGGCGGCCGGCACCGCGCGACACCGAGTTGACGAGGGCGTTCGACGGCCCGACTGCCGTCGGGCGCCCTCTTGTTCGTCGATGCATGACGACGCGCGGGGCGCAACTTGTTGAACACGTGAACTGCGGAGCCCCCGGGGGGATGTAAACCCCTTCAAGTTGGGTAAAAACGCTGTGAGTGCCGTGCCTTTCATGATTCCCTCGGTTGAGTAGACCAGTCCTCGGACCTCCCTGGACTTCCTGTGGACCCGTGCCGGTGTCCCCCCACCCGCGCTTGCTACCGCTGGCGGGCCCCGGCCCATCTCCCTCGCGCGTTTGCGGAGCCGACTCATGCTCACGACCCTCCAGACCTCATACACCGACACGCGTGCCGCCGATCTCGCCTGGGCCCTGGGTCGGGACCGGCTGCCCGCCCTGGCCGTACTGAATCTCGAACTTTCGGGGGCGAAGGTGGAGTTGCGCCTGCTCGGGGCGTCCCACCAGGTGCTTCTGGAGGAGGGGGAGGTGCTCTGCTCGGAGACGGTCGCCTGTATGCCCGGCAGCAGCACGCCGCTGCCGCTCGGTGTGGCCAAGCGGGTGGGCGACTGGGAGTACGAGTTCGCCGCGCGGGTCGAGACCCTGTCCCGCGGATCCTTCGCGGGGCGGGCCCAAGAGCTGCTCGCACTGGTGGCGGACCACCCGAACGGGCTAGCGGGGACCTTTCCGGGCAGTCCGCACGCCTTCACCGCCATGCTCGCGCAGCACTACGAGGGGCAGGTGCGCTGGCGGACGTGGCACGCGTACCCGCAGGAGGGCCAGCTGGTGGCCACCCGCACGCGGGTGGGCGTACGGATGGGGGCTCCCGCGACGGCGGCCCTGGAGTCGCAGGCGCTGCTGTAGCGGGCGCCGGGGCGCGATTATCCGCCGCGGTTACGCCAACTGGCGGGATCAGCACCCCACTTGAACCCATGTGGGTGACCGGATGCGAGTGGGCGGTGACGTACGGTTCGCTTCATGATCGACCGTTCCGTCCCGCGCCGGGTGCTTCCGGCCCCGGAGCCTCGGGGCGCCGCGACCGTCCCGGCCGCCCTGCCCGTACGGCCCCGGACCGGCCGACTCCTCGTCCTGGCCACCGTGTTCATCTGCGCCGCCTGCGGGCTCGTGTACGAGCTCGAGCTGCTCGCCCTCGGCACCTACCTGATCGGCGACTCGGTCACCCAGGCGTCGGTCGTGCTGTCCGTCATGGTCTTCGCCATGGGCGTCGGCTCCCTGCTCGCCAAGCGCTTCCGCCACCGGCCCGCCTTCGGCTTCGGCGCCATCGAGGCCGCGCTCGCCCTTCTCGGCGGGCTCTCGGCCATGGCGCTGTACGCGAGCTTCGCCTGGCTGGGGGAATCCCGCCCCGCGCTGGTCGCCTTCGCCTTCGCCATCGGGGTGCTCATCGGCGCGGAGATCCCGCTGCTGATGGTCCTCATCCAGCGCATCCGCAGACAGGACGCGGGCGGGGCCGTCGCCGACCTGTTCGCCGCCGACTACGTGGGCGCCCTCGTCGGCGGCCTCGCCTTCCCCTTCCTGCTGCTCCCGCTGCTCGGCCAGCTCACGGGCGCCATGGTCACCGGCACCGTCAACGTGATCGTCGGCGGCGGGCTGGTCCTGTGGCTGTTCCGCCGGGACCTGAGCAGACGCTGCCGCTGGCTGCTGGTCGCGGCGAACGTGACCGTCCTGGCCGTACTCGCCTCCGCGACCGTCCTCGCCGACGACTTCGAGCGGACCGCCCGGCGTGCCGTGTACGGAGGGGAGGTGCGGGTCGCCGTGCAGACCGGGGTGCAGGAACTGGTGCTCACCGGGCCGTCGACCGGCTCCCCGCGCTCCCTCGACCTGTACCTCGACGGGCGGCTGCGGGTCAGCGGCTACGACGAGTACCGCTACCACGAGGCCCTGGTCCACCCCGCGATGACCGGCCCGCACTCCCGCGTCCTGGTCCTCGGCGGCGGCGACGGGCTCGCCGCCCGCGAGGTGCTCAAGTACGGGGACGTCTCCTCGGTCACCGTCGTCGAGCTCGACCCCGGCGTGGTCCGCCTCGCCCGCACCGATCCGATGCTCTCCGCGCTCAACTCCCGGGCGTACGAGGATCCGCGCCTTGCCGTCGTCACCCAGGACGCCTTCCGCTGGCTGCGCGGACCGGCCGCCGGCGACCGCTTCGACGTCATCGTCTCCGACCTCCCCGACCCGGGCATCACCCCCAGCACGAAGCTGTACTCGCAGGAGTTCTACGGGCTGGCCGCGCGGGCCCTGCGCCCCGGGGGCCGGATCGCCGTGCACGCCGGACCGCTCGCCACGCGCCCGCGTACGTACTGGACCGTCGACTCCACCCTCCGCGCGGCCGGACTGCGCACCGCCCCCTACAGCGCGGGCGGCCGCCTCACGGGCTTCGCCGCCGGACCCGACCGCACTCCGCTCGGCGAGAGCGACGCACCGCCGCAGGACTGGGGCTTCGTCCTGGCCTCCCGGGACCAGGACCCGCCGCTGCGCGTGGACCGCGACACGCCCGCACTGCGCTCGCTGTCGACCCGCTCCCTGCAGGACGCCGCACGCGACGCGGAACGCACCCGGGTGCCCGGACTTCCGCCGTCGACCCTGCCGCACCCGCGGTATTCGTGACCCGGTGCGGTCTCGTCGGTAGGCTCGACCGCATGGAGCATCAGGTGTTCGTCCCGGTACCGGCAGACGATCTCCGCGCCGTGCTGCGCGACCCCGCTCGGGTGGCCCGGTGCGTGCCGGGACTCCAGCAGGACGCCGACACCGCGGCCGGGCCGCTCTCGGGCCGGCTCAAGGTCCGGATCGGGGGGAGCACCGTGACCTACCGGGGCGCCCTGACCGTCACCGAGCGGGACCCCGGGCACTTCACCTTCGACGGCGAGGGGACCGAGGTCCGGGGCAGCGGGAGCGTGAAGTTCCTCCTCGACCTGAGGCTGGTCCCGGTGCCGGAGGGGACCCGGCTGGACTTCACCGCCACGGCCACCGCCGACGGACGGGCCGCGGGCTTCCCTCCCGAGGCCACGGCCACCGCCGTGCAGCGGCTGCTCGACCGGGCCGCCGGGGCGCTGACCCTCGGGTCGGCGCCCGACGACCCGGTGGCCGAGTCGGAGTCCGCACCCGAGTCCGAAGCGGGCGACGACGGGGTCGGCGAGGTCAGCGCCTCCCTGTCCGAGACCGATGCGCCGCCGCCGTCCCTGGATCCCTTCCTCGCCGGTCAGTTCGACGGCGCCGACGCGGCGCCGCAGCCCCCGGCCGAAGCCGCCCACGCCCGCCGCACCATGATCGGCCGCAGCGCGGAGGAGGTGGACCACGCCCCGCCGCGCGGCCGGTACGCCCCGGTCCCCGCGCCCGCGTCCGCCACCGCCGGCGACAGCCTGCGCTGGATCGCCCCGGCCGCCGCCATCGCGCTGGCCTCGGCGGTTGTCATCGGGCGGGCCCTGCGCCGTCGTCGCTGAACCGGGGGCCGGCCGCATTAGGGTCGGGCGCATGAGTACGCAACTGAGCGCCGGCGGCGCCGAGGTGACGGTCGACCAGGAGAACGGCTGCCGGATCAGCAGCCTGCGCATCGACGGGACGGAACTGCTGCGCCAGGGGCCGAGGTACGGGGCCTTCCCGATGGTCCCCTGGTGCGGCCGGACCGCGAACGGACAGTTCCGCGACGGCGCGAACGTCCACCAGATGCCGCTCAACCACCCGCCCCACGCGCTCCACGGCTTCGCCCGCGATGCGCCCTGGCGCCCGGCCGGCGCCGCCACCACCGAGGCCGCCTTCGCCTACGACCTCGCCGAACCGTGGCCCTACCCCGGCCGGGTGACACAGGTCGTCGCGCTCGCCGAGGACTCGCTGACCCTCACCATGGGCGTCGAGACGTACGGGGACTCCTTCCCGGCCCAGGTCGGCTGGCACCCCTGGTTCCTGCGCAACCTCGGGACCGGCGGCCCGGACGCGGAGGTCGCCTTCGAGCCCGGATGGCAGGAGGAGCGCGGCGAGGACCACATCCCCACCGGCAGGCGCATCGACCCGAAGCCCCGCCCCTGGGACGACTGCTTCGGCATGCCGCACGGCGTCGACGTCACCCTCACCTGGCCGGGCGCCCTCGAACTGCGGGTCACCAGCCGGGCCGAATGGGTGGTCATCTACGACGAGGAGCCCGAGTCCGTGTGCGTGGAGCCCCAGTCGGGCCCGCCGAACGGGCTGAACACCCTCCCGCGCCTGGTCACGCCGGTGGATCCGCTGGAGGTATCCACCACCTGGACCTGGCGTCGCCTCGGCTAGGCCGCCTCTAAGCTCAGGGACATGAGTGATGTACGCGATGCGCTTCTGCAGCAGATCAAGGACAAGGCCGTCGTGCACGGCAAGGTGACCCTCTCCTCCGGTCGCGAGGCCGACTACTACATCGACCTCCGCCGGATCACCCTCGACGGCGAGGCGGCCCCGCTGGTCGGTCAGGTCATGCTCGACCTCACCGCCGAGCTCGAATTCGACTGTGTCGGCGGTCTGACCCTGGGCGCCGACCCGGTCGCGACCTCGATGCTGCACGCCTCCGCCGCGCGCGGCCGGAGCCTGGACGCCTTCGTCGTCCGCAAGGCGCAGAAGGCCCACGGCATGCAGCGCCGCATCGAGGGCACCGATGTGAAGGGCAAGCGCTGCCTGGTGGTCGAGGACACCTCGACCACCGGCGGGTCCCCGCTGACCGCCGTCGAGGCGGTCCGGGAGGCCGGCGGCGAGGTCGTCGCCGTCGCGACGATCGTCGACCGTGGTGCGGCCGACGCGATCGCCGCGGCCGGGCTGCCCTACCTCACCGGATACCTCCTCGGGGACCTCGGCCTGTCCTAGGTCCGGCCACCGCGCGAATTGGTGAAGAAGGTCCTCGGCCGCCCATGGGAGTGGCCTGACCTGGCAGAATCCGGCGGCCCGGGATGTTTCACGTGAAACATCCCGGGCCGTTCGCCCACCACGTGAGACCGGCGGTCTGGACCCCCGCGCCGAGTCTGGAAGGATAGGCGCGACGATGACGTCGCCCCCAGGTCAGGGCCCGCAATAAGCACACTCCCCGCACATTCAAGGAGCCGGCAGATGCCCATCGCAACCCCCGAGGTCTACAACGAGATGCTCGACCGGGCGAAGGCAGGCAAGTTCGCCTACCCGGCCATCAACGTGACCTCCTCCCAGACCCTGCACGCTGCCCTGCGCGGCTTCGCGGAGGCCGAGAGCGACGGCATCATCCAGATCTCCACCGGTGGTGCGGAGTTCCTGGGTGGCCAGCACAGCAAGGACATGGTCACCGGCGCCGTCGCCCTGGCCGAGTTCGCGCACATCGTGGCCGCCAAGTACGACATCACCGTCGCCCTGCACACGGACCACTGCCCGAAGGACAAGCTGGACGGCTACGTACGTCCGCTGCTCGACATCTCCGCCGAGCGCGTGGCCCGCGGTCTGAACCCGCTCTTCCAGTCGCACATGTGGGACGGTTCCGCCGAGACCCTGGCCGACAACCTGGCCATCGGCCAGGAGCTGCTCGCCAAGGCCGTCGCCGCCAAGATCATCCTTGAGGTCGAGATCACCCCGACCGGTGGCGAGGAGGACGGCGTCAGCCACGAGATCAACGACGAGCTCTACACCACCGTCGACGACGCGATCCGCACCGCCGAGGCCCTCGGCCTGGGCGAGAAGGGCCGCTACCTGCTGGCCGCGTCCTTCGGCAACGTCCACGGCGTGTACAAGCCGGGCAACGTCGTCCTGCGCCCCGAGCTCCTCAAGGACCTCCAGGCCGGTGTCGCCGAGAAGTACGGCAAGGCCTCACCGTTCGACTTCGTCTTCCACGGCGGCTCGGGCTCCTCGGCCGAGGAGATCGCCACCGCGCTGGAGAACGGCGTCGTGAAGATGAACCTCGACACCGACACCCAGTACGCCTTCACCCGTCCGGTTGTGGACCACATGTTCAGCAACTACGCCGGCGTCCTGAAGGTCGACGGCGAGGTCGGTACGAAGTCCAAGTACGACCCCCGCACCTGGGGCAAGGCCGCCGAGGCGGGCATGGCCGCGCGCGTCGCCGAGGCGTGCGCGAACCTGCGCTCCACGGGCACCAAGCTGAAGTAGTCGGCCTCAGCGAGCCGCACCACCGGGCCCGGCCCCGTCCCAGGACGGAGGCCGGGCCCTTCGGCGTTCGCCCCCGACGCGCCGGGCCGCGGCGCCCGCTTCGGGCTCATCCGCCCCGGATCCGTCCCGTCCGTACGGGGACGCGGCGCACCACCGCTCAACCCGGCGCCGGCGGCCCGGCAGACTGGGGGCATGTCCATTCACCAGAACCTGCTCGGGGGCCCCGCCCCCACCCACCTGCCCGACGAGCCGGGCCGCGAGGCCATCGCCGCCGGCACCCCCGCCGTCGAGGTGGCGGCCGCGCACCCCACGTCCTCCCTCGCCTGGGCGATCCTCGCCGACGAGGCCTTCGCCGCCGGCAACACGGTCGAGTCGTACGCCTATGCCCGTACGGGTTACCACCGCGGCCTCGACGCCCTGCGCCGCGCCGGGTGGAAGGGCCACGGCCCGGTCCCGTGGGAGCACGAGCCGAACCGCGGCTTCCTGCGCGCCCTGCACGCCCTGGCCCGCGCGGCCGGGGAGATCGGCGAGAAGGAGGAGTACGCGCGCTGCTCGACCTTCCTGCGGGACTCCTCCCCGACGGCGGCGGACACGCTGAGCGCCTGAGTCCGTACGGCGGGGAGTGACACCGACCGAAATTGTGTGGTCTGCGTCACTCTCCGCTGGAGCGCCGGCGCGACGGGGTCCTATGATGCGGGCAGGGGACCGGGGCTCCACTCACCTCACGGAAGGGGCGGACCGCTACCCGGAAGCACGTGTCGAGGAGACAGCGATGTCGAAAACCCTTGATGCCTCCGGAGTCGGCGGGTCGGACACCCCGAACCTCGACTTCGACGGCACTACCCCGTACGAGGACTACGTCCAGGCGGACGTCCTCACCCACCTCCAGCACCTGCGCTCGGACGACCCGGGCGAGATGGTCTTCCTGGTCACGACCCAGGTCATGGAGCTGTGGTTCACGGTCATCGTCCATGAGTGGGAGACCGCCGCGACGGCCCTGCGCGAGGACCGCATCCCGGTCGCGATGGATGCGCTGAAACGTTCACTCCGCGAGCTGGAGGCCCTCAACGCCTCCTGGCGCCCGCTGGCGCAGCTCACCCCGGGCCAGTTCAACGCCTACCGCGCCGCCCTCGGCGAAGGTTCCGGTTTCCAGTCGGCGATGTACCGCCGGATGGAGTTCCTGCTCGGCGAGAAGTCCGCCTCCATGCTGGTCCCGCACCGGGGCGCCCCGCGCGTTCACGCGGAGCTGGAGAAGGCCCTGCAGGAGCCCAGCCTCTACGACGAGGTGCTGCGCCTGCTCGCCCGCCGCGGGCTGCCGGTCCCCAACGCCGTCCTGGACCGCGACCTGTCGCAGCGCTACGAGCCCTCGGCCGAGGTCGAGGCCGTCTGGACGGGCCTGTACGCCGCCCCGGACGACAACGAGACCCTGGACCTGCACCGCCTCGGCGAGGTCCTCACCGATGTCGCCGAGCTCGTCTGGCGCTGGCGCAACGACCACCTGGTCGCCACCCGCCGCGCCATGGGCGCGAAGACCGGCACGGGCGGCTCGGCCGGCGTGACCTGGCTGGAGAAGCGCGCCACGAAGAACGTCTTCCCGGAGCTCTGGACGGCGCGCAGCTATGTCTGACGACTCCACGGGCACAGCGGCGGACCTGCGCGGCCGCGCGGCCGCGCTGGACGCCGCCGACGGGCTCGCGAAGCTCCGCGAGCGCTTCACCCTCCCCGACGGGGTCGTCTACCTCGACGGCAACTCCCTCGGCGCCCTGCCGGCCGGTGTCGCGCACACCACCGCCGACGTGGTCGCCCGGCAGTGGGGCGAGCTCCTCATCCGGTCCTGGGACGAGAGCGGCTGGTGGACGGCGCCCGAGCGGATCGGCGACAAGCTGGCCCCGCTCATCGGCGCGGCCCCCGGCCAGGTGGTCGTCGGCGACTCCACCAGCGTCAACCTCTTCAAGGCCCTGGTAGGCGCCGCCCGTCTCGCGGCCCCCGGCCGGACCAGGCTGCTGGTCGACGCCGCGACCTTCCCCACCGACGGCTACATCGCGCAGTCGGCGGCCCGGATGACGGGTCTGACCGTCGTCCCGGTGGACCCCTCGCACGCGGCCGGGGCGATGGACGCGGACACCGCCGTGGTCCTCCTCAACCACGTCGACTACCGCAGCGGACGGCTCCACGACCTCCCCGCCCTCACCGCGGCGGCCCGCGCCGCCGGGGCGGTCACGGTCTGGGACCTGTGCCACTCCGCCGGGGCCCTCCCGGTCGGCGTGGACGAGCACGGCGTCGACCTCGCGGTGGGCTGCACGTACAAGTACCTCAACGGCGGCCCCGGCGCGCCCGCGTACCTGTACATCGCCGACCGCCACCAGGCCGGCTTCGACTCCCCGCTCCCGGGCTGGAACGGTCACGCGGACCCCTTCGCGATGACCCCGGCCTTCGAGGCGGCCGAGGGCGCGACCCGCGGTCGCGTCGGCACGCCGGACATCCTGTCCATGCTGGCCCTGGAGTCGGCGCTCGACGCCTGGGACGGGGTGTCCGTCGAAGACGTACGGGCCAAGTCCCTCGCCCTGACCGACTTCTTCCTCGCCTGCGTGGCCGCGTACGTCCCGCACGGCCGGGTCGAGTCGGTGACCCCGGACCAGCACGAGCGCCGCGGCAGCCAGATCTCGCTGCGGACCGAGAACGCCCGCGAGGTCATGGGCGAGCTCATCTCCCGGGGCGTCATCGGCGACTTCCGCGCGCCCGACGTCCTGCGCTTCGGCTTCACCCCGCTCTACGTCGGTTTCGCCGACGCCGAGCGTGCCGCACGCACACTGGGTCACATTTTCGGGTGACTCGGTAGCGAAACGTCACATCACCGGGCGGGCGGGGCTACGGCTCCGTCCGCCCGGTCATATTCCGGGCCCCGCACGGAACGGCCTGTTCCGGACTGATACGGTCCCGCTCTGCCGGATCACCGGAACATCTGTCCCCGCTGTCCCACGCGTTACCGAGAGGTTGAGCCGATGACGGACCCCGCCGCAGTGGAACGGGACGCCGCGGAGGCCGCCTCGGCCTTCGCCCACCCGGCCGTGGCGCCGGACGTGACCGCCGCGTACGGGGAACACCCCGACCACGTCGTCGACTTCTACGCCCCGCGCGGCGAGACCCGGGGACCGGCCCCGCTGGTGGTGCTGCTGCACGGCGGCGCGTGGCGGGCCCCGTACGACCGGCAGCACGTCACACCCTTCGCGGACTTCCTGGCCCGGCGGGGTTTCGCCGTCGCCAATGTCGAGTACCGGCGCGGTAGTTCCCTGCCGCACCAGAACGCGGAGGGGCCGGTCGCAGGGCGCTGGCCGGAGACCTTCGACGACGTCGCCGCCGCGATGGACGCCCTTCCGGCGCTGGCGTCCGCCGCCCTCCCGCAGGCCGACGTCCGCCGCACGGTCGTCACCGGCCACTCGGCGGGCGGTCACCTCGCACTGTGGGCCGCGGCCCGGCACGTGCTCCCGTACGACTCCCCGTGGCGGTTGCCCGCCCCGCCGAAGCTGCGCGGTGTGGTGGCGCTGGCCCCGATCGCGGACTTCGCGGTCGCGGAGGAGCTGGGTGTGTGCGGCGGCGCGAGCGCGCAGCTGCTGGGCGGGGCGGACCACTGGGAGGAGCGGCTGCCGTGCGCCGATCCGGCGGCGCTGCTGCCGACCGGGATCGCCACGGCGGTGGTCCAGGGCCGGGACGACATCGTGGTGCCGCAGCAGGTGGCCGAGGCGTATGTGGCGGCGGCCGCCCAGGCGGGGGAGACGGTGGGGCTGACGCTGCTGGACGCGGTCGGTCACTTCCCGCTGATCGACCCGGCGGCGGACGCGTGCGCGGTGGTCGCCGAGGAGATCTCGCAGCTGGCCTGGTAGAGCCGAGCCGTCCCCCGGCCCGCCTCCACGATCCGGCCCCGGCCGCCCCCTGACCCGCCCTCTGACCCGCCCCCTGGTCCGGCCCGAAAGTCGGCGTAGGGGTGGCTTGATCCATGTGTACGCTGATCATGTTTGCTCTGATCGCGTTCAAAAATGAAAAAATGGGGGGCCGGTGCGCAATCGCCGACTCGTAATGACCGCTGCCCTCGTGGCGGCGGGTCTCGGTGTCATCCCGGGCACGGCTTCGGCCGCAGAGGGGCCGACCGGGCCGACCAAGCCCGTCGCCTCGCCCGGTGCGGCGAAGGCCGGGGCATCCGCACGCGAGACGTTCAGCAGCCCCGCCGGCCGTACGGTCCGCACGGGGCTGCCCACCGGCGGGAACAAGGTCGCGGGGGACCACCAGGGGGTGTCGGTGGGGATCGACGCCCGGAGCCACACCGCGCACGGGCTCGAGGTCACTTCCAAGATCACGGGTCCGGACTCCGTACTCGATGTCGTCGTCGACTGGGGCGACGGCACGACGGAGAAGACGACGATCAAGGGCTCCGGCGAGCTCTTCCACCGCCACACCTACGCCGAGGTCGGCGAGTACAAGGTCAAGGTGACGGCCACCGACGTCGCCAACGCCATCGCAGGCTCCAACGACATCATGATCATGACCATCGGTTCCGAGTTCACCCCGCACGCCCCGACCCGGCTGCTGGACACGCGCAACGGAACAGGCACCACGGCGGGCAAGGTCGCGGCGCGCGGCACGACCCGAGTGAAGGTGGCGGGCAACGCCGAGATCCCCGGCGAGGTCAGGGCGGTCGCCCTCAACGTCACGGTCACCAACACCTCCATCGCCGGGCACATCACGGCGTGGCCGGGCAAGGGCACGGAGCGGCCCGACACCTCGAACATCAACTACGTGGGCGGTCAGTCCGTCCCGAACCTGGTGATCGTGCCGGTGGGCACCGACGGCTACGTGGAGCTCTACAACGCGGGCTGGGGCGCCGTCGACCTGATCGCCGACGTCACGGGCTACTTCACCCGCACCCCGTCCAGCGGATACACCTCGCTGGACCCGGTGCGCTTCGTCGACACCCGTGAGGGCCTCGGCGCGCCCAAGTGGCAGCTCGCCGGGCAGGGTGTGTTCACCACGCAGATCGGCGGCCTGCGCGGTGTGCCGAAGGGCATCACGGCCGTGGCGCTGAACGTGACGGTGACCAACCCGCAGCAGCTCGGTCACCTGTCCGTCTTCCCGGCCGGGGGTCCGGTCCCGACGGCGTCCAACCTGAACTTCGCGGCCGGTCGGACCATCGCGAACTCGGTGATCGTGCCGGTCTCCGCCAACGGCGAGATCAGCGTGTTCAACGGTGCCTGGGGTCCGACCGACGTCGTGGTCGACGTGGTCGGCTACTACAGCAAGGACAGCAAGGCCGCCTTCGTGCCGTTCACGCCGCGCCGGATGCTCGACACCCGCGACCCGGGCGGCTGGTGGCCGGGCGGCCGCCTGCCGGCCCGCGGCCACATCTCGCAGTGGGTCACCGGCGAGGCGCAGGGCGACGAGGCGTACGTCCTGAACACCACCGTCACCGAGACGGCGGACTCCGGCTTCCTCTCGGTGGCGCCGAGCCCCTTCCCGTGGCTGGTGAACGACGACCCGAACGCGCCCGAGCCGCCGCGTCCCGGCGCCTCCACGCTGAACTGGACGGCCGGCAGGACCGTTCCGAACCTGGTGCAGGCGAGCGCCGGTGAGCACGGCATCATCAATTTCTGGAACCAGGGCTGGAAGGACGCGGACCTGGTCGTCGACATCTTCGGCGTCTACGAGAACGACTGATGCGCCGGTGAACGGGTGGGAGGGCGGTGCGCGAGAGCGTGCCGCCCCTCCCACCCGTTGGCGCACCGGGGCCGAAGAGGGCAATGTGCTCACTGCCGGACAGAATCACGCCAACTCCCCGCGCTTGTATGTAAATTACTGATCGCTCCAGGAAGATCTGTGTACTCTGGAGGCTCAATACTGAGCGCGTTCAAAAAAATGGGGGGGCCGGTGCGCAGTCGCCGTCTCGTAATTTCCGTTGCCGTCATCGCGGCCACGATCGGTCTCGTTCCGGGTATGGCGCAGGCGGCCGAGCCCGTCTCGCCGCCGCCCGTCTCGGCGCCGAAGCTCGACCTCGGCAAGGCCGCGGCGTCGAACTTCAAGACCTTCAAGAGCCCGGCGGAGAAGTCGGTCCGCAAGGCGCTGCCGGCTGCCAAGGGGAAGGCAGCCGCCGCCGCGGGCAACCCGGACCTGAACATGGTCCTGTCGGCCACCAGCAAGAGCGCCCACGGCGTGGAACTGGTGACCGACCTCATCAGCGAGACCGCGTCGCTGACCGTCACCGTCGAGTGGGGCGACGGCAGGAAGGACGTCGTCGCCGCCTCCGGCGCCGGCCCGGTGACGCACCAGCACGCCTACGCGGAGCTGGGCGAGTACAACATCAAGGTCACGGTGACGGACGCCGCGAACGCGGTCGAGGTCGTCAACAACCTGGAATACGGCACCGCGGGGTCGGAGTTCACCCCGGTCGCGCCCACGCGCCTCCTGGACACCCGGACCGGCATCGGCGGGCCCCAGGGCATCGTGCTGCCCTCCGGCACCGCCCGGGTGAAGGTCGGCGGCAACGCCGGCATCCCCGAGGGGGTCACCGCGGTCGTCCTCAACGTGACCGCCACCGAGACCAACAACTCCGGCTTCGTCACCGCCTTCCCGGAGGGCGGCGAGCGCCCGATCACGTCGAATGTCAACTGGGTGGCCGGTCAGACCGTCCCGAACCAGGTGATCGTGCCGGTCGGCAAGAACGGCTACGTCGACCTGTACAACGGCAGCTGGGGCTCTG
Source organism: Streptomyces sp. NPDC097617 (assembly GCF_044761485.1). Classification (NCBI taxonomy): domain Bacteria; kingdom Bacillati; phylum Actinomycetota; class Actinomycetes; order Kitasatosporales; family Streptomycetaceae; genus Streptomyces; species Streptomyces sp. NPDC097617. Next base: position 51,244 of record NZ_JBIWCL010000034.1, read on the forward strand.
CGACCCACCTGATCGCCGACGTCAGCGGCTACTTCACACCGAAGGCGTCCAGCGGCTACACGCCGATGACCCCGGCCCGCTTCGTCGACACCCGCGAGGGCCTCGGCACCTCCCGGGGCCAGCTGGCCGGCCAGACGACCTTCAGCACGCAGATCAACGGCCTGCGCGGTGTGCCCCAGGGCACCACCGCCGTCGCGCTGAACGTCACCGTCACCAACCCGGGCAAGTACGGTCACCTGACCGTCTTCCCGAGCGGCCAGGCGGCGCCGGACACCTCCAGCCTGAACTTCGGTGCCGGTCAGACCATCGCCAACTCGGTGATCGTGCCGGTCGGCAAGGACGGCAAGGTCAGCTTCCGCAACGGCGCCTACGCCGGCGCGGACGTCGTCGTCGACGTGGTCGGCTACTACAGCCCGGACAGCAAGGGCGCGTTCGTCCCGGTCGCCCCGTTCCGCCGGCTGGACACGCGTGAGCCGCAGGACCCGTACCACGGTGCGATCCCCGGCGGCTACTTCCTGCCCGTGATCTTCTCCCCCAGCGCCGCGGACGACGGCGTCTCGGGCTACGTGCTGAACGCCACGGTCACCAACACCGCCAACAGCGGCTTCCTCTCGGTCGCCCCGGACCCGAACTCGCTCGAGGACTACCGCAACGGTACGACCGAGCCGGTCGAGGCACCGGGCTCCTCGACCCTGAACTGGCTCGGGAAGGGCCGGACCGTCGCGAACCTGGTCCAGGCGAGCTCCGGCGAGAACGGCATCGTCGACTTCTTCAACCAGAGCTGGGAGGAGTGGGCGACCACCGACCTGGTCGTCGACTTCTTCGGTTACTACGAGACCAACTAGTCCCTCCGCACCAGGGCGCCCCGGGATCCTGTCCCGGGGCGCCTTCGCGTGTCCGCCGGCCCGGGGAGCGCCCCGGCCTTCGCGGGCGCCCTCAGCCGTCCGGCCCGGTCCAGCGGTCCCGTTTTCCCGGGGCCAGGTTGGCCACCAGTTCGGCCAGGTCCTCGCAGACCTGCTCGATCTTCAGGCGCACGTTGTTCTGCTCGGTGACCAGAGCCGCCAGCAGCAGCCCGGTCAGGGCCGCCGCGCCGTTGAGCGCCTGGAGGTTGATCATGATTTCCAGGAGGGTGTGGTCGGTGAACGGCCCGGTGTGGTCGGTCGCCGCCGAGATCGTCAGGACCGATACCAGCAGGGTGACCGGCGCGCTCCCGGCGAGCTGGAAGCGCACGGCCGCCCAGATGATCAGCGGGAACACGAGGAACAGCAGCGAGAGGGTGCTCCGGGTGGCCACGAGGGTGGCGCCGACGGTGCAGAGCGCCAGGGCCGTCGCCTCGACCGCCCGGTAGGCGCCCTGGGGCAGCCGGGCCACCGTGACCCTGCGCAGGACGAGCAGCAGCGGAGTCAGTACCAGCACGCCCATCGCGTCCCCGGCCCACCAGGCCGTCCAGACCGGCCAGAACTGCGCCATCGGCAGGTCGCCGGTCAGCACCAGCGTCCACGTGCCGATCGTGGCGCTGATCAGCATGGGCAGCAGACCGCCCAGGAAGACCAGCGCCAGGGCGTCCCGCAGCCGGTCCAGCTCGACGCGGAAGTCCGCCCGGCGCAGCATCAGGTACGCGCACACCGGGGCGAGGACGTTCCCCGCGACGATGATCAGGCCGGGCGGGTCGAAATCAGTGATCCGCTCGATGGTGAGGTACGTACCGAGCGCGATCCCCGGCCAGACCCGTGGGCCCAGCCAGAGCAGGGCGGCCACCGCGACGCCGGTCGGCAGCCACAGGGGCGTGACCTCCGCGCCGTTGACGACCACGCGCTGGTACAGGCCGATCAGTCCGCCCGCGTAGTAGGCGAGCGCGACGGCGAGGATCGGCAGCAGAGCTGCGGGCAGACGTCGCCATCCCTCGGTGCGCACCACAGCATCAGACAACAGCCCGGCGCCCGGCCGGGCCGTGACACGCGCTACGGTGCGCTACCGACCGTTACCGGGCCCGGCCGCGTCGTGGCTGAGGACGAGCACGGCGGCGTCGTCGGCGTGGCCGGTGGAGTCGGCCACCTTCATCACCTCGGCGGCCAGCTCGCCCGGATCGGTGCCCGCCGCCTCCCGCACCACCTTGGCCACCCGCTCCAGTCCCACCTCGATCGGGAACTGCGGGCCCTCGACCACCCCGTCGGTGAGCAGGACGATCGACCCGGCCTTCGTCAGCCGGCGCCGGGTCACCGCGTACCCCGAGCCGGGCATCAGGTTCAGCGGCAGGCCGCCGTCGTCCTCGGCGATGCCGTACTCGCCGTCCACGGTGGCCCAGACCGCCGGAACGTGGCCGGCCCGCGCCGTCTCCAGCTCCCGGGTCTGCGGATCGAAGCGGAGCAGGCTGCAGGTCGCGAAGAGCTCGCGGTCCATGGAGAGCAGTACCTCGTTGGCCCGGCTCAGCACCTCGCCCGGATCGACGACGACGGCGGCCACGGCGCGCAGGCAGATCCGCACCTGCCCCATGAAGGCGGCCGCCTCCACGTCGTGCCCCTGGACGTCGCCGATGCAGAAGGCGAGTGCGCCCTCGGGCAGCTTGAAGCCGTCGTACCAGTCGCCGCCGATGTCCAGGCCGTGCCGGGCCGGCGAGTACCGGGCGGCGGAGCGCAGGCCCGGCAGCGCGGGCAGCGACGCCGGGAGCATCTCGCTCTGCAGCGCCTCGGCCAGGTCCACCCGGGCCTGCTGCAGCTCCACCCCGCGGCGGGCCTGGTCGGCGAGCCGCCCGAGGGTGCTGAGCAGGTCGGCGCTGGCCGCCCGCGGGGCACGGCGAGGACTCACGGAACGCTCCGAGGTGCATCCATCCGTCCGTCCCTGCTTCCGCTGCGCGAAAAGCCCGTGCACATCATATTTCCGCCTACCCGGAACCCGCCCGCCGAGACCCGGCCCGCCCCGGGGGCGGTCCCGGGCTCAGCCGGGGGCGGGCTCACGCCCTGCCGGGGCCGGGATCACCCTGCGGGGGCTCAGTCCCACTGCTCGTCGGCCAGCGAGGCGATCGGCTGCGGCTTGCCGAGGACCGCCAGGGCGATGAAGAAGTTGATCTGCCCGATCGCGATCGTGAGGGTGGCCAGGGCCTTCTCGTCGTAGTGCGCGGCTACCTCGGCGTACAGCTCGTCGCTGACCCGCTCCCGCCCGTGCGGGGCGCCCTGGAGGGTGGCCTCCACCAGGGCGAGGGCGGCGCGCTCGGCGTCCGTGAAGTAAGGGGCGTCCTGCCAGGAGGAGACGGCGTTGATGCGCTCCTCGGACTCCCCGGCCCTGCGCAGGAATCCCGTGTTCAGGATGGTCAGGTAGGTGTTGCCGACGATCTGCCCGGCCCGCAGGTGGACCAGGCTCATCGTGGTCCGCGGCACCGAGCGGTTGCCGGTGGCCCGGAAGAGGGCCGCGCTGATGTCGTTCAGCTCGGGGACGAACTCGGCCGGGTCGGGCATCCGCGAGAGGGAGGTGCTCGTCATGGCTGCTGTCCTTCGGTCGGTGTTCCCGGTTCGGTGCCCCGATCGGGGTCCACACAGCACTGACGGACGGGCGCGCACGGATGTGACGGAGGGCGGGAAAATCTTCCGGGCCCCTGCGCGCGGTCCCCGGAACGCCGAAGGGGCGGCGGGCGCGGGTGCGCCTGCCGCCCCTTCGGGGTCAGGGCCTAGAGGAACGAGTTGATCTCGATCGTCTCGGTGCGGCCGGGGCCGACGCCGATCGCGGAGATCGGGGCGCCCGACATCTCCTCCAGGGCCTTGACGTACGCCCGTGCGTTCGCCGGCAGCTCGTCGAAGGTCTTGGCCTTGGTGATGTCCTCGGACCAGCCGGGGAGGTTTTCGTAGATCGGCTTCGCGTGGTGGAAGTCCGTCTGCGAGTACGGCAGCTCCTCGACGCGCTTGCCGTCGATCTCGTACGCGACGCAGACCGGGATCTGCTCCCAGCCGGTCAGTACGTCCAGCTTGGTGAGGAAGAAGTCGGTGAGGCCGTTCACACGGGTGGCGTAACGTGCGATCGGCGCGTCGAACCAACCGCAGCGGCGGTCACGTCCGGTGGTCACGCCGCGCTCGCCGCCGATGCGGCGCAGGTCCTCGCCGTCCTGGTCGAACAGCTCGGTCGGGAACGGGCCCGCGCCGACTCGGGTCGTGTAGGCCTTGAGGATGCCGATGACACGGCTGATCTTCGTCGGGCCCACGCCGGTGCCGGTGCAGGCGCCGCCGGCGGTCGGGTTGGACGAGGTGACGAAGGGATAGGTGCCGTGGTCGACGTCGAGCAGCGTGCCCTGGCCGCCCTCGAACAGCACGACCTTGTCCTCGTCCAGCGCGTTGTTGAGGATGAGGGTGGTGTCGGCGACGTACGGCTTGATCTGCTCCGCGTACTGGAGCATCTCCTCGACGATCTGGGCGGCGTCGATCGCACGGCGGTTGTACAGCTTCGCGAGGAGCTGGTTCTTGCCCTCGAGCGCCGCCTCGACCTTCTGGACCAGGATCGACTCGTCGTAGAGGTCCTGGACGCGGATGCCGACGCGGTTGATCTTGTCCGCGTACGTCGGGCCGATGCCGCGACCGGTCGTACCGATCTTGCGCTTGCCCAGGAAACGCTCGCCGACCTTGTCGAGGGTGACGTTGTACGGCGTGATCAGGTGCGCGTTGCCGCTGAGGAGCAGCTTGGAGGTGTCGATGCCGCGCTCGTTGAGGCCGCGCAGCTCGGAGAGCAGGACGGCCGGGTCGACGACGACACCGTTACCGATGACCGGGGTGCATCCGGGGGAGAGGATGCCGGAAGGGAGAAGGTGCAGCGCGTACTTCTGGTCGCCTACGACGACCGTGTGGCCGGCATTGTTGCCGCCCTGGTAGCGCACTACATAGTCAACGGATCCACCGAGCAGGTCGGTGGCCTTTCCCTTGCCCTCGTCACCCCACTGAGCTCCGAGCAGCACAAGAGCGGGCACAGGCGTACACCTCTTCCGGATGGGGCATGTCCAAGGTCAGGGGGCGTACGACGATGTACACCGCAGGCTGAGCCGTCGGACCGGTACCCCGGAATAGACGAAGGCCCTGGCGCAATAGCGCAAGGGCCTCTTGCACAAAGATGCTACCCGAGGAAGGACCGAGGTGTCGGCTCCAGAGCCCACCATGAGCCAAGCGGGCGCGCCGGTAGGCGGTCTGCTCGTGCTCGTCGACCCGGTCGCCCGCCGTCTTGACGGCGAGTCCGTGCGGATCGCGAAGGATGTGTTGTCAGCGGGCGCGGCAGCGAAAATCTGCCTCCCGGATTCGCAGGAGGAATTTGCGCGGGCTCTCGCCCGCCGGGGTCATCGGCGGCTGGTGATCGTCGGTGACGACCGGGCCCTGGTGCGCACCGTGGGGCTGCTGCACCGGGAGCGGGGGCTGGGCGAGGGACCCCTGGCACTGGTTCCGGTGGGCCCTGTGGGGTCGCTGGGGCTGGCGCGGTCCCTCGGCGTGCCCCTTTCGGCCGTCGCCGCGGCCCGGACGGTGCTCGACGGGTCGGTGCGGATCTGCGACCTGCTGGTCGACGACAGCGACGGGGTGGTGCTGGGAGCGGTGCGGATCCCGCCGGTGCAGGGGGTCCCGCGGCCCTCCGGGCCGTCGGTGTGGAGCGCCTACCGTTCGCTGGTGCGGACGCTGGTCCGCCCGGTGGTGGCGGCCGGCGGCTCGGGCACGGGCCGGCACCGGCTTCGGGTCGAGGCCGACGGGGTGGTGCTGGCCGACCTGGACCGGCCCGTGGAGGACGTCTCGGTTCGCACGCGGGACGACGGCGGCCCGGCGGAGGTCGTGGTCCGGACCGGCGGCGGCGCGGCCGACTCGACGGTCACGGCCCGGGCGAAGACGGTGACGGTGTCGGGCGCGGACTTCCGCTACCGCGCCGACGCGGCGATGACCGGTCCGGTCCGCCGCCGTACGTGGACCCTGCGCCCGGGGGCATGGACCCTGACCGTGCCCCGGTAGCGCCGGGGGCGGGGCCCGTACGGTCGCCGACCATGCCAGGCAGCACCCCGGACCCCTGCCACCGCAGCGGCGCCGGCGGGAGGGCCCGGGGTGCGGGCGGCGGCTCAGGCCCCGACGTACGCCGCGAGGTGCTCGGCGGTGAGGGTGGAGCGGTCCGCCACGAGGTCGGCGGGGGTGCCCTCGAAAACGATCCGGCCGCCGTCGTGACCGGCGCCGGGACCCAGGTCGATGATCCAGTCGGCGTGGGCCATGACCGCCTGGTGGTGCTCGATCACGACGACCGACTTCCCGGAGTCGACCAGCCGGTCGAGCAGGCCGAGCAGCTGCTCCACGTCGGCGAGGTGCAGGCCGGTGGTCGGCTCGTCGAGCACGTAGACACCGCCCTTCTCCGCCATGTGGGTGGCCAGCTTGAGCCGTTGGCGCTCGCCGCCGGACAGCGTGGTGAGCGGCTGGCCGAGGCTGAGATAGCCGAGCCCGACGTCGGCGAGCCGGGTCAGGATGCGGTGCGCGGCGGGGGTGTGCGCCTCACCGTCGCCGAAGAACTCCACGGCGTCGGTCACCGACATCGCGAGCACCTCGCTGATGTCGCGGCCGCCGAAGTGGTACTCCAGCACCGAGGCCTCGAACCGCTTCCCCTCGCACTCCTCGCAGGTGGTCGTGACCCCGGCCATCATCGCCAGGTCGGTGTAGATGACGCCGGCGCCGTTGCAGTTGGGGCAGGCACCCTCGGAGTTGGCGCTGAACAGGGCCGGCTTCACCCCGTTGGCCTTGGCGAAGGCCTTGCGGATCGGGTCGAGCAGCCCGGTGTACGTCGCCGGGTTGCTCCGGCGCGAGCCGCGGATCGCGCCCTGGTCGATCGAGACCACGTCCGCATCCGGGGAGAGGGACTTGTGCAGCAGCGAGCTCTTGCCGGAACCGGCGACGCCGGTGACGACCGTGAGCACGCCGAGCGGGATGTCGACGTCGACGTCGCGCAGGTTGTTCGCGCTCGCGCCGCGGATCTCCAGCGCGCCCGTGGACTCGCGCACCGACGGCTTGAGCTTCGCCCGGTCGTCGAGGTGGCGGCCGGTGATGGTGCCGCTGGAGCGCAGTCCCTCGACGGTGCCCTCGTAGCAGATGGTGCCGCCCGCCGTGCCCGCGCCGGGGCCGATGTCGACGACGTGGTCGGCGATCGCGATGGTCTCGGGCTTGTGCTCCACGACGAGCACGGTGTTGCCCTTGTCGCGCAGCCGCAGCAGGAGGTCGTTCATGCGCTGGATGTCGTGCGGGTGCAGGCCGATGGTGGGCTCGTCGAAGACGTAGGTGACGTCGGTGAGCGAGGAGCCGAGGTGGCGGATCATCTTGACGCGCTGCGCCTCGCCGCCGGAGAGGGTGCCCGAGGCGCGGTCGAGGGAGAGGTAGCCGAGGCCGATCTCGACGAACGAGTCGAGGGTCAGCTGCAGGGCGGTGAGCAGCGGGGCCACCGAGGGCTCGGCGAGGCCGCGGACCCACTCGGCCAGATCGCTGATCTGCATCGCGCAGGCGTCGGCGATGCCGATCTTCTTGATCTTGGAGGACCGGGCGCCCTCGCTGAGCCGGCTGCCCTCGCACTCGGGGCAGGTGGCGAAGGTGACCGCGCGCTCCACGAAGGCCCGGATGTGGGGCTGCATCGCTTCCTTGTCCTTGGACAGGAAGGACTTCTGGATCTTGGGGATGAGGCCCTCGTAGGTGAGGTTGACGCCCTCGACCTTGACCTTGGTGGGCTCCCGGTAGAGGAAGTCCTGCATCTCCTTCTTGGTGAACTTCGCGATCGGCTTGTTCGGGTCGAGGAATCCCGACTCGGCGTAGACCCGTACCGTCCAGAAGCTGTCGGACTTCCAGCCGGGGATGGTGAAGGCGCCCTCGGCGAGCGACTTGGAGTCGTCGTAGAGCTGGGCGAGGTCGATGTCGGAGACCGCGCCCCGGCCCTCGCAGCGCACGCACATGCCGCCGGTGCGGGAGAAGGTCGCCTTCACCGTCCTGGTCTTCTCGGCGCCGCGCTCGACCGTGATCCCGCCGCTGGCGCGGACGGAGGCGACGTTGAAGGAGTAAGCGCTGGGCGGGCCGATGTGCGGCTTCCCGAGCCGGCTGAAGAGGATGCGCAGCATCGCGTTGGCGTCGGTGGCGGTGCCGACCGTGGAGCGGGGGTCGCCGCCCATGCGCTGCTGGTCGACGGTGATCGCGGTGGTCAGGCCGTCGAGTACGTCGACCTCGGGGCGGGCCAGCGTCGGCATGAAGCCCTGTACGAAGGTGCTGTAGGTCTCGTTGATCATCCGCTGGGACTCGGCGGCGATCGTGTCGAACACCAGCGAGCTCTTGCCCGAACCGGAGACTCCCGTGAACACCGTCAGCCGGCGCTTGGGGATCTCGATGCTGACGTCCTTGAGGTTGTTCACGCGCGCGCCGTGCACACGGATCAGACCGTGGCTGTCGGCGGCGTGCGGTGTCTGCGGCTGCTGTGCCTGTGCTGTCCGACGCCCGGTCGACCGGCGGTCCGGCTCGGTGGCCCTGCTCATCGTGTCTCCCTCTCTGGGGCGGGCCGCCTGCGCGGACTCCTGCGGCAGTCGGTCCTCAGTGCTTGCGGGGCTGGTTGAAGCGGAGCATGTTGCCCGCCGGGTCGCGGAAGGCGCAGTCGCGGACGCCGTACGGCTGGTCGACCGGCTCCTGCAGCACCTCCCCGCCGGCGGCCCGGATGCGTTCGAAGGTGGCGTCGACGTCGTCGGTGGAGAAGATCACGCCGCGCAGCATGCCCTTGGCCAGCAGCTCCGCCATGGCCTGGCGGTCGGCCGGGGAGGCATTGGGGTCGGCGAGCGGCGGTTCGAGGACGATCTCCACATCGGGCTGGGCGGGCGAGCCGACAGTCACCCAGCGCATGCCCTCGAACCCGACGTCGTTGCGGACCTCCAGGCCGAGGACGTCGCGGTAGAAGGCGAGCGCCTTGTCGTGGTCGTCGACGGCGATGAAGCACTGCGAGAGGTTGATGTTCATGCCGTCGACGCTACGAGGAGGGCGTGGATTTCGCTTCTCCGATCCTGACCGGTCGCGTGAAGATCTTGGCCACGCACGCCGGGATGTCGGCGCCGTCCTCGTGGCCGCGGGCCCGGTAGGCGCTCGGGGTCTCGCCGACGAGCTCGGTGAAGCGCGAGCTGAAGGACCCCAGCGAGGTACATCCGACGGCGAAGCAGACGTCCGTGACGCTCATGTCGCCGCGCCGCAGCAGCGCCTTCGCGCGCTCCACACGGCGGGTCATGAGGTAGCTGTACGGGGTTTCCCCGAAGGCGGCGCGGAAGCTGCGGGAGAAGTGACCGGCCGACATGAGGGCGACGTTCGCGAGCGCCTGGACATCCAGCGGTTCCGCGTACTCGCGGTCCATCATGTCCCGGGCGCGGCGCAGCCGTACCAGGTCCTCCAGGTTCATGCGTTCCAGCATGGCACGCGGGCGCCGACCCGTCTGCGGGTATCGGTGCTTCCGGATTCGATCAGGGGGTGGCCGGTCGGGCCGGCCCGGCCGGTCAGTCGAGGCCGAGCGTCGCCTTGTGGGTCCGCCAGCGGTCCATCAGGCCCAGCATCTCGCCCTGCATGAATGCGAAGAAGGCCGCCGTCTCCGCGACGCGCGCTCCGGCGGGCGAGTCCGTGCCGAGGGTGGCCGCGCCCTCGCGCAGGGTCTTCTCCCACAAGGTCAGGACCTGGTCGCGGCGCGTGAAGGTCTCGTACCAGAGCTCGTTGTGCAGGACGTACCGGTCGCGCCGGGAGCCCGGTTCGCGCTCGCGGCTGACCATGTTGACCTGGGTCAGGTAGGACACGGCGCCGGACACCGCGGCCGGGCTGATCCGCAGCGCCTCGCCCAGTTCCGCCGAGGTCATCGCGGCGCCGTCGCTGGCCAGCAGCTGTGTGAAGACGCGCGCGGCCATCCGCTGCATCCCGGCCTCGGTCAGCTGTGCGGCGAACCGCTCGACGAAGCGGGAGACGGCCTCGCCGTCCCGCGCGCCGGGTTCCGTCGCGTTCCTGTTCCCGCTCGCCATGTCATCCGCCACCTCCCTGACTTTACGTGATTCTTGAGATTCCCAAACTTCACAAATTCGTGAAAGCCGCGTACGTTCGGAGGCATGGCGAAGGCAATCAGCGTTGCCGGCCTCCACAAGGCATTCGGCCGCACCCGCGCCCTGGACGGACTCGACCTCTCGGTCGCCGCCGGTGAGGTCCACGGCTTCCTCGGCCCCAACGGCGCCGGCAAGTCCACCACCATCCGGGTCCTGCTGGGCCTGCTGCGCGCCGACTCCGGCACCGCCGAACTCCTCGGCGGCGACCCCTGGGCCGACGCGGTCCCCCTCCACCGCCGCATCGCCTACGTCCCCGGGGACGTGACCCTGTGGCGCAACCTCTCCGGCGGCGAGGTCATAGACCTCTACGGGCGCCTTCGCGGCGGCCTCGACCGGACCCGGCGGGCCGAGCTCGTCGAGCGGTTCGAGCTGGACCCCACCAAGAAGGGGCGTACGTACTCCAAGGGCAACCGGCAGAAGGTCGCCCTCGTCGCCGCCTTCGCCTCCGACGCCGAACTGCTCGTCCTCGACGAACCGACCTCCGGCCTCGACCCGCTGATGGAGGAGGTCTTCCGCGTCTGCGTCGTCGAGGCCCGCGCCGCCGGGCGCACCGTCCTGCTCAGCTCGCACCTCCTCAGCGAGGTGGAGGCCCTCTGCGACCGGGTCAGCATCATCCGCAAGGGCCGCACCGTGGAGAGCGGCACCCTCGCCGATCTCCGCCACCTCACCCGTACGTCGATCAGCGCCGAGCTCGCCGCCCCGCCGAACGGCCTGGCCCGCCTGCCGGGCGTGCACGACGTGGAGGTGCGGGGGCTCAAGGTCCGCCTCCAGGCCGACACCGACAAGCTGGACGCCGTACTGCGCTCCCTCACCGCGTCCGGGTGCGGTCGCTGACCTCGACCCCGCCCACCCTCGAAGAGCTCTTCCTGCGCCACTACACCGAAGAAGCGTCCCGATGACGGACCGACTGGCGGGTACCGGGACCCTGCTGCGGCTCGCCCTGCGCCGCGACCGCGTGATGATGCCGGTGTGGGTCCTGGCGACCACGCTCCTGGTGGTGAGCATGCCCGGCTCACTGGGCAGCGTGTACGCCACCGCTGCCGAACGCGCCCGGGCCGCCGCCTCGATGAACGCCAACAGCTCCATGCGTGCCCTGTACGGACCGGTCTTCGACGATTCCCTCGGCGCCCTGCGCCGCCGCGACATGATCGCGTAGGACCCGCCCGGTGGAGATCCGGTCCTAGAACTCCACGAGCAGCTGCTTGAGCCCCCGGATGACGTACCCGTCCTGCCACTGCGGTTCCTCGACGAGCCGCAGTGGCGGCACCCCGTCCGCCAGCAGCGCCCCGAACGAGGCCTCCAACTCCCGCCGCGCCAGCGGCGCCCCGAGGCAGTAGTGGATCCCGGCCCCGAAGGTCAGGTGCGGATTGTCCGCCCGTACGAGGTCCAGCGCGTCGGGCTCGGCGAACCGCGCGGGATCCCGGTTCGCCGACCCGAACAACAGTGCGATCTCGGCTCCGCGGGGGATGACGGTGTCACCGATCCGGACGTCGTCGAGCACCCAGCGTTCGAACATCTGGAGGGGAGTGTCGTACCGCATGAGTTCATCCACAGCTGTGGACAACTTTTCGGGATCGCGGCTCGCACGGAGCGCGGCGAGCTCCGCGGGATTGCGAAACAGCGCCCACCACCCGTTGACGGTCGTGTTCACGGTGGCCTCGTGGCCGGCATTCAGCAGGAGCACACAGGTGGAGATCATCTCCTGCTCGCTGAGCCGCCCGTCCTCATCGTGAGCGGCGATCAACCCGGAGATCAAATCCTCACCGGGGCGCGTGCGCCGCTCGGCGATCAGCCCGCGCAGGTACGCGCTGAACTCGACGCTCGCCCGCACCGCGCGCCGCGCCGTCTCCTCGTCCGGCCGGAGTTCGAACATCCCGCAGATATCCGCCGACCAGGGCCGCAGCAACCCCCGGTCCGCCTCCGGCACACCCAGCAACTCCGCGATCACCGCCACCGGAAGCGGCTCGGCGACGACGCTGAGCAGATCCCCGCCCCCGTCCGCGCGCAGCCGCCCCACCAACTCCCCGGCCAGCCGCTGCACGGCGGGCACCAGCCGCTCCACCGTGCGCGGGGTGAAGGCCTTCGCGACCAGCCTGCGCACCCGCGCGTGGGCAGGATCCTCCAGGTCCAGCAGGCCGTTGCCGTTGAGCACATGGAAGGGCTCGTGCTCCGGCGGCGGCGCCTCGCGCCCGAACTCCTCGTGCGAGAACCGGTGGAGGTAGGTCCGCCCCAGCCGCCGGTCCCGCAGCAGTGCACTCACATCGGCGTAGTGCGGCACCAGCCACTGCCCGGTGGCCTCGCACCACACGGCCCGCCCCTGCTCCCGCAACTCCCGGTACGCCGGATACGGATCGGCGACGAATGCGGCATCCCACGGATCAAAGCCCATCCCCGCACCCTAAAGGCAGCCGGGCCCGATCAGGCGGGCGTCACCAAGCGGGTCTCGTACGCGTACACGGCCGCCTGCGTCCGGTCCCGCAGGCCCAGCTTCACCAGGATCCGGCTCACATGGGTCTTGATGGTGGACTCCGCGACGACCAGCCGGTCGGCTATCTCCGCGTTGGACAGCCCCTGCGCGATCAGCACCAGCACCTCCGTCTCCCGCTCCGTCAGTTCCCCCACACCCGCCGGGTCCGCGAGCTTGCGCGCCTCGGAGATCTTCGAGAACTCCACGATCAGCCGCTTGGTCACCGAGGGCGCCAGCAGGGCCTCCCCGGCCGCCACCACCCTGACCCCGTCGGCCAGCTGACGGGCCGACGCGTCCTTGAGCAGGAACCCGGAGGCCCCGGCCCGCAGCGCCTGGTACACGTACTCGTCGAGGTCGAAGGTCGTCAGGACCAGCACCTTCGCGTCCGTGTCGGCGGCCACGATCTCCCGTGTGGCCTCCAGCCCATTCATCCGCGGCATCCGGATGTCCATCAGCACCACGTCGGGCCGCAGCGCCGCCACCTGGTCGATGGCCTCCCGGCCGTCGACCGCCTCGCCGACCACCTCGATGCCGTCCATCGCGTTCAGCAGGACGGAGAACCCCTCGCGGACCATCACCTGGTCGTCGACGATCAACACTCTGATCGTCATACCGTCCCCTCCTGCCGCTCCGACGCCGACTCCGCACGGTGGGGCACCGGTATGAACACCGCCACCTCGTACCCGCCCGCGGCCGTCCGGCCGGCCGTCATCTCCCCCTCCAGCATGGCCACCCGCTCCCGCATTCCGGTGATCCCGTGCCCGGCCCCCGGCGAGGGCCGCACGTCCCCGGTCGACGGGGCATTGACGATCCGTATCCCCAGACCGCCCAGCACGTAGGAGACCTCCACCTCGGCCGCGGCTCCCGGCGCGTGCCGCAGCGTGTTGCTCAGGGCCTCCTGGATGATCCGGTACGCCGACAGCTCCACGCCCTGCGGCAGCTCCCGCACCGCTCCCGTGATCGTCTTCTCCACGCTCAGCCCGGCCTCCCGCACATTGGCCAGCAGCCCGTCCAGCGAGGCCAGCGTCGGCTGCGGGGCGTCCGGGGCCTCGTAGTCCGCGGACCGCACCACGCCCAGCACCCGCCGCAGCTCGGTCAGGGCCGCCACCGCGTTCTCCCGGATGGTGACGAACGCCGCCTCCAGCTCCGGCGGCGGGTTCTTCACCCGGTACGGCGCGGCCTCCGCCTGGATGGCCACCACCGACATGTGGTGGGCCACCACATCGTGCAACTCCCGCGCGATCGTGGTCCGCTCCTCCAGCAGCGTCCGCTTGTCCCGCTCGACGGCCGTCACCTCCTGCTGCGCGCTCACCTCCGCCTTCGCGTGCCGGCGAATCTGGATGCTGCCGGCGATCACCAGGGCGAAGGCCGAGGTCAGTGCCATCTCCGGCATGTTCGATCCCCAGCGGCCGTTGAACAGGATGGAGATCCCGGTTCCCAGCACGAGGGTGAGCGTCCACATCCAGGCCGCCACCCGGGGCCCGGTCCGCAGCGTGACGAGGACCATGACCACGATGTACGAGAAGAAGCTGCCATCGGTCCAGGGCCAGTTGATGCCACCGCCGATGCCGGCCGTCACCACCGTCATCGCTATGGCCGCCCACCACGCGCCGACCGGCCGGACCAGCGTCATCAGGACCGGCGCCGCCGTCAGCATCGTCATGGCGATCGGCCCCAGGTCGCCCCAGGCGGCCGACTGCGTGTTGAGCGAGATCGTCCCGACGAGGAAGGCCAGGAACCCCACCGCCGCATGCCGCCGCCACGGCGCGTACCGACGCAGCATCCCGGGAAGCCGGCGCACGAAGGGCCCGGAGGTATCCGCCGGCGGCAGCGGCCGGTAGGCGAAGGCATCGGTGACGAGATCCCGGCGCAGGGTCGCGATCACCTCGGATGCCAGTCGGAACTCAGGTGCCCGGGATGTCCCCCCGGTGGTCGTCTCGGTCATACACACCACCGTAGGTCCGTACCGGCTTCGTCCGCGTCGGCGCTGATGGGGATTTCCCGGGGTCCCTCTCAAGTACTACGCGGGTTCCTCAGTAGCCCGTCGGGCGGATCAGACCCGTCTCGTACGCGAACACCGCAGCCTGCGTCCGGTCCCGCAGACCGAGCTTCACCAGGATCCGGCTGACATGCGTCTTCACCGTCTGCTCGGCCAGGACCAGGTGCTCGGAGATCTCCGCGTTCGACAGGCCCTGGGCGATCAGCGACAGCACCTCGGTCTCACGCTCGGTCAACGCCTCGATCCGGGCCCGCGACGGCGCGCGCGGCGCCCCCAGCCGGGAGAACTCCGTGATCAGCCGCTTCGTGATGTTCGGCGACAGCAGCGCCTCGCCGGCGGCCACCACCCGCACCGCCTCGGCGAGCTGGTCGGCCGACGCGTCCTTGAGCAGGAACCCGGAGGCGCCGGCCCGCAGCGCCTCATAGACGTACTCGTCGAGATCGAAGGTGGTCAGCACCAGCACCTTCACTGCGGCGCCGGGAACCCCGGTGATGAGAGAGGTGGCCTCGATCCCGCCCATCCCCGGCATACGGATGTCCATCAGCACCACGTCCGGCGCCAGCTCCGCGACCTTGGCCACTGCGTCGGCCCCGTCCACCGCCTGCCCCACGACCTCTATGTCGGGTTGCGCGTTGAGAAGCACGGTGAAGCCCTGCCGGACCATCATCTGGTCATCGGCGATCATCACCTTGATCGGGGTGCTCATGTGGCTCTCTTCGTCTCTGGGTCGGGGACCGCGGACTGTTCCTGCGGATCCATCGGGAGTACGGCGCTCACCTCGTACCCCCCGTCGGGGCGCGGGCCGGCGGCCAGCTCGCCCCCCAGCATGCCTGCCCGCTCCCGCATCCCCAGCAGCCCGTGCCCCGCTCCGGGCGACGGCGGGACCGGCCTGGTCGGCGCGGTGTTCGCGACGCACAGGTGAAGGTCACGCGGCCCGTAGGCGACGCCCACCTCCACCCGCGAACCGGGCGCATGGCGCAGAGCGTTGCTCAGCGCCTCCTGCACGATCCGGTACGCGGTCAGCTCCACGCCCGGGGTCAGCGGCCGCCGTATCCCCGCGATCTCGGTCGTGACCTCCAGCCCGGCTCCCCGCACGTTGTCCACGAGACAGTCCAGCTCGGCGAGGGTCGGCTGCGGATGCTGCCGGGTCGCGGGATCGTCGGGCTGCTCGGACCGCAGTACGCCCAGCACCCGCCGCAGCTCCGTCAGCGCCTCCAGGGCGTTCTCCCGGATGCCGGCCAGATTCTCCTTGAGCTCCTCCGACGGGTTCTCCACGAGGTGCGGGGCGACCTGTGCCTGGATGGAGATCACCGACATGTGGTGGGCGACGACATCGTGCAGCTCGCGGGCGATACGGCTGCGCTCCTCCAGCAGGGTGCGCCGGGCCCGCTCCTCCTCGGTGAGGGTCTCCTGCTCGACGAGTTCGCTGCGGGCGAGCCGGGTGGCCCGCAGGGCGTATCCGAGGATCCCCACGAACCCGAAGAGGAGGGCCACCCCGCCGATGATCGTCTGGCTTTGCGGCGGTCTGAGGGAGATGTCGGCCAGTCCGTTGAGGACGAGCGTGATGCCGATGACCGAGGCGGTGACCCGGGGCGGCACCCGCAGGGCGACCATCAGGATCACGGGCGCCAGTGTCAGGGGTCCGGCGGGTGTCCAGGGCCAGGACTGCCCGTGGCCGACGTGGTCGTGGATGGCCCAGGCTGTGAGGGCCGCGGTGACAAGGCCGAGCCACCAGGCGGCGATCGGCCGGAACATGCTGAGGACGACGGACGCGGAGGTCATCAGGGACAGTCCCAGCACGGCCGAACCGAACACCTTGTAGTGATCGTTCAGCTGCATTCCCGTGAGGACACCGCAGGGAATGGCCACATAGCAGAGGACCACATGCGGCAGCCAGGCCAGCCAGCGCGGCCGCGTCATCCTCGGGAGCGGGTCCCGCTTCAGGGTGAACAACTCCCGGGCCAGGCCGCGCGGCAGGCGGATGCGTGTTCTGGCGGCGGATGGCTCGGTCTGCTGGGTCACGCCGTCCAGGCTAAGGCGGGTCCTAGACACGGGTGATCTCCTTGGCGGGCTCCGCCCCGGGGCGGTGGACGGCGACAGTGCGGGCGGCGCGGGCCTGCTCCGGCCGGCGCCCGGCCTGCTCATACGTACGGAACGCGGCCCAGCAGACCATCAGCGCGGCGGCGAACACCGGCAGCCACAGCAGCCGGGCCGCTATCCAGCCCGCCGAGTCGGGCACGGTGTGCAGCCCCGGCAGGTCGGCCGAGAACAGCAGCCCGAGGGCGGTGACGGCCATCATGGCGGTCTGGTGCCACAGGAAGACGGTCATGGCCGAGAGGTTCACCAGGGCCACCTTCGCCCAGGCCGTCGGCCGTCGCATCGCCCGGGCCAGTGCCTCGCGGACCAGCAACGCCAGCCCGCACTGGGCCAGCCCGAAGGCGGCCGCGGCCAGCGTCGGCGGGTTCAGGTTCGAGATCGGGGCGCCCGGGACACCCACCATGGAGGCCGGGTACCCGCCCCAGAGGATCAGCGCGACCGTGGCCGCGCTGCCCGCGCCGAGCAGGAGCAGAGCCGGTTCGCGCCGGGCGAAGGCCCCGCGGGACCAGGCGGCCCCCAGGGTGAAGGGGACGAGCCAGCCGGCGGCCACATTGACCCAGCCGATCCACTCGGGCCCCTCCAACCCGAAGCGCCACACGTCCACCGTGGCCACCAAGGCCAGCGGCCACAGCGGGCTGAGCCGGGCCACGAGCGGGGTCGCCGCGGTGAGCGCGGCGAACACCAGCAGGAACCACAGCGGCGACAGCACCAGCTTGACCAGCGACCGCACGGTGTCGAAGTCCGCTCCGCCGATCAGCATCCCGCCCGCGACGACCACCCAGAGGACGAGCACCGCGGCGACGGGCCGGAACAGCCGCCCCAGCCGCTGCCCGACCCAGGCGCCGTACGAGACGCCACGCTCGCGCGCCGACTCGTACCCGCGGGCGGCGACATGGCCGCCGACCAGGAAGAAGACGGACAGCGTCTGGAACACCCAGGACACCGGGGCCAGCCACGGCATGTGCTCCAGGGGGCTGGTGGTGGCGAGACTGCCGTCGCGGGCGGTCAGCGCGGTGACCAGCCAGTGGCCGAGGACCACGCCGAGGATCGCGAGGGCCCGCAGTGCGTCCACCGTCCGGTCGCGCTCGGCCGGGGTGGCGGCTTCGATGCCGTCCGCCAGGGCGGACCAGCGGGCGCGGAACTCAACCATGGGTCGCCTCCGAGGCGGGAGCGTTGGTACCGAGGACGATGGCGGCCAGGCTGTCGAGGGACGCGGTGCCCGGCTTGAGGTAATCGCTGTGCCCGACCGGGCCGGCGGCGAAGGGCCGGGCCCCGAAGGCGGGGTCGACGGGGTCCGTGCCGAAACCGACCCCACCGAGCCGGACATGCGGGACATCGCCGATCCAGTCGCCACTGCCCCGGCCCGCCCAGACCCGGGCGGCGGTCGGCAGCTCCCGGGCGGATCCGGCTCCCGTACCCGGGCTGCCGTACAGCGCCATGTCGCTGACCGCGGGTCCCGTACCGGTCCGCGCGCAGACCACGGAACCGTACGAGTGGCACAGGAGCGAGAGCCGGGCACCGGGCCCGGCCATGCCCCGCAACCGGTCCAGGAAGGGAGCCAGTTCGGCGGCGGCATCGTCCGCCCGGCCGGGCGTCAGGACGGTGGTGCTCACCGTGCCGGGGGTGTCGTACCCCAGCCAGGCGACCACGGCCGAGCGCGGATGCTCGGCCCGCAGGCGCTGCTGGAGGGAGACGGCCCCGGCACGGAACCTCTCGTAGGTGTCGAGGGTGGTGTCGGAGCCGGGCACCAGGACGGCGACCCGGTCGGCGCTCTCCAGCTCGCCGAGGACCTCGACGGCCCTTCCCCTGCCGCGGCCGTCGAAGGTGAGGAACTGCGCCGACCCGGACGCCGCCATGGCGCGCAGCCTGGCTGCCCGGCCGGGGCGGTCGGCGTCCTCGGCGCTCTGGACCGCCTCGGCGATGTTGGCGCGGTTGGCGGCGTACCGGCTTTGCGGAGCGGCGTCCGAGGCGAATGCGGCGGGCGCGGGGGCCGGAACACCGGGGGAAGCGGCGGCGGATATCGGGACGGCCACGGCCGCGGCGACCAGTGCGGCCAGCAGGGTCCGGCGCAGCCGGCCACCGCCGGACCCCGCCCGCCCCGTGGCGCCCACCCCGCTCGCCCCGCAAGCCCCACCTGTCGTCCGCGTGCCCGTCCCCGTCTCCGTCCCCGTCCCCGTCTCCGTCTCCGTCCCCGCCCCGGGTCCCTCCGCTGCCCCCATTGCCATGTCCTCTTCCTTCGGTCGTCCGGAAGAGCCGTCAACGCTCTTCTCCGCTACCGAAGTTAGAAATCCGGGCCCGTGGTCCGCGTCACGCCATGGAGCCGTGTTCGCACGTAGCTCTCAGGTATGACGGGGGATACGTGAGAGGCACGATCATGTGCGTCCGACGTCTGGACACCTGTGGCCCACCGCTCACCCCGAAGCGAGCGGCGAGCAGCGAGCGGGCGAGGGAGGCGCGCGGCTCAGTCGGCTGCAAGGGGCTCGACGTACCCCGCCCGCCAGCGCGGTGCCGGGTCCTGGCCGGGGGTGGTCCAGTACTCCCGCGCCCCCACCATCTCCCCGTCCCGCACGGTCCACAGGGAGACGGCCCGGTGGACGACGTGGTCCTGAGGTATCTCCACCTCGGTGACGACGAGGTTCCCGTCGGCCAGGATCCGCAGCAGCTCCACGGATCTCTCGTCCGCGTAGCCGTCGTCGCTGTTCACCGCTATGAAGTGGGCGCGCCCCACGATGCGCTCACCGCTCACCGCTCACCGCTCACCGCTCACCGCTCACCGCTCACAATCCGTCGCCGTCACTGCCGGCTGTAGGTGAGGGGCGGGTTGTCGCTGCCCGCCAGCTCCCTGGAAAGGGTGCCGTCGGTCAGCAGCCGCAGTCGGCTCCAGGCACCCGGAGTGCAGGTCGGCGCGGCGCCGGAGGTGACGGTGGAGGCGTCGAGTTCCACGGGACCGGTGGCGCTGCGCAGGGGTGCCGACCAGGTGCAGGCGAGGCCGTCGCCCTGGACGGCCAGGGACATCACGGGGTCGCCGACCGCCCCGCGGGCGAGGGTGAGCCGCCAGGTCCGGCCGCCCTGTACGGCCTCCCAGGTGCCGACATAGGCCTCGGGCAGGCCGGATTGCGGGGATCCGGACGGGAATCCGGACTGGGATCCGGACGAGGACGCGGGAGCCGAAGCGGAAGCAGAAACGGAAGCTGAGGGAGACGAGGACGCGCTCGGCGTACGGCCGCTGCCGACGGGCGGTCGGGGGTCCTCGGCCCCGCTCATCACCGCGTACACCGTGCCGGCGGACAGGGCGGCGACGACCGTGGCGACCACCAGCAGCACAGCGGTCGACGCGGTCCGGGGCCGCGCCGGCTCCGACGCCATCGGCGGATACCCGGGGTGCACCGGGTGCGCGTACGAGGAGTACGCGGGCGGCGGCGTTCCCGGCGCAGCAGCAGCAGCAGCAGCAACAGCAGCAACAGCAGCAGCAACAACAGCAGGAGCAGCAGGAGGCGGCGGCGGGGCCGCGGCCCGGTCCGGGCCGGCGTCCTCACGGTCCAGCAGCTGTACGGCGTGCCGCCCGAGCCCTGCCACCAGCGGCGTCGGAAGCCAGGGCTCCAGAGCCCTTCCGTCGGCCACGGTGTCACCCGCGCCGACCCGGGCCAGCACCTCGGCGGGCCCCGGCCGAGCGGCGGGATCCCGGTGCAGACAGTCCCGTACGAGGTCGTGCAGCTCGGCCGGTACGCCGGTCAGGTCCGGCTCCGCCTCGGTGCTGCGCAGCAGGAGCCCCGCCAGGCCGCCGGGCTGCTCCGCGTCACCGAAGGGCAGCCGGCCGGTGGCCGCGTAGGCGAGGACCGCGCCGAGGCAGAAGATGTCGCAGGCGGCGGTCACCGGCTCGCCGCGGATCTGCTCCGGGGCCATGAAGCCGGGGGAGCCGATGACCTCGCCCACCCGCGTCAGTCCGCCGCCGCCCCCGTCCGCCCCGGCCCCCGCCCCCGTCCCGGCCCCGCCCGGCGCGCGGGCGATGCCGAAGTCGATGACGCGCGGGCCGTCGAGGGTGATCAGGACGTTCGAGGGCTTCAGGTCGCGGTGGACGATGCCGGCCCGGTGGATGTCCTGGAGGGCGTACGCGAGGCCCGCGGCCAGGATCCGTACGGAGCGGCCCGGCAGCGGGCCGAAGTCGTGGGCCACGACCTGGCGCAGGCTCGGCCCGGCGACGTAGCCGGTGGCGAACCAGGGGGTCGCGGCCTCGGTGTCGGCGTCGAGCACCGGTGCGGTCCATTCGCCGCCGACGCGACGGGCCGCGGCGACCTCCTGGCGGAAGCGGATCCGGAACTCCTCGCGGGCGGCGAGGTCGTGGTGGACCAGCTTCACCGCGACGGTGCGGCCGCGGTCCGAGCGGGCGAGGTAGACCTGACCCATGCCGCCGGCGCCGAGGCGGGCCAGCAGACGGTACGGGCCTATGTGGTGCGGGTCGTAGGGGTGCAGTTGCTCCATGGCCGGGTGTTCCCTCCCCGTGCTGGCCGTGCCGAACGGCTCTGCAGGGAAGGACGGCGGGCGGTACCGACCGGTTGCCCACCGTAAGGGTGAGCCGCCCGCCCTCTCACCCCGATCCCGCGCCTCTCACCCCGATCCCGCGCCTCTCACCCCCGATCCCGCCCTCTCACCCCGATCCCGCGCCGCTCGTCCTGAGGGGAGCCGCCCTAAGGGGCGTCCGACGCGGCCGGCCCCGGAATCACGGCCGCCGCCTCCAGCGCGTCCAGTGCCACGGCCAGGCGCTCCAGGGCGCGGACGGTCTGCGCGAACGCCGCATCGCCCAGCTCCGCCGCGAGCCGGGCCGCCAGGGCAGCGTGCCCCGGGCCGATCCGGTCCACCGCGTCGAGCCCCTCCTCCGTGGGCCGCAGCAGCTTCGCCCGGCGGTGGGCGGGGTTCGGGACGTACTCGGCCAGGCCCTTGGCCACCAGCAGGTCCGCGATGCGCTGGACGCTCTGCCGGGTGATGCCCATGCTCCGGGCTATGCCCGCCACCGACAGCGGCTCGCGCAGCACCGCGCCCAGTACCTGCCACCAGGCGGCGGTCAGCCCGGCCGGCTTGGCCAGTTCTTCGGAGATGGCGAGGAACTGGCCGTTCAGCCGGAACACCCCGAGCGCGGTGCTGCTCAGCAGGTCCTGCCGGGTCCGGGAGTCCCCGGCGTCCCCGGCGCCCTCAGGGGGACCGGGTTCACCGACGGGCAGCGGTTCGCGCGTCGACTCACGCATCGCCGGCCGCCGCTGCCGCCATCAGGACCGGGTAGGCGCTCACGTCCGAATCGTGGAAGAGCCCGTACCAGGCGTCCAGGACGTCCGGCTTGTAGACGTCCAGGCGGGCGAAGACCTCGCGGGCGAAGGCCACCGGCTCCGTCGGCCCGGCCGTGATGAGGTCGCCGTCGGTCACCGCGTCGGCCTCGACGTAGCGCTCGGCGCCGCCGTAGCCCGGCTGTTCGGCCAGGTAGAAGGAGGCGCCGCTGGTGTGGGTGCGGCCGTCGAGCAGGCCCTCGCGCGCGAGGCCGGCGGTGGCTCCGCAGATCGCCGCGACCGGCACCCCGGCGGCGAGGAACTCCCTCGCCTTGGCCGCGAAGGGCGCCAGGTCCTCGCTCGTGTCCCACAGGGACGCGCCGGTGAGGATCAGCAGCGAGGAGTCCTCCGGCCGCAGTGCGGCCAGGTCCAGATCGGGCTGGATGCGAACGCCGCCCATGGTGGTCACCGGCTCCGCCGCGCCGAGACCGACCGTACGCACGACGTGACCGCGCTGGGTGAGGTGCGCGGTGGTGTGGCCGGTCTCCCAGTCCGCGTACGTGTCGTAGACGGCGAGGTGGACGGGCTTGCGCGGGGTCTCGCTCATGGTGCTTTCGCCTCCAGCGTGGTTCCTGCTCTATGACAATAGACTGTCATAACGACAGGATGCTGTCAATCAAGTGAAGGGGTTCGACCGTCCTCGCAGACAGACTGCCGAGAGCGGCCCCCCACCCCCATACAGTCCGCCGATATCCCGCCCCACCTGCGCACTTCTAGCGTGACGTCATGACCCCTCATGTCACCCCGCACACCCTTGCCGCCGTGAAGGACGCAGATCGGAAGCACGTCTTCCACTCCTGGTCCGCCCAGGCCCTGATCGACCCCCTCGCCGTCGCCGGGGCCGAGGGGTCGTACTTCTGGGACTACGAGGGCAAGCGCTTCCTCGACTTCTCCTCCCAGCTGGTCAACACCAACATCGGCCACCAGCACCCCAAGGTCGTCGCCGCGATCCAGGAGCAGGCCGCCCGGCTCTGCACCCTCGCGCCCGGCTTCGCCGTCGACGTCCGCTCCGAGGCCGCACGCCTCATCGCCGAGCGGACCCCGGGCGACCTGGACAAGATCTTCTTCACCAACGGCGGCGCCGAGGCCGTCGAGAACGCCGTCCGCATGGCCCGTTTGCACACGGGCCGCGCCAAGGTGCTCTCCACCTACCGCTCGTACCACGGGGCCACCGCCGCCGCGATCAACCTGACCGGCGACCCGCGCCGCTGGCCCTCCGACACGGCCGCCGCCGGCGTCGTGCACTTCTGGGGCCCCTACCTCTACCGCTCCGCCTTCCACGCCACCACCGAGGCCGAGGAGTGCGCCCGCGCCCTCGCCCACCTCGCCGACACGATCACCTTCGAGGGGCCGCAGACCATCGCGGCGATCATCCTGGAGAGCGTGCCCGGCACCGCCGGCATCATGACCCCGCCGGCCGGCTACCTCGCGGGCGTCCGCGAGCTCTGCGACCGCCACGGCATCGTCTTCATCCTGGACGAGGTCATGTCGGGCTTCGGCCGCACCGGCACGTGGTTCGCCGCCGACCACTGGGGGGTCACCCCCGACCTGATCACCTTCGCCAAGGGCGTGAACAGCGGCTACGTGCCCCTCGGCGGCGTGGCCATCTCGGCCGCCGTCGCCGAGACCTTCGCCACCCGCCCCTACCCGGGCGGACTGACGTACTCCGGCCACCCCCTGGCCTGCGCCGCCGCCGTCGCGACGATCAACACGATGGAGGAGGAGGGCATCGTCGAGCACGCCGCCCACCTCGGCGAGAACGTGATCGGCCCGGCGCTCGCCGAGATCGCCGAGCGCCACCCCTCGGTCGGGGAGGTCCGCGGGCTCGGCACCTTCTGGGCCCTGGAGCTCGTACGGGACAAGGAGACGCGCGAGCCGCTGGTCCCGTACAACGCGGCGGGGGCGGACAACGTCCCGATGGCCGAATTCGCGGCGGCCTGCAAGGCCTCCGGCCTGTGGCCCTTCGTGAACATGAACCGGACCCACGTCGTCCCGCCGTGCAACGTGACGGAGGCCGAGGCGAAGGAGGGCCTGGCCCTGCTGGACGAGGCGCTGACCGTCGCGGACCGCCACACCACCGCCGGCTAGGCCCGCCTGCGCGGCCGGAACCCGAACGCTCCGCCATCCGCATTCGCACGGCGGGTGCGGATCGCGCATCGCGCATATCGGTTGGCTACCGATCGGTTTTCGGCCGCGTTGTCTGGCCTATGGTGTCCGAAGCCCCACGACAGGAGACGGACCCCTATGCCAGGCAGCGGAGCTGTCACCCGCAACACGCTTCGCCAGCAGATCGCGGACGCGCTGCGTGACGAAGTGCTCGCGGGACGCCTGCCTCCGGGGACCGAGTTCACCGTCAAGCAGATCGCCGAGCAGTACGAGGTCTCGGCGACCCCGGTGCGCGAGGCACTCGTGGACCTCTCGGCCCAGGGACTTCTCGAACTGGTCCAGCACCGCGGTTTCCGCGTGCGGATCTTCACCGTCGACGACTTCCGGGGCATGATCGAGGCCCGCGCGCTGGTCGTGGACGGGATCTTCCGCCACCTCGCCGAGCGTGGCACCGCCCCCGGCTCCGGCGAGCTGCTGGTGTCGGTGCGCCGTCGGGGCGAGGAGGCGCGGCGGGCCGCGCAGAGCGGTTCGCTCGAAGTCCTGATCGGCTACGACCTGCGCTTCTGGCGGGAGCTGAGCGGGCTGGTCGCCAACACCTACATATCCGAGTTCCTGCACCGTATCCGTGTGCAGTGCTGGGTCTTCGCCGTCCCCCACCTCCAGCGCGAACCGCAGCTGCGGGCGGCCCTGTGGAACGCTCACAGCGAGCTGGTGGAGGCGGTGACGCTGGCCGATGCCGACGCGGTGCGCGCCATCGTGAGGGGCTACAACGGGCACGCGCTGGCCTGGGCCGCCCGGCTCTGAGGCCCCGGGGGGTGCCCAGGTTCTGCGCATCCCTTCGCGGAGGGTGTCCGGGCCACTACGCTGGCCCGATCGGCGACAACGACTGATCGGAGGCCGAGTGGCCTGTGACCTGTGGCTGGTCCCCCTTGTCGACGTGCTGTGCCACAGCCCCGACAACCCCTTTGCGGAAGAGATCGCCTCGTACGACAAGGCGCTGGGCGCGGCCGGACTGCCGTCCGTGCCCGTGTTCGCGTACATGCCGGGCCTGAGCGGGGACGTCGCCCCGGTCGCCGGTTTCGACTACGACGCCCTGCATTTCCTGAGGCGGGCGTACCTGCTCCAGCTCTGCGGGCTGCCCGTGACTCCGGTGGACGAGCTGGGCGGGGACTACGAGCAGCTGCTGGAGATGTTCGAGCCCACGGCCCAGCAGTCGCACCTGGTGTGGCACTACGACCACGCCGGAGCGTACGTGCCGGTGGACTTCCCTGTTCCGCTGGCGAACGAGGAGCTGCTGGCCGGGGGCGGACCGCTGGGGTCCGTACAGGGGCTGCTGCGGGAGCTGATGTTCGTGGCCCCCGCCATCGGGATAGACCCGGGGAACCCGCCCGCCGCGCCGGCGCCGCCGGGGCGGCCGACGATGCTGGAGGAGCCCGCGGGGCCGATCCCGTACGACGACAGTCCGTTCGCCCGTGAGCGGCACGTATGGCTGGGGCTGCACGCGGCCGCGACGCGGAGTCTCGGCCAAGGATCGATGATCATCTTCAGCTGAGGCCGCGACCGCCTCCGGTGGGCGGGGTACGGGTCCGCCGCGCGGAACCCCGGCCCCGCCCGTCCTTCAGCGCGGCTGCTCCGGCGGCCGCTGCCGGGGCATGTTCGGTCTGGTGCCCGGCGGCAGCGGGAAGCGGGCGGGCGGGATGTTGGCGTCCGCACGCCCCCCGGAGGCCCCCAGCGACTGCATCACCAGGGGCGCTGGCCCGGCCCGGAACTCCACCATCCAGTCCGCCGTCTCCGAGCGCACCAGCTCCGTGATGTCCTCCGAGAAGCGGCGCAGCACGGTCAGGCACCGCTCGGCGGCCTCGCTGGCCGTGCCCTCGGTGGGTCCGAGTACCTCGCGCACGTTCTCCGAGGCCCAGTCGAACTGGAGGGTCTGGAGCCGGCGCTGCACGGCCTGGGCCGTGGCCACGTCCCGCATCCACCCGGACGTCAGCCCGAAGAACCGGTCGCAGGCCAGCGCGGCCGCACCCAGCAGTAGCGCGAGGTAGCCGTAGGTGGAGGCGCTCGGGATCGAGCCCGTCAGCTCCAGCAGCGGCATCGAGGCGCCCGTGACCGCGCCGACGGCGGCCCCGACGCGCAGCACGCGCGCACCGCGCCGCTTCCACGCCCGGTCGGACAGGTACCACTCGGCGGTGCGCAGTGCGTCGGCCTCGACCCGCCGGTAGAGCTCGTCGAGCCGCTCGGCGGGCTCGCCCCAGTCTCCGAGGGGGAACGGCCGGCCGGTCAGATCGCCGGCCGCCATCGGCCCGCCGCCTTCCTCCCGGGGATCCCGGGGTGGCCCCTCGGGCTGCATCTCCGGCTGGCTCACCCGGCACTCCCTCTGCCTGCGCTGACGTGTGGTGGTGCGCGTGTGCGCAATGATGCGCATGCTCTTCCTACCTTCGAATGACGGGCGATGGGCGACGATTCCCGGGATTTCCGCCCGCAAGGAGGTCTCCAGCAGGTACGCGTACGCCCCATCTCTCACTCGAAAGAGTTGGTCCTCACGGCGTAGGGCGCGGCGCCCGGGGAGCACGTAGGCTCGGATTGACCAAGCGTTCCGAAGGTCTCGACGTACGACATATGGAGTGAGTGCCCTGTGATTCCCGGTGGTGGCCAGCCCAACATGCAGCAGCTGCTCCAGCAGGCCCAGAAGATGCAGCAGGATCTCGCGGTCGCGCAGGAGGAGCTGGCACAGGCCGAGGTCGAGGGCCAGGCCGGCGGCGGTCTGGTGCGGGCTACCGTCACCGGTTCCGGAGAGCTGCGCGCGCTGGTGATCGACCCGAAGGCCGTGGACCCCGCGGACACCGAGACGCTGGCCGACCTGGTGGTCGCCGCGGTCCAGGCGGCCAACGAGAACGCGCAGGCGCTCCAGCAGCAGAAGCTGGGCCCGCTGGCCCAGGGTCTGGGCGGCGGCAGCGGTATCCCCGGCCTCCCGTTCTAACCCCCTCACCCCTACCCGACGAAAGAAGGCAGTCCGTTGTACGAAGGCGTGGTTCAGGACCTGATCGACGAACTGGGCAGGCTGCCCGGCGTCGGGCCCAAGAGCGCGCAGCGGATCGCCTTCCACATCCTGCAGGCCGAGCCCACCGACGTCCGCCGCCTCGCGCACGCGCTGCTGGAGGTCAAGGACAAGGTCCGGTTCTGCGCGGTGTGCGGAAACGTGGCGCAGGAGGAGCGGTGCGGCATCTGCCGTGATCCGCGCCGGGACACCACGGTCATCTGCGTGGTGGAGGAGCCGAAGGACGTCGTCGCGGTCGAGCGGACGCGCGAGTTCCGGGGCAAGTACCACGTCCTCGGCGGCGCGATCAGCCCGATCGAGGGCGTCGGGCCGGACGACCTGCGCATCCGCGAGCTGCTGGCGCGCCTGGCGGACGGCGAGGTGACCGAGCTGATCCTGGCCACCGACCCGAACCTGGAGGGCGAGGCGACCGCCACCTACCTCGCCCGCATGATCAAGCCCATGGGCCTGAAGGTCACCCGCCTGGCCAGCGGGCTCCCCGTCGGGGGAGATCTGGAGTACGCGGACGAGGTCACGCTCGGGCGGGCCTTTGAAGGAAGGCGACTTCTCGATGTCTGACGCAACGCTGCACGCCCTGGGACAGGATCCGGACGACTTCGCCGCCTCGATCTCGGACCAGATCGAGTCCTTCATCGTCGCGGTCACCGAGGTGGCCAAGGGCGAGGACCCGGACAGCGCGGTGCCCTTCCTCCTCCTGGAGGTGTCCCAGCTGCTGCTGGCGGGCGGCCGGCTGGGCGCGTACCAGGACGTGCTGCCCGACGAGCGCTACGAGCCCGACCTGGGCCCGGAGCCGGACGTGGACGATCTGCGCGAGCGCTTCGCGGTCATGCTGGAGCCGGTCGACGTCTACTCCGAGGTCTTCGATCCGTACGAGCCGCGCAAGCCCCCGGTCGCGCACCGGATCTCGGACGACCTCGCCGACGTGGTCGCCGACCTGCGGCACGGCCTCATCCACCACCAGGCGGGCCGGATCACCGAGGCGCTGTGGTGGTGGCAGTTCTCGTACTTCACCAACTGGGGTCCGACGGCCTCGGCGACGCTGCGCGCCCTGCAGTCGCTGATCGCCCACGTCCGCCTCGACCAGCCCCTCGCGGCACTGGACGGCCTGGACACGGACGAGGACATGGCCGAGGACGACCTCGCGGAGCAGGCCGGACAGGTGATGGCGGAGGAGCTCGGTGGCCTCGGCCGCAAGTGAGCGGTCGAACCGGGAACTCATTCTCTGATCTTTTCGTCTCATGATGTGGTACGAGGCGGTCGGATCCCGGTCGCTCGTTAGACTGCACCAGCAATGAGACGGACTGAGCGAGGAGCGCACGTGGGCCTTGTCGTGCAGAAGTACGGAGGCTCCTCCGTAGCCGATGCCGAGGGCATCAAGCGCGTCGCCAAGCGGATCGTGGATGCCAAGAAGAACGGCCACCAGGTGGTCGTCGTGGTTTCCGCGATGGGCGACACAACGGACGAGCTGATCGATCTCGCCGAGCAGGTATCCCCGATGCCGGCCGGGCGCGAATTCGACATGCTGCTGACCGCCGGAGAGCGGATCTCCATGGCCCTGCTGGCCATGGCGATCAAAAACCTGGGCCACGAGGCCCAGTCGTTCACCGGTAGCCAGGCAGGCGTGATCACCGACTCGGTGCACAACAAAGCGCGCATCATCGATGTCACGCCGGGCAGAATCCGCACCGCGCTGGACGAGGGCAACATCGCCATCGTCGCCGGCTTCCAGGGCGTGTCCGCGGATTCCAAGGACATCACCACCCTCGGCCGGGGCGGCTCGGACACCACCGCCGTCGCCCTCGCCGCGGCGCTGGACGCCGAGGTCTGCGAGATCTACACCGACGTCGACGGCGTCTTCACCGCGGACCCCCGCGTCGTGAAGAAGGCGAAGAAGATCGACTGGATCTCCTCCGAGGACATGCTGGAGCTCGCGGCCTCCGGCTCCAAGGTGCTGCTGCACCGCTGCGTCGAGTACGCGCGCCGCTACAACATCCCGATCCACGTCCGCTCGTCCTTCTCCGGACTGCCGGGCACCTGGGTCAGCAACGAGAATCCGCAAGGGGACGCGCAGGTGGAGCACGCCATCATCTCCGGAGTCGCGCACGACGTCTCCGAAGCCAAGATCACGGTCGTCGGCGTCCCGGACAAGCCGGGCGAGGCCGCGGCGATCTTCCGCGCCATCGCGGACGCCGAGATCAACATCGACATGATCGTGCAGAACGTCTCCGCGGCCTCCACGGGCCTCACGGACATCTCCTTCACCCTCCCCAAGGCCGAGGGCCACAAGGCCATCGAGGCCCTGGAGAAGGCGAAGGGCGCGATCGGCTTCGACTCCCTGCGCTACGACGACCAGATCGGCAAGATCTCCCTGGTCGGCGCGGGCATGAAGACGAACCCGGGCGTCACCGCCTCGTTCTTCCAGGCGCTGGCCGACGCGGGCGTGAACATCGAGCTGATCTCGACCTCCGAGATCCGCATCTCCGTGGTCACCCGCCAGGACGACGTCAACGAGGCCGTCCGAGCCGTGCACACGGCCTTCGGCCTCGACTCCGACAGTGACGAAGCGGTCGTCTACGGGGGCACCGGACGATGACCCCCACCCGGTCCTCCGGCCCGGCACTCGCCGTGGTCGGGGCGACCGGAGCAGTCGGTGCGATCCTGCTCCAGATGCTGTCCCAGCGCGCGGACGTCTGGGGCGAGATCCGCCTGATCGCCTCCGCGCGCTCCGCCGGCCGCATGCTGGCCGTGCGCGCGCAGGAGTGCGAGGTGATCGCCCTCACCGAGGATGCCTTCGACGGCCTCGGGCCGGGCGACATCGCCCTCTTCCTCACCCCGGCCGACATCTCGGCCCGCTGGGCTCCCATCGTCACCGCGCGCGGCTCGGTCGCCATCGACCTGTCCGCCGCCTTCCGCGAGGACCCCGAGGTCCCGCTGGTGGTGCCCGAGGTCAACGGGCACGCCGCACGGATCCGGCCGCGCGGGATCGTCGCCGGCCCGGACTGTGTGACCGCCACCATGATCGCGGCGCTGGGCGCGCTGCACTCCGAGTACTCCCTGCGCGACCTGGTGGTCTCCTCGTACCAGGCCGCGAGCGCCGCCGGCCGGGCAGGCTCCGAGGCGCTGCGCCGCCAGCAGTCGCTGGTCGCCGGAACCTCCCTGGGCGAGCAGCCCGGGGACGTACGCCGTGCCGTGGGCGAGGACACCGGCCCCTTCGCGGCCCCGCTCGCCCTCAATGTCGTGCCCTGGTCCGGCGAGCTGCGCGCGGACGGCTGGTCCTCTCACGAGCTGGCGGTACGCGGCGAGACGCGCCGGATCCTGCAGCTGGAGCATCTCCCGGTCTCGGTGACCTGCGTCCAGGTGCCGGTGCTGATCGGGCACTCACTGACGGTGCGGGCCCGGTTCGAGCGCGAGGTGGAAGCGGCGCACGCCCGGGAGATCCTGGAGGCCGCGCCCGGCGTGGTGCTCGTGGACGACCCCGAGGCCGGGGAGTTTCCCACGCCCGTGGACGCCGCCGGGACGGATCCCGCCTGGGTGGGACGGGTGCGGGCCTCGCTCGACGACCCCTACGCCCTGGAGTTCTTCGTGTGCGCGGACAATCTCCGCAGGGGCGCGGCCCTGAATGCCACACAGATCGCGGAACTGATCGCAGGTGAATTTGCGTAATTCGCTTTGTAGGATCGGTGCTGATCCCTTGATCAAGGTGATGGCCCGACTGCCGTCTCGATAAGACGGGGCAATCGGGAAGAGCGGGTACGCATGAGGGCAATAGGGATTTTGCTGGTGAGGATGCCTCGCGCGTACAACCCTGATGGGGGGACGCGTGTCCAACTGGCGTGGCAGAGGCACTGCTCGAACCAGTCGTCCGACCGGCGCAGATCGGGATCATCCCGTCGCGCCGGGGTCTCCGTGCGCCCGGCGGCGGTTTCCCCGTGATCGTGCCCGTCCCGCCGGCGGGGCCGTCAGAGGCGCCCGTACGGACCGTCGTACCGATCCGGGGCGGCCTCGTGCCCGCGCCGCGCGACAGCGCTGAGGCGGACGGGGCAGCCAAGAGCGAGACGGCCGAGGTGGTGGCCGGCACCACCGTCGACCACCTCACCGCGACCTACCAGGCGCACTACCGCTCGCTCCTGGGCCTGGCCGCGCTGCTCCTCGACGACACCGCCTCCTGCGAGGACGTGGTGCAGGAGGCCTTCATCCGGGTGCACTCCGCCCGCAACCGGGTCCGCGACCGCGAGAAGACCCTGGCGTACCTGCGCCAGACCGTCGTGAACCTCTCGCGGTCCGCCCTGCGCCGCCGCATCCTCGGCCTCAAGCTGCTCTCGAAGCCGATGCCGGACATGGCGAGCGCAGAAGAGGGCGCGTACGACCAGCTGGAGCGGGACGATCTGATCAAGTCGATGCGCGGACTGCAGCGCCGCCAGCGCGAGGTGCTGGTCCTGCGCTACTTCGCGGACATGACGGAGGCCCAGGTTGCCGAGACGCTCGGAATATCGCTCGGCTCGGTGAAGGCGTACGGATCGCGGGGCATTGCCGCGCTGCGGGTGGCGATGGAGGCTGCGCAGTCATGATGGACGACCACACGTCGCTGGGCGCATCCGGCGGACCGGGCGGACCGGGCGAGGAGGAGGAGCTGCGCATCCTCCTGCGCGGGGCCGTCGAGGGCCTGCAGCCCTCGACGGAAGCGCTGGAGCGACTGCGGTGCGCCGTCCCCGCGCGCCGGACCCGTAACCGCCGGGTCGCCCTCGTCGGCGCCGCTGCCGCGGTGCTGCTCGCCGGGACCGCGATCCCGGCCGCCCTGCACCTGACCGCGGCCGATGGCGCGGCCGAGGACCACCCGGCCATGGCCGGACACGGCGCGGCCGCGGCGGACCGGCGGGACGGACTCGCCTCCGATCCGCACCAGAACGGATTCGGGGACCGCCCGAGTTCGAGCCGTTCCTTCGGCGACATCCCGGTCGTGGGCGGTGTCACCGGGCAGCCGGACGCCGCGCAGGGCTCCGCCGCGGGCGGTGGGACGGCCGGCCCGTCGGGCGCCGGCACCACGGCCGGACCCGGCGGTTCCGCCGGTTCGGTCGTCGGCTCGGGCCCGCTGCCGCCGGTGGTGGCGCCGGGTGTGCCCGGGTGCGGTGCGGACCAGCTCGGGGTGGTGGGCTCGGCCCGGCCCGCGGAGACCGACGGCAAGGTGTACGGCAGCTTCCGCGTCGCGAACGTTTCGACGCAGGCCTGCGCGGTCAGCGGACAGGACACCCTGACGGCGGCCCCGGCATCCGTGACCGGAACCGGCTCGGGATCCGCGGTCGCAGTGGTCGGCCACAAGGCGGGCGACCCGGCGAGCGGGCTGCCCGATCCGTCGGCGGCATCCGCGGCCCTCGTGCTCCCGCCGAACACCGCGTACGAGGTCCGCTTCGCGTGGGTGCCCTCGGGAGAGACCTGTACGCCGGGGAACCAGGACGCGGGAGGCAATCCGCCGCAGACCGGATCCGCGGGCACCTCGGCCGGCGCGGGGAACGCGGTGGCCGCCGACCCGCAGTCGGGGGCGGGGTCGACCGCGCCCGGCGTGGCCGTCTCGCACACCCCGCAGTCGGGCGCCGCGACGACGCAGACGACGATTCCCGAGGTCTGCGGCGGAACGGTGTACCGGACGGGCCCGATCCCGGTCGCATAGGGGCGCCCCGCCGAGCGGGGCCGGGCATCCGGACCGGGAGTACGGACCGGGAGTCCGGCTAGGCGGCGGTCTCCAGCAGGCCGGCCTCGGCGTCGCGGATGGTCTCCACCTCGCGGCGGTAGAGCCGGAACCACATGAAGAGCACGAAGGCGACGAAGACGAACCACTCGCCGGTGTAGCCGAGGTTCTGGAAGGCCTTGAGGTCGAGCCCGGTGTTGGTCGGCGCCTGCGCGGGCACCGGAACCATCCCGTCCGACGGGGTCTGCACGGTCAGCCAGGCGTCGTACAGGTCGTAGGCGACGAGGTTGACCAGTGAGGCCGCCCCGATCACCCCGAGCTGCCCGGCCGGCAGGCCGCCCTGGGCGTGCGCCCCCTTGGTGCCGGAGTTCTCCGAGGCCTGCAGGGCCCCGCTGACCTCGACCCGACCGGTGGGCGCGGCCGGCGCCTTCGCGGGGTCCGCCGCCCCCGGCAGCCAGCCCCGGACCACCGGGACGGCCTTGCCGGAGTCGGTCTTCAGCAGGGTCAGCACGTAGAACCCCGACTCACCGTCGAGCATGCGCTCCGGCACCAGCAGCTGGTCGCCGTACTCACCGGTGGTGGAGGCCAGCCGTCCGGAGGTCGTTTTGTCGACCGGGAGCAGCGAGTCCAGGGGAGCGGCCACCTGGTCGGCGGGCCGCTCGGCGGACGCCTCCCGGTGGGTGTCGACGCGGTCCTCGAACCGGCCGAGCTGCCAGGACCCCATGAACAGGCAGAAGGGAACGGCGAGCGCGACGAAGACGTTGATCCCCCACCAGCGCGGGGTCAGGAGAAACCGGTGCACCCCACCACCGTACGGGGGGTGCACCGGTCGTCCTCCCGCAGGGTCAGTGCGGCAGGTGCTTCAGCGCGAACTCCAGCTCCATCCGGACCTGCTTGATCCGCTCCTCCACCACCAGCGAACCGTGCCCCGCGTCGTAGCGGTACACCTCGTGCACCGCCCCGCGCGCGGCGAGCCGGTCCACGTAGTTGTCGATCTGGCGGATCGGGCAGCGCGGATCGTTCACGCCCGCCGCGATGTGGACGGGTGCCTTCACGGCATCCACGTACGTCAGCGGCGAGGACGCCTCGAAGCGCTCCGGGACCTCCTCCGGCGTACCGCCGAAGAGGGTGCGGTCCAGGGCTTTGAGCGCCTCCATCTCGTCGTGGTAGGCCGCCACGTAGTCCGCGACCGGTACGGCGGCCAGCCCCACGGCCCAGGCGTCGGGCTGCGTGCCCACGCCCAGCAGCGCCAGGTATCCGCCCCAGGAACCGCCCGACAGCACCATGCGCGCCGGGTCCGCGAGGCCGCAGGAGACGGCCCACTCGCGGACCGCCGCGATGTCCTCCAGCTCGATCAGCCCGACCCGGTGCTTGAGGGCGTCGGTCCACTCGCGGCCGTAGCCCGTCGAACCGCGGTAGTTGACCCGCACCACGGCGAAGCCGTGGTCCAGCCAGGCCGCCGGGGCCGAGGCGAAGGAGTCGCTGTCGTGCCAGGTCGGCCCGCCGTGGATCTCGAAGATCGTCGGGAAGGGGCCTTCGCCGTGGCCCGCCGGCCGCTGCGCGAGCGCGTGGATCCGCCCGCCCGGGCCCTCCACCCACACGTCCTGGACCGGCAGCGATCCGGGCGCCCGGAAGCCGGGCGGGTCCAGGACGATCCCGCCCGCGGTGGACCGTACGGTCGAGGGCTCGGCGGCCGAGGACCACAGGTACTCCACCGTTCCGTCGGGCCGGGCGGTGGCCCCCGACACCGAACCCGGCGGCGTGTCCACGCGTACGAGCTCCCGTGCGGCCAGGTCGTAACGCCACAGCTCGCTGCGCGCCTCGAAGCTGTGCGCGACCAGCAGCGCGGACCCGTCCGGGTACCACTCGGCGCTGACGTCACCCGGCAGGTCGATCGCGAGCTCCTGCTCGGCACCGGTGGCCACGTCCCAGACCATCGGCTCCCAGCGGCCGCGCCGCTGGTGGCCGACGAGCAGCCGGGTGTCGCCGACGACCGGGGCGAAGCCGAGGACCTCCAGGCCCAGCTCCTCGGTCCCGCCCCGGGTGTCGTCCAGCTCGGCGACGGTGCGTGCGTCGAGGTCCAGGACGCGCAGGGCGGAGTGCATCGCGTCGCCGTGCTCGGTGTGCTCGACGGCCACGAGCGTTCCGTCGCGGGACAGGTCGCCGACACCGGCCGACTCCCGGTGCCGGTAGATGACGGTGGGTGCGGAGCCGTCCG
Organism: Streptomyces sp. NPDC097617; assembly: GCF_044761485.1. Lineage (NCBI taxonomy): Bacteria > Bacillati > Actinomycetota > Actinomycetes > Kitasatosporales > Streptomycetaceae > Streptomyces > Streptomyces sp. NPDC097617. The sequence continues at coordinate 86,265 of NZ_JBIWCL010000034.1, forward strand.
GCCGGACCACGTGGACGGTGGAGCCGTCCTCGTCGGTGGAGCGCCCCACGACGGCCGTCCCGTCCCGCCCGATGGCCAGCCCGGCGGGGTACGAGGGCTCCAGCCCGGGGGTGGCCGGTTCGTCGGGGCCGCCCGCGAAGGGCTGGCGCACCCAGGTGCCGAACTCGTCGCCGTCGGTGTCGGAGAACCACCAGATCCACTCGCCGTCGGGGGAGAGGGTGCCGTCGGTGGTGCCGTTGGGGCGGTCGGTGGCCTGCCGCTGGCCGCCGGTCGCGCGGTCCCAGGCGTAGAGCTCGAAGGTTCCGGTCGCGTTGGAGACGAAGAGCGATCGGTCCGGCGCGTCCTCGGCCCAGTCGGGAAGTCCCACGCGCGGTGCCCGGAACCGCTTCTCCCAGTCGGGCATGTCGGGGGTCATCTCACTGTCGCTGGTCATGCGCCCCATTGTGGCCGCAGCGCTCCCCGGGATGCCGACCGCCCGGAACGGGCGGAGAGTGGAACGCATCGGCCGTCCCGTCCGAGGAGGAACGGTCATGGCCAAGAAGGCCCGCACCGGCCACCACAGCCACCAGGACTCCGAGCGTGCCCTGGCGAAGAACACGGCCGCCGAGGCCCGTGCCAAAGCCGCGGTCCGGGACATCCACAGCAACGCCGCGAAGACGCGCGGCATGCAGCAGAAGGCCCAGGCCAAGCGCGGCTAGGTGTATTGCCCCGGATACCTCTCTAGGCTGGCGCCATGCGGATGATCGTCCGGGGCGCCCGGCTGCTGCACTCCCACGGCCTGTCCGACGTCGAGGTCGCGGAGGACGGCCGCATCGCGCGGGTGATCCCGTACGACGACCAGAAGGAACCGCCGGCGACCGGCATCCTCATCGAGGCCCACGGCGGCCTGCTCACCGCGCCGTTCGTCGAGCCCCACATCCACCTGGACACGGCTCTGACCGCCGGAGAGCCCCGCCCCAACGCCTCCGGCACCCTCTGGGAGGGCATCGCCTGCTGGAGCGAACGCAAGCGGACCCTGACCCGTGAGGACGTGATCGCGCGGGCCACCGAGGTGCTGCGCTGGCAGGCTGCCCACGGGGTGCTGCACGTGCGGACCCACTGCGACATCACCGACCCGGACCTCACCGCGCTCGACGCGCTGCTGGAGGTGCGCGACCGGGTCCGGGACTTCATGACCCTGCAGATCGTGGCCTTCCCGCAGGAGGGCATCGTCTCCTTCCCCGGCGGCGAGGGGCTGCTGCGCGAGGCCGTCGCCCGCGGGGCGGACGTCGTGGGCGCGATCCCGCACTTCGAGGACACCCGCGAGGACGGTGTGGCCTCGCTGCACACGGCCTTCGCGCTGGCCGAGGAACACGGCCTGCGGGTGGACGCGCACTGCGACGAGATCGACGACGAGCAGTCGCGCTTCGTGGAGGTGCTGGCCACCCTGGCCCTGCGTTCGGGGCTGCGCGGACGCGCCACGGCCTCGCACACCACGGCCATGGGCTCCTACAACGGGGCGTACAGCTACAAACTCCAGCGGCTGCTGGCCCGTTCCGGCATCAACCTCGTCTCCAACCCGTTCGCCAACCTGGGCCTCCAGGGCCGCTTCGACGCCTATCCCAAGCGGCGCGGCCTCACCCAGGTCAAGGAGATGCTGGCCGCCGGGGTCAACGTCGCCTTCGGCCACGACGACGTGATGGACCCGTGGAACGCGCTGGGCACCGCCAACCCGCTGCAGACCGCCCTCGTCGGGCTGTACGCCGCCCAGCTCACCGGCGACGACGAGGTCCCGCTGGCCTTCTCGATGGTGACGGAGCGTGCGGCGCGGGTGCTCGGCCTCGCGGAGAGCGAGTACGGCATCACCGCGGGCGTCCCCGCCTCCTTCGTCCTGCTCCCGGCGCCCTCGCCCGAGGAGGCGATCCGCCGCCAGGTCCGCCCGCGGTACGTCGTCTCGCGCGGGACCGTCCTCGCCGAGACCCCGCTCGCCCCGACCCGGCTCAACTGGCCCGGGGAGCCCCCGTCCGAGGTCGACTTCAGCCGCCGCCTACGCTGACGCCCCATGAAGACGTGGACGCTTGACACCGTATCGGCCCGCGCTGCTCACGAGATCGCCTCGGAGTATGCGGACACGACCCTCCTGAACCATTCGGTCCGCTCCTACGCCTTCGGAGCCCGGTACGCGCAGCAGCACGGGCTGACGTACGACGCGGAACTCCTCTACGTCAGCGCCCTGCTGCACGACCTGGGCCTGACCGCGCCCTTCGACAGCCACACCCTTTCCTTCGAGGAGGCGGGCGGTCACGTCGCGCGCGTCCTGACGGCGGGGCTGGGCTGGCCGGCGGCCCGCCGGGCGCGCGCCGAGGAGGTCGTCGTCCTGCACATGCGGGACGACGTGAGCGCCGCCGAGGACGTGGAGAGCCACCTGTTGCAGGTCGGCACCAGCGCGGACGTCTCGGGTCTGCGCGTCGCCGAGTTCGATCCCGCCTTCACCGCGGACCTGCTCGCCGCGTACCCGCGGGGCGACTTCGGCGCCGCGTTCCTGGCGCTGGTCGAGGACCAGGCCGTGCGCAAACCCGACTGCGCGGCCGCCGCGTACGTGGCCGGGGGCGCGGCCACCCGTATCGCGGCCAACCCGCTGGACCGGACGCAGGCGTAGGCGGGGCGGGGCCCTTCAGGGGGTTCGCGCCGCTGCGGGTCACGCATATCGGTCACCGTGTCGGATAGCGTGCGGCGCATGTCGTGGGACGTGGACGGAACACCGCACCCGCTCGCACTGCGCCGCACCGGCCGCAGCGAGCTGGAGCCGGACCGGCTGCCCGAGATGCGGGAGCTGGAGGTGCTCGGCTGGGAGCCGGCGCCCGAGGACCTGCGCTGGGTGTTCCTTACGTACGTCTGGCCCCCGGCGGCCCGGACCTGGATCCCCGACCGCTCCACCCACTGGGCCGTGGACACCTCCCTCGACGGCCACGGGCACATCACCGGCGTGGAGTGCGCCCCACTGCCCGAGCCGGACCTGCGGGACCTCGACCGGGAGGCCGACGAGGCCCTGGCGGAGCTCGGGCTGCCGCCCCGGCCGCGGGGCCGCCTCTGGCTGCTCCGCCCGGTCGGCCCCTTCACCACCGTCGGCGCGTTCCTGAAGCACCTCGACGGGCTGGCCTCCGCGGCTCCCGCCGAGCCGCTCCCCGCCCTGGCCCGGGCGGCACTCGCGGAACTCGCCGGTTCCACCGAGCCCGCCGGTTCCACCGAGCCCGCCGGGCCCGAGGAGTTCTGAGCGGGCGTCAGCCCTTCAGGTCGGCCATCCAGGCCTCGATGTCGCTGGAGGTGCGGGGGAGTGCGGCGGAGAGGTTGTGGTTGCCGTCTTGGGTGA